>JAAZLQ010000044.1 GCA_012799255.1 Bacillota bacterium
AGATATGTTTCTATAGATCGTTTCGTTTCCGTCTTCCGGTCTTGCCCAAAAACCAGAAAAGCCCATAAATCAAGCCTTTCAGAGCCTATTTATCCTCTTTCCTTGACATCAATACCACCGTCTCAACGTGACTGGTCCAGGGAAACATATCCACCGGTTGGACCTCACCTGCGGCATACCCCAGACTGGTCAAGTAGTTCAAGTCCCTAGCTAAGGTGGCTGGATTGCATGACACATAGACAATATTAGGCACTTTCGCCTTGGCTAGGGCATCCAAAACAGATGCCTCACAACCTTTTCGTGGCGGATCAAGAACCGCACCATCAATCCCTTTGTATTTCTTGATCAGTTTGGCAAGCTCGTCTTCTGCCTTTCCCACGTAAAAGCTAGCGTTGGTGATGCCATTTAGCTGAGCATTGTACCGGGCATCTTCCACCGCTGCCGCAAAGGTTTCAACACCAATAACCTTGTTAGCCCTCTCTGCTAGGTAAAGTCCGATTGTCCCTGCTCCGCAATAGAGATCGAGGACCGTCTCAGTTCCTGTTAAGGGCATTTTTTCGCGCACCAAATCATAGAGAACCTTAGTCTGCTCGGGGTTCACCTGAAAGAAAGAACCAGGCGAAATAGCATAACTAAGATGGCCAATGGTGTCCACAAGATAATCGTCACCCCAAAGAGTCTTTGTCTCCCTCCCTAAGATAACATTCGTCACCTTCGAATTCACATTGTGAACCACACTAACCAACTCCGGAACCTCCTGGATGAGCTTGGCAATTAACGCATCCTTCGCTGGCAGATCCTTTGTCCTGGTTACTAAAATCAACATCAATTTTTCGTCAGAAAAACTGACTCTAATTACAGCATGCCTCAATACCCCAGTGTGGTTGATTTCATCATACGGTTCTATCCCCAAGTCTTGGGCAGTACGTTTCACCGCTAAGGCCAACTTGGTGATCAAGGGATGGATGATCTCACAGGTTTCCAAATCCACAATGTCATGACTGCCTTTTTGAAATAGTCCTAAAACCAACTTTTTCCCCTGTTTCCCCAAAGGAAACTGACCCTTGTTGCGATAATGGTAAGGCTGTTTCATACCTAAAACAGGTAGAACAGGAACGTCCAGCTTGCCGATTCTCTCTAAGGCATCAACTACTTGCTGTCTCTTCCAGCGCAGTTGTGCTTGATAATCCATATGCTGGAGTTGACAACCTCCACAAAGCTTGGCATGGGGACAGCTCGGTTCCCTGCGATCCGGTGAAGGCGATAGAATCTCTAAGAGCTCAGCATGGGCCAGGCTTTCTTTAACGTGTACAAAGCCTACTTTAGCGCGATCACCAGGAATAGTTTGGGGGACAAAGACTACTCGTCCCTCTACCCTGCCTACACCTTGGCCTTCGTGAGTCAATCCTGTAATTTCCACTGTGTGTTCTGCTCCCACTTGCCAAAGGGCCAAAGAAAACACTTCCTTTCAAAAAGCCGAGAACTAGTCTCGGCTCACTATCAAATCTTTTAACCGCGGTTGATGCGAAGCATAGAATATGGTTGAACTGCTTCCATGGGAATACGCACTGTGAAGTTCGCATGGGCTTCATTAAGCTCTTCTTCCGGTTCCAAGCGAATCATCTGGGTAATTGTGTGAGAAACAATGGGTCCCCGAGGTTGCATCACTTCCACCTCTTCACCCACCAAAAGGCGATTGCGTACTCCTACAATGGCCTCCCCTTTTTCCTCATCATAACTCTCTACAACCCCAACCACATCATATTCTCTAATATAAGAGCCGGTTGGCCGATGGATACCAGCATCGGAAGGAACAAAGAACCCTGACCAGTAAGGTCGATGACTTACCTTGTCCAACTCATCCAAAAGTTCTTGGGGAAGCACATAGTTTTCCGGATCTGCAGCATAGAGATCTAACGCTTGCCGATAAGCCCGCACCACAGTTGCCACGTAATACGAACTCTTCATACGCCCTTCGATCTTTAAGCTATCCACGCCGATTTTTACCAAATCGGGAATGTACTCGATTAGACGAAGGTCCTTGGAATTAAAGATATGGGTACCACCATCATCTTCTTCGATGGGCATGTACTCACCTGGTCTTGTCTCTTCCATCACCGCGTAGCGCCAACGACAACTCTGAGCACACTCACCGCGATTTGCATCTCGACCAGTTAACACATTGCTCAACAAGCACCTACCTGAATAAGCAACGCACATGGCACCATGGACAAAGACCTCAATTTCCACATTGGTTTCTTGACACACCTTGGCAATCTCTTCTCGAGTCAATTCTCTAGCCATTACCAAGCGGGAAAAACCAAGTTCTTCCCACACCTTGGCGGCCTGATAGTTGACTGTGTTGGCCTGAGTACTCAAATGTACCGGAATACTAGGCGCATACTGCTTTGCTAAGGCAAACACGCCCACATCAGCCACTATGATGCCATCCACTTTCAGTTCTTCCAGTTTCGTCAAATACTCTGGAAGCATATCTATTTCATTGTTATGGGCAAAGACATTTACTGTAACATAGATCTTTACCCCACGACCATGGGCTATGGCTAAAACCTCTTGCAACTCCTCCATACTGAAGTTACCCGCCTTAGCCCTCATACCAAAAGCTTTCCCTGCTAGATACAAAGCATCGGCACCGTATTCCATGGCAACCAATGCCTTTTCCATATTGCCTGCTGGGGCCAAAATTTCTGGAATCTTCACTACCTTGTCCTCCCTAATAACCTAAAAGACGCCGAGCACGCAAATGTTCATTATAAGTTCTCGTAAACTCATGAGTGCCATCTCGCCTACTGACAAAAAAGAAATAATCCGTTTCAGCTGGGTTTAGCACCGCCAGCATAGAAGCAAGCCCTGGGCTGGCAATGGGTCCCGGCGGTAAACCACGGTTACGATAAGTGTTGTAAGGCGAATCAATCTCTAAATCACGATATAGCACCTGCGGGCGTTCTTCGGCGGTTACGTACCGTACCGTAGGATCTGCTTGAAGGGGCATATCAATGGCAAGTCTGTTGAGATAGACTGAAGCAACGATGGGTCTCTCCCGGTCTACCATGATTTCCCGTTCTACAATGGATGCTAGTGTGACAACTTCATGCAGAGTAAACTCACTTTCTGCCAGTAACGGCACAATCTCTTTTGTGGTAACCTCGATAAAACGATCCACCATCTGACCGATTAAGTCCTCTTCCCTCTGCCCCTCTGAAAAATAATACGTATCAGGGAACAAATATCCCTCTAGGGAATCAATGGGCAGTTCAATTGGGAGACTCTCTCCAAAAACCAGCTGAGCGTTAGAGGCCAACTCAATAAACCGTTCTCGATCAGCCAAGCCCCGTTCTTCCAACACGGTAGCAATTTGCTTGATCTCAAATCCTTCCGGAATGACCACCCGTACAGTAGTGATCTTACCGGAGACCAAGTGTTCAATGATTTCCAAGGGCCTCATCTGGGCATTAAGTAGGTAAGAACCAGCCTGGAGACTTTGTTCAGCACCTTCCAACTTGATCAAGAACCGAAAGAGGTTGGGATTGGCAATCAAACCCTCTTCCGCTAAGAGATTTGCTATCTGAGTCGCTCCTATTCCCTGCGGAATCTTTACAACTTTGCTTAAAGAAGCAGGATCAGTACTTAATGGACGGTTGCCCACCACAATGACAGTGGCAAGCGACATTGCAACTAAAATGGCTCCTAAAAGTAGCATTATGAACATAAAACGGACCGCGTTAAGCCAGGTCCGTTTCGACGTTGCTTGCATACATTCGGGCATAGAGTACACCCCCAAAAGAAGCAAATTCTGGCGGCTTATTCCTCAGACTCTAAGACCGCTACTACTCTGTCAAACTCCTCATCATCTTCGATGTCCATGAGAAACTCTTCACCATTCTCATCTACTTCAACCTTAAAAATAAACGCTTCCCCTTCAGGATCCTCCTCGGGCAATAAAACAGCGTAAAACTGATCGTCTACTTCTAGGTACTCCAACACGGTAAACTCGTGTTCAGTGCCATCTTCATCCACCAAGACAATAGTGTTTTCAAAATCGTGGTCATGGTCATGGTTGTGATCGTGATCATGTGTATTAGACATAACTACACTCCTCCCTTTAAATGCTAGCTTTTACTGCTTACGATCCAAATATGCCTGCAAAATGACTGTTGCAGCCACCTGATCAATTACTTTACGGCGCTTAGCCCTACTCACGTCTCCTTCTAGTAGAATCCGCTCAGCGGATACGGTAGAAAACCGTTCATCCCAATATTCTACCGGTAGTGCAAATTCCCTTTCCAATACAGAGGCAAATTGGTAAATCTTTTCCGTTTCAGGACCATAGCTGCCATCTGTCCTCCGGGGCAAACCCAAGACAAACTTGTCTACTTGGTACTCCTCCACCAGATCCCTGAGCGCAGCCAAATCCTTTTCCAAGCTGGTCCGTCTAACAACAGTGACCCCCTGGGCTGTCCAGCCCATTAAGTCACTTACCGCTATACCAATTGTTTTTTCGCCCACATCTAAACCAAGTATCCTCAATCTTAACTCTCCTAGATCACTTTAATGGCGAATTCTGGGCAACTGGCACCACAATATCCGCAAAATACGCATTGCTCCCTAAAGGCTACAACTGCCTTGCCTTCTGTAATCTCTAAAGCACCATTCGGACAAGCTTTTACGCAGGCTCCACAACCGAGACACCAATCATCAATGTGTAAACGCCTCGTGGCGGCTTCAGGTCTTGGCAGATCGCGCCTTCCCTTAAAAAAGGCCACATTATGTTCTACCTCAGATAAACTCTTCATGCCAACTGCAATGGAATGGACTTCTGGAATCCCAAGTAAGTACTCCAGTGCTTCGGACCAGGTTCTCAACAAGTGACCTCCACCTAAAGGCTTCATGGCGTATAATCCCTTCCCGGCTCGGGTAGCTTGGATAATCGCCGCCAACATCTCATCTCTGGTTCCACCTTGAATTCCGATGCCCGTCAAATTAATCAAGGGCGAAATCACGTCTATCTCAGGTATGGCACTTGCAGCCAGCACACCTTGCACATGATGGGTGGAGATGCCAACTGCCTGAACTATTCCTGCCTTCTTAGCCTCCCAGAGAGTTTCTAAGGCTGGCCAATGGCCCCGTAAAGTATGGCTAGACTCTTGTTCATGGAGGAGAAAAACGGGGATGACATCCAAACCCAGACCCTGTTGTGCCTGTTCTAAGCTACGCAACATACCGTCACGAGAATAGGCATATGACTTGGTCGCCACAACAACCCGTTCAGAGGCGGCAAATCCCTCCAGAGCCAAACGAATATGCTCATAAGTGTCATATAACTCTGCTGTATCAATAAAATTAACGCCCAGTTCCAAGGCCCGTCGCAAAATTCGGCTTCCTTCCTGTGGTGAAAGCCCTCTTTGCAGGGGACCAATGGTTAGGGCGCCAAAACATAATTTTGAAACACGAAGGCCAGTACGGCCCAATTCTACATATTCCAAGCCAGATCTCCTCAACTTAATCGTTTGAACAAAACACCCAGCGTATTGGGACCGCAATGATTGGAAATAGTGCAACCTGCCTCAGTAACAATTATCTCTTCAAACTCTCCATTTTCTTCAACCAATGAACGGACAAGAGCCACAATTTCAGGGTGGCAACCTGCATGGGTAATGAACATTCGACTTCGATCTAGGTTACCATTCTGCTGCAAACGATCCAAAACGTATAACTTGACAGCTTTCTCAAAGTTGCCCCGATACTTACGCCCCACAATCATGACTCCATTACGCACTTCTATGCTGGGTTTTAAACGTAAGATCTTGGCTCCCTGGGCAGTAACGGACGAACAACGCCCACCTTTGGCCAGATAATCTAGCTGATCGATAATAAAGCTAGAATCAATCTTGGGCACCATATCTTCAAGGGTGACTGCGATCTTGTCTGCCTCCATTCCTTGGGCAGCTAATCTAGCTGCCTCATAAACCAAATGACCACTTCCAGTCGAAAGGTTTGCAGAATCAATCACTGTAACGTTGGAAAAGTCTCGAGAAGCCAATAAAGCATTATTATAACAAGAAGAAAACTGAGAGCCTAAGCAAATATGGACAACCTCATCGCCATTGGCGGTCAACTTCTGAAAGTGATTCTGGTATTCAAAAATGTTTACTGCACCGGTTTTGCAGGTTTTTCCCGCATCTACATATGAAAAAATATCCTTCGGGCGAATGTCCACACCATCTCTGAACACCTCGTCGCCCACCGTGATGCTCAGGGGAGTAATAGAAATACCAAGATCCTCTATTATGTCCGCCGAAAGATCACAGGTACTGTCTGCGCTAATCCGTGTCAACCGATACACTCCTTTGCCGTCAAACGAGAACCAGTGCGGGCCGTTAGTCCACTAACAGCCCCATACCTCAACATTATCCGTTTCGCTTGAGATAGTGTGTCACGAGTTCTTCTAGGATTACATCCCTATCTAGTTGTGCAATGAGAGAACGGGCATTTTTGTGATTTGTGATGAATGTTGGATCTCCCGACATCAGGTAACCTACGATCTGTCCGAAGGGATTATAACCTTTATCCTGCAGTGCCTCATACACCTGCTGCAAAACGGTCCTTACCTCTGAAGAATCCTCCTCAAACGCCTTATAACTAAATAATGACGTCTTGTCGTGAGCCTCACTCATAGTTTCCCTCCTCTTGCACTTGTCTCTTTATCTTTATTCCCTTACTCTTGAATAATTCCCTCCAAAAGTTCCTTAAAGAACTGCCTACTTTCTTGAAGTGCTTCAGGGAGTTTCTCGGGCAAACGTCCACCAGCCTGAGCCATATCTGGTCTGCCACCGCCTCCACCGCCGCAGATCTTAGCCGCATTTTTTACCGCATTTCCAGCATGGAGCCCTGCTGAAGTTAAGGATTGGGAAATCATGCTGAGCAACAACACCTTGTCGTCACTCCTAGATCCAAGCAAAATAGCTACAGGATCTAGGCGGTCTCTAATGCTATCACCTAAGACCCGCAAATCCTCTGGATCCTCCGCATCCACTTCAGCCACAACAATGGAGGCATCTCCGACCTTTTCTGCGCCTGCGAGCAAGGAATCCAATGCGCCAAGAACATTTTGCTTCTTCACATCAGCGATTTCCTTTTCAAGCTGGCGGTTTGTCTCTAATAGACGTTCAACTTGTTCTGGTAATACTTCTGCTTGAACCTGTAATTTCAACTGAAGTTGCTGTAAAACAGCTTCTCGAGCTCGAATCTGTGCTAAAGCCTCGCTACCTACAACTGCCTCTATGCGCCTTACTCCAGCTGCCACACTGCCTTCCGAAAGAATCTTAAACATTCCGATCTCGCCTGTGGCTTCCACATGGGTTCCGCCGCAAAGCTCGAGTGAATAACCGCCTACCTGCACCATCCTTACTTCATCTTCATACTTCTCTCCAAAGAGTGCCATAGCGCCCTGCTGTTTCGCACTCTCTAAGTCAGTAATAGTGGGAACCACAGGAGAATTCTTGAGAATCTCCCGATTGACTTGATCTTCAATTGCCCGCAGGTCTTCCTCACTCACAGCCTGGAAGTGGGTAAAGTCAAATCTCAGTCGCTTTGGCCCAACAAAAGATCCTGCTTGATTGACGTGATCGCCTAAGAGGTCTTTTAAGGCCCGATGCAACAGATGAGTAGCGGTATGATGGCGCGCAGTTTCCTTGCGGCGTTCAACATCGATCATAGCCCGACCGTTACTCGCTGTGGTTACAAAACCGCTTTCCACCTTACCCAAATGACAGATCAACCCCTGAACAGGTTTACGTACATCGGTTATGCGAACTACACCCGTTTCCGTTTCAAGTCTGCCCTCATCGGCCACTTGTCCGCCACCTTCAGCATAGAAAGGAGTACGATCCAAAATAATCGCAACCTGCTCTCCAGCATTTGCCCGATCTACACCCTGCTCATCCACAATAATCCCCATGACTTTGGCTTCAACTTCGTTATATTCATAACCTACAAACTCAGTCGAGACCACGCCTGCGAGCTCCTTATAGACTTCGAGGCTACTATCAAGATATCCGTGGGCTGTACGGGACTTTCTAGCCCGTTCTCTTTGTGCATTCATGGCCTGAGTAAAGCCTTCTTCGTCCACTCTCAGACCGTCATGGGCGAGAATTTCTCTGGTCAAATCCAGAGGGAAACCAAAGGTGTCGTACAGCTGAAAAGCATCTTTACCTGATATTTCATTGGAACCTGCTTCTTTAGCTTGACTAACCAAATCCTGTAAAAGTCTCAAACCTTGCCCTAGAGTTTCGTTAAAACGCTGTTCTTCCAAGCCAACAACATTAAACACATAGTCTCTACGTTCAACCAACTCGGGATAACCTTGTTTCATCTGGTTAATCACTAGATCAACAACTTTGGTAGCAAACGGCCCCTCAATATTCAGCAACCGCCCATGCCTAATCGCCCTCCGCAGAAGTCTCCTAAGCACATATCCTCGACCTTCATTGCTCGGCAAAACTCCATCCGCCACCAAAAATGTAACCGCACGCAGATGGTCTGTAATCACGCGAAGTGACATATCCGCTTCAGGACTATCTCCATAAGCCACTCCCGCCAATTTCCCTACTCCATCCAGAATTGGGCGAAGAATATCCACCTCGAAAATGCTGTTTTTCCCCTGCAAAAGTGCTGCTACGCGCTCTAAACCCATACCTGTATCAATACTCTTCTTCTCTAAAGGAGTATAGGTGTCACCATCTTGGTGGAACTGGATAAATACAAGATTCCAAAACTCTAAATAACGTTCGCAATCGCACCCAGGCTTGCAATCAGGGTCGCCACAGCCAAACTCAGGACCACGATCGATATGGATTTCCGAACAAGGACCACATGGCCCAGAACCGGTTTCCCAGAAGTTATCCTCTTTTCCCAGTCTCACAATTCGCTCAGCAGGCACACCAACGTCATTGTGCCAGATCTCGAAAGCTTCGTCATCGTCTAAGTAAATAGAAACCCAGAGCCGATCGGGGGGTAGTTGAAGATGGTCCACAACAAACTCCCAGGCCCAAGGAATGATCTCTTTCTTAAAATAATCACCAAAGGAAAAGTTCCCTAACATCTCAAAGAAGGTACCATGGCGATCTGTTTTCCCAACATTGTCAATATCTCCAGTGCGAATGCACTTCTGGCTGGTAGCCACCCTAGGATGGACTGGTTTTTCCAAACCTAAGAACTGGCGCTTAAAGGGTACCATACCGGCCACTGTCAACAATAAGGTGGGATCCCCATGGGGGATTAGTGAAGCACTGGGTAAAACGCGGTGGTCTTTACCTGCAAAAAAATCTAGAAACATAGTACGAATCTCATCAACTGTAAAACTTCTCATATCATGCCGCGAACGCGGTTCCCCCCATTTCTAAACAAAGGACAAAGCGTGTCCCTCACTAACACAATATTATCCAAGTGTGTTTGCATTGTCAACAGAACCTGTTTGCTGCGTAACGACCCAAAAAAGAAGGGATAAGCCAAGATGCTTGTCCCCAGTCTCTAGCAGATTATTGTGGCTGGGGTCGACGCAATAAGAAATATTCGAGAATCACCCGAATAATTGCGGCTATAGGAATCGCTAGGAGCATACCCAAGATTCCCAAAAGATTACCCCCAACAAGCACAGCAAAGATCACAACAAGGGGATGTAGCCCTACCCGATCACCTATGATTTTGGGCGAAATTATACCATTCTCAATTTGATTTGCTCCAACAAACAAGAGTAAAACCCACAACACGGTGAGGGGAGATTTAGACAGCGCCAAAGCGGCAGCAGGAAGAAAACCTAACACAGGTCCGAAGTAAGGAATAATGTCAAATAGACCCGCCACAAGACCAATAAACAGGGCATAGGGAATATCTAACAATAGTAGCCCTGCATAAGTAAATAGACCCACGAAGAGACAAACCAAGAGTTGACCCCGGAAAAACCCATTCAGTGCAGAGTTAATCTCCCTCAAGATGTTCTGCGCATCACCCCTGTATTTCGCGGGAACATACCTCAAAGTACGTTCGCGCATTGCTTGATGATCTCTCAGAAAATAAAACGCCAAAATGGGAGAGATGATCAGCGAGATCATGTTGGCGAAGGCCCCCATTAAAAACTGCATAACTCTAGTGGCTAATCCCTCCATAGCCAACTGAATACGCTCCATCACAATACCCACCGCATCCCTTATTGTTGCGGGAAGCTGAACGCGCCGAAAAAATCCCACCGCATCGTGGCCCAACTCTTCTAGTTGCATTGCCTGATCAGGTATCCTGCGAGCAATTTGCTCGAGTTCCTTCAATAGTTTAGGAAGAGCGCTCCAGGACACAACCCCCATGAATACCCCAAAAACCGCGTAGACAATAAGGATTGCCACAATTCTCGAGGCCCCCCTTTTTTCCACTGCCACAATAAGAGGATAGAGGGTATAGGCGATCAGGATCGCGAATAAGAAAGGGGTCAGAACAGTCCTGACCCGGTACAAAAAAATGAGTATCCCAACTACTGCCACTACGCTCCAGGTGCGTTTGGACACAGTTTTCAATCCATCCAGTTATTGAGCTGCTGCTCCACCGTTCCCCGGGCCCTGCGCATCAAGTGACGTCCAGTTGAAAGGACTTGCCTAGATACGGCGCCCCGCTTCATGGTATTACCCACATAAATGCCTAAGGCCAATCCTGCCAGGCCCATTATCATCATGTTTCGACCATTGGCCACTACCATCACCTCATTTAGTTTTCTAGAGCTAGCTTCTCCAATTTGGTCAAAAAAAATCACCGAGTCAGGACTCGGTGAAGCAAGGCAGATAAGCATTTTCTAGGAAGCAGAATTGCCAGTCGCTTTTTTACGGTAATCTTCAATGGCCGCGTTCAGTGCTTCCGCTGCCAAGTTCGAACAATGCATCTTTAGTGGTGGGAGACCCTCAAGTGCTTCCGCCACCTGTTGGTTAGTAATTTGCTCCGCATCTTCGATAGTCTTACCAATGGCCATTTCAGTAATGATACTGGAGGTGGCAATTGCGGCACCACAACCGAAGGTCTTGAACTTCACATCAGTTATTACATCATTTTCCACTTTGATCCACAACTTCATAATGTCGCCACAGCGTGCGTTTCCAACCTCACCAATGCCGCTTGCATCTGCAATTTCCCCTACATTCCTCGGATTGGTAAAATGGTCCATTACTTTATCTGAATACATCTTGTTTCCCCCTTAACCTTGATACAAGGGCGACATGGCCCGCAGACGCTCGACAATTCCTGGTAGCTCCTGCAACACAAAATCTACGTCAGCCTCGGTGTTAGCTCGACCCAGGCTAATGCGTAACGATCCATGGGCAACTTCATGCGTAAGACCCATCGCTAAAAGCACATGGGATGGATCTAATGAACCTGAAGTACAGGCAGAACCACTGGATGCTGCAATTCCCCGCATATCTAGATTAAGGAGCATCGACTCACCTTCTATGAACTCAAAACATACATTCACATTGTTGGGCAAGCGATGAGTCAGACTCCCGTTTACTTTCGTATGGGGAATCTCACAAAGCCCCTGAATCAAGCGATCTCTTAACTTAATTAAGCGCTCATTTTCTTTGTCCCGCTCCGCATCAGCCAACTCCAGTGCCTTCGCCAATCCTACTATGCCTGCAACGTTTTCTGTGCCTGCTCTACGACGTTTTTCCTGGGCTCCACCATGGATCAGGGGATGCAAACGTATACCTTTCCGCACATAGAGGGCACCGACACCTTTTGGTCCATAAAACTTATGTGCAGACAGAGACAAAAGATCAACATTGAGTTCGTCCACATTCAGTTTCATAACACCTGCCGTTTGGACCGCATCGGTATGAAACAAGGCCCCATGCTCACGTACAATAGCCCCTAACTCACTGATGGGTTGAACAGTTCCCACCTCATTGTTGGCGTGCATAATGGAAACCAAAATGGTATCCTCTCGAAGCGCTTCCTTAAGTTGGGATGGACTAACAAAACCTTCTTCGTCCACTGGTAAAATTGTAATCTCAAATCCTTGCTGCCCTAACCAGTGCACAGAATCCAGAACAGCGTGATGCTCAATTGCACTGGTAATTATGTGTTTACCCTTGTTCTGATAGGACCAAGCGACACCCTTGAGAGCCAGATTAGCTGCCTCAGAACCACCAGATGTAAAGATGATTTCATTTGCACTAGCCCCCAGCAACCTACTTACCGTATCCCTGGCAGTATCTAATGCTTGGCGGGCTCCCCTTCCCCAGCTATAGACGCTGGAAGGATTGCCAAACTCATCGTTCAAATATGGTAGCATGGCTTCCAAAACCTCTGGCCGTAATGGAGTTGTTGCAGCGTGATCCATATAAATCCTACTCATTGTTCTCAGCCACCTCGAGTCTGTAGGCATCTTGCCTTAAATCTTCCAATGTTGTATTATCTAGAACCTGCGTCATGCTATCTTGCAACTCTTTCCACAGATTACGGAGCACACATCTGTCCGGTTTTCCACAATATGGTCCCGAATCTGTGTCACTATCTACACCTAGGCAATCTAAAGGAGTAATGGGCCCTTCTAGCACCCTAATAATCTGTCCGATGGTTATGTCCTTGGGAGCATCCGCCAACTCATAGCCCCCTTGAGCGCCACGCTTGCTAGTCACTAACCCAGCCCTGCGTAGAGATGCCATAAGTTGCTCTAGGTAATTTTCTGAAACCCGCTGCCGTTCGGCAATAGATTTTAGCGATATGGGGCCATCTCCATAGTGGAGAGCCAAATCGAACATGGCGCGAACCCCGTACTCACCTCTTGTGGATACCTTCATTCATCCGCCCCCATTCATATCCGACTAAAACCGTAGGAATTGAATCCGTGTTAATGATAGCACAGGTTTAAGCCCAGTGTCAACGCCTTATAAAAAAAGCCAACCCTCTAGGGTTGACTCTTAGACTTCAGATTGGCGAAATATTCTAATCGTTCTTTAATTATCTTTTCTCGACCTTGGTCGGAGGGCTTGTAAACCTGCAAGTTCTTCAGTTGGCTAGGTAAGTAATCTTGGACTGCATAATGATGAGGGTAATCATGGGGGTACTTGTATCCTTGTCCATGACCGAGCTTGCTCGCTCCAGAGTAGTGAGTATCCCTAAGGTGGGCAGGAACTGGTCCCGCTCCCGTATTTTCCACAGTTGCGATCGCCTGATCGACCGCGTTAACCACTGAGTTGCTCTTTGGAGCGGTGGCAATATAGATAATCGCTTGGGCAATAGGTATGCGAGCTTCTGGCATCCCGAGCCATTCTAGGGCGAATCCAGCGGCTTGAGCCATAAGCAGTGCATAAGGATCTGCCATCCCCACGTCTTCCGCCGCATGCACCAACAGTCTCCTCACGATAAAGCGGGGATCTTCACTAGCATACACCATCCTCGCGTACCAATAAAGGGCCGCATCTGGATCACTGCCCCTAAGTGATTTAATAAAGGCCGAGATCACATCATAGTGGTTATCGCCGCTTTTGTCATAGCGCACCCGTTGAGACTGGGCAGCTTCCTCTGCTACAGCAATGTCCACCACCCTAATCCCTTCATCGTTAGGTAGGGTGGTAAGAACGGAAAACTCCAGTGTATTCAAAAGAACTCTAGCATCGCCGTTGGAAACCCGCACTAAATGTACTAACGCCTCTTTCGATACTGTGCAAGGAATCATACCTAGCCCCTTAGGTTCCTCAAGCGCCCTCTGGGCCAGGGCTATCAGGCTTTCTTCAGAGAGGGGATGAAGTTGATAGATTTGTGACCTACTCAAAAGCGCCGCATTCACCTCGAAATATGGATTTTCGGTGGTGGCCCCAATGAGGATTAGATCTCCTTTTTCAACTGCTGGCAAGAGAACATCCTGCTGCCCCTTATTAAGGCGCTGGATTTCATCTACAAAGAGGATCGTTCTTTGTCCATGGAAGGCACGCCGATCCCTAGCCTCGCCCATCAGTCTTTTCAGTTCTGCAACTCCAGTTGTTGTGGCACTCACGTCCACAAACACACCCTTGGTGGTTTGGGAGATCACATAACCTAATGTCGTCTTGCCCACACCGGGCGGACCATAAAGAATTATTGAACGCAAAATATCCTCAGAAATAGCTCTCCGTAGCAACTTACCTTCTCCAAGAATATGTTCTTGGCCCACGTACTCGTCGAGCGATTCCGGACGCATACGCACAGCTAATGGAGCATTCTCATGCCTTAAGGAGCTCTGGTCAAACAAGTCCATGGTCAAACCTCCCTGCAAATCTGCCTCACAATCCAACTGGCCATGATCAAACCTGCCACAGGTGGAACAAAAGCAGTGCTACCCGGCAATGATCCATCACGTCTACCTACCACTGCTTCCCGAGAAAATACCACAGAAACGCCTTCACTAATACCCCGCTTGCGCAAGGCTCCCCGAACGGCTCGGGCCAAGGGACAAGTGTGTGTTTTAGAAATATCAGTTACCTCTAAACACGTGGGATCAAGCTTATTACCGGCACCGAGTGAGGAAATGATAGGGACCTGGTTTTTGAGACAGTATTCTATCAAATCAACCTTCGCTCTGACACTATCAATGGCATCAGCAACGAAGTCTACCCGTTCGGGTAAGAGTCTCGCCTGACTAGCCTGTTCATAATACTCTTGATGAATGATGACGCGGCATTCCGGATTTATGTCCGAGATCCTCTCTGCCATAACTTCAACCTTTGGTCTACCTATCGTCGATTCTAAGGCAACGATCTGTCTATTCAGATTGGTGAGCTGAACAACATCATGATCTATTAGAATTAGAGTTCCCACTCCCGAGCGGGCCAACGCCTCGGCAACATAACCTCCTACCCCGCCCACGCCAACAACCGCTACAGTTGTATCAGCCAAACGCTGGAGATTATCCTGTCCCAAGACAAGTTCTGTACGTGTAAACCTATGTTCCATGTTTTTCCTCCAAAAAAAATACCCCAAGAGGGGTATTGAAAAGTGTATCCCCCACCGTACCGCTAGTGCTGACCCGAATGAACCTGCCTGGGCAGGTGGGTACCCACCGACTTAGTTTGAACTTCCACTCGTGGCGGCCTGTTCTAGCTAAGGCGAGTTAAGGTTCCCTGTGTTATGGTGTTGGCTCATAACAAGGCCAGATTGATCGCGAGCACAGCAGGGGTTTATCTTCTAGCTAGATGATATCACAGACTCTAGGCAGATTCAAGTCCTCCCCTTGTACCGATTTTTCCCGGTTCTACTGACAAATGGATAGACATACATGTGTAGTAGAGGAGGGATGAGACATGGATCAACTACTGGGAAAAGTGTTAGCCATCGCTTTTATTATCGAGGTGCTCACTAACACGATTAAGACAACATTGCCAGACCTAGATAGCCGGTACATCCCATTGATCTCAGGCATTCTCGGTGTCACCTTAGCTTGGGCAACAGGTGTCGGTATCCTTAGCACCCTGGATATACCGGTTCGCTATGTGGTTCTAGATCACTTGGTCACAGGCATCATCACCTCAAGGGGGGCCAATATTGTCCATGATCTGGCTAAAACGCTTAGTCTTTCAAGCTGATTTTGAGTTCAGCTAGTTGCTCCGGTTTGATTGGAGCAGGAGCTTGGATCATCAAATCCGATGCGCTAACAGTCTTCGGAAACGCAATGACATCACGAATTGACTGCCGCTTCGCCAATAACATTACTAAGCGGTCAAGACCAAAGGCGATACCACCATGGGGAGGAGCTCCGTACTCGAAGGCCTCGATAAAGTAACCAAACTGGTTGTGTGCTTCTTCCATGGTGAAACCTAAGGCGGCAAACATTCTTTCTTGAAGTTTCCGATTTGTGATCCGGATACTTCCTCCACCCAACTCTACTCCATTAAGTACTAAGTCATAGGCTTTAGCTCGAACCTTGCCGGGATCCGTTTCTAAAAGATCCACGTCCTCATCGAGGGGGGCGGTAAATGGATGGTGTGCAGCCACATAGCGTCCGTTGTCCTCATCATAGACAAGTAGGGGCCAATCAACAACCCATAATAGGTTATAAAGGTCCTCGTCAATCAGGCCTAGTTCTTTACCCAAAGCGAGCCGAAGTCTCCCTAGTACATCACTGACTAGTTCATACTGACCTGCAACGAGGAGCAGTAGGTCTCCAACTTCACCCTCTAGACCAGAAATAATGGCCTGTAATTCTTCATCCGTGAGAAACTTGGCGATAGGTGAGCGTACCTGATTCTCCTCTAATGCTAACCACATCAGACCCTTGGCACCCATGGCCTGCGCTTGCTCATTTAGACCGTCAATTTGCCTGCGGGTAAAACTACCACCAGATTTGACATTGAGGCCTTTAATTACACCACCAGCCTTTACGGTATCGGCAAAGACCCGAAACTCACTACTACCCAAGTGGCTTGTGATATCACAGATCTCCATACCAAATCGCGTGTCTGGTTTATCCGATCCATAACGATCCATTGCTTCTTGGTAAGAAATCCGAGGTATTGGCGCGTCAATTTTTATACCCTTAATTTCGTCCAAGACTTGGATAATCATGGCTTCCATAATCTCCATCACATCGTCGCGATCTACAAACGACATTTCAACGTCAATTTGGGTAAACTCCGGTTGCCTTTCGGCCCTCAGATCCTCATCACGGAAACAACGGGCGATCTGATAGTAGCGTTCGAAACCGCCGATCATTAATAGCTGTTTAAAGAGTTGCGGAGATTGAGGAAGGGCATAAAACTCACCTGGGTGAACGCGGCTTGGCACGACATAGTCCCTCGCACCTTCAGGCGTAGAACGGATTAAAAGTGGTGTTTCAATTTCCAAGAAACCTTGTCCATTAAGATAAGAGCGTACTGCGGTCACTGTGCGATGGCGCAAAGCAAGCGTCTCCTGTAGCTCTTTGCTACGCAGGTGTAAATAGCGATACTTTAGACGTAAAGACTCGTCCACATCACCTGCTTGTTGTATAGGGAACGGAGGTGTCTTAGCCTCGGCCAAAATCACCAATTTCGTAACATGGACCTCAATCTCACCAGTAGCCAAATTGCGGTTTTCCTGCCCCTCGGGACGGGCCTTCACAATGCCCTCCACTGAGATAACAAACTCATTACGCAAGCTCTCTGCCGCAGCAAATTGCTCTGGTCCTAAGACCTCTGGATCAAAAACTATCTGAACTAAACCAGAACGATCCCGAAGATCCACGAAGATGAGCTGGCCAAGATCACGCCTACGATTTACCCAGCCATTGAGGGTGACTGATTTCTCCACCTGGGATTTGCTAACCTGTCCACAATTAATCGTCCGTTTCCAATCTGCCATTATTCACACACTCCTAAGATCGTCACTAACCGATCGAAATCGCTTAAATCTACCATCTGCTCGTTACCATCAGTCATATTACGTACAACTACTTGATTCTGAGCAAGTTCCTCTTCTCCAAACACTAAGACATGCTTGCTGTTCAGCCTATTTGCCGCCTTCATCTGAGCCCGAATGCTACGGTCTAAATGGTCAAGTTCTGCCCATAACCCGCGTCCTCGCAATAAGTGGGCGATCTGAGCCGCCTTTGACTTGGTTTCTCCACCAAAGTGTACTAAGTAGGCATCTGGTCCTTGAGATTCGATCATATGCTTATTCTGGCCTGCCAAAGCTAAAAGCAAGCGTTCAACACCTACCGCAAACCCCACAGCTGGAGTTGGCTTACCTCCCAATTCTTCGACAAGACCATCATAACGTCCCCCAGCTCCAATCGCGTTTTGTGAACCTAACTCAGAACTGGTAACCTCAAAGACTGTACGAGTATAGTAGTCAAAACCCCTTACTAATCTCCGATTCAGATTATATGAAATGCCAAGCACGTCCAAGTAACCCAGTACTTGGTCAAAATGATCTGAGCAATCCTGACAGAGATGTTCAGTGATCTGGGGGGCACCATTCAGAACCTCCTGACATCCTTCTACCTTACAGTCTAATAAACGCAGGGGATTGCGATGCAAACGACTTTGACAGCTCTTACAGAGCGTATCCACATGTGGCTCGAAGTACTCAATTAGCTCTTGGCGATAGCTAGGTCGACAGCTCGAACAACCGATACTATTGATCTCCACCTCAAAACCACTCAATCCGCAAGCCTTGTAGAGTTCTAAGGGAAGTGCGATTGCCTCTACATCGAGGAGAGGATCCTCTGACCCTAGTGCCTCAAAACCAAATTGGGTGAACTGACGATAACGCCCAGCTTGGGGGCGTTCATAGCGGAACATGGGACCGTAATAGTACATTTTCACAGGCAGAGCTCCACTACCCAGATTATTTTCCAAGTAAGCGCGTACCAAAGGCGCTGTCCCCTCAGGTCGCAGGGTGATACTCCGCTTACCTTTGTCGATGAAAGTGTACATCTCTTTTTCCACGATATCTGTCGTATCCCCTATTCCTCGCTGAAATAACTCAGTGTGTTCAAACAGAGGTGTACGCAACTCTTGATAGCCATAAGCACGACACACGCGCCTGATCTTTTCTTCAAGATCTAACCATAACTCAATTTCCCCAGGCACAATGTCATTGGTCCCCCGTGGTCTGGTTGTAAGTGTCATTCATGAACCCCCCTATGGTTTCTAAAAGGCGAGTGATGTGAACACCACTCGCCTCAGTTCTTACGTCTATTGGGCAGAACCTTCTGTGGACTCTTCCACTGGATCCGTTTCTGCCTCCGCTTCCTCCGCCGCAGCTTGTTGTGCCCTCAATAGCTCATTCTGTCTCTCTTGGAACTCCTCGATACGCTGCTCGATTACCTTCGCCTCTTCAGGACGGTCTAACATAGTCACGTATTGGTATAAAGCCAATTGGGCAAAAATGTCATCGGGAACAACTTCAGATGCCTTGAGGTATGCTTCTACCGCTTCGTCAATACGTTCTGCTTCATGGTAGAGACTACCCAGTTCCATAAACAAGGTATGATCAGTGCTGTACTTCTCCGTCGCTAACTCATATTGAGCGATGGCTTGATCAAGGTCACCCATGTTGTAATACACATCACCCAAGGAAGCATAGAGATATCCATCATCAGGTTGTTGTTCAAGAGCTAACTTGTAGTAATGGGCTGCTTCCTCATAGTTTTCAGCTTGTAGCTGGGCAAAAGCGTTCATTGGGTAATCAAGATACACTACTTCCGCTTCACTACGGGCTTTTTCAATCCAAGCTAACAAGTCTGCTTGCCCTTTTTCATTGCGAATAAGATCTTCAAGCAAAGGACGCACTTTTTCAAACTCTTCGCCTTCAGCGTCTTTCCGGTCAGTCACGGTAATAATGTGATAACCATAAGCAGAACGAACGGGCTCACTGATCTGACCAACCGCTAGAGAAAACGCTGTATTTTCAAATTCCGGTACCGTTTGTCCTTTGGAGATGTAACCAAGATCTCCACCACGGGTAGCGCTAGCGTCTTCAGACACGGTCTCAGCTACTTCTGCGAAGTTATCCACGTCTACCTGAGCATATACTTCCCAAGCTCGACCTTCAGCAACAGTCCAATCCTCGTCGGTTAATCCAGCAGGCGAGATCAGGATATGACTAACTCTGACTTGCTCATAAAGGTCCTTAATCTCTTGTTCGCTGACTGCTAAGTCTCCAATAATCTCCTTTTGGAACTTCTCGAACTTAACTTCCTCTGCGAGTTGAGCTCTGAACTGCTCTTCTGTTAGGCCAGCCAGTTTCAGCTGTTCTTTATATTCATCTTCACTAGAAAACAGATTAATGATTTGCTGTAACTCTGCATCTACCTCAGCTTTTGATGCAGTAAGGTTCCTTTTAGCCATTTCTTGGCTAACCACAACGCTGTTCACAAGAGATTCCAAAGCTTGATAGCGTACTGCTTCATACGAACGGCCGGGTACCGAACCCTGCTGTTGTTCAAGCTGCTGCAACTGGCGGATAAAAGTCCGATATAGGTCATAAAGGGTAATCCCTTGGCCGTTTACAGTAGCGACCACTGTGGTAGCTTCCGCTGGGACAGCTTGGCCTCCACCAAAAAGCGCCGATCCGCCTGCCCAAAGCACCCCTCCAAACATAGCCACAAGGACTATAATGACCACTGTCTTCATTTTACCCCGCATTTTCTGGAACATCGTGTACCAACCCTTTCCATTGTAAGCAAGCTAACATGGTAATTGTACTTGAAATGGCGCTGGATGTCAAACCAACAAGTTTTTCTTCTCCAGTCAATTCTAGCCTTGAAAATGCTCTCGAATCCGAGACAATTTCTCAGCTAAATTGTTCGCCATCTGATGACTATAAGTGGCCGGACACTTTGGATTAGCTTGTCTCACCAAACTAAGATCTTGAGAGACCAACTTGGTAATGCCTCCTCCACCTAGAGCAATGATGGTCTGCCGTTCCTCCATCATCTGAATATTGTAAATTGAATCCGTCCCGAGCTTGGCATAGCCAATATTCTCTAGATCACCAAGAATATGACGCTGACGATATAAATAATAGGGAACCATTCCCCAGCTTAACGCATAGTCCCGGGCTAAGGTGACCATCGCTTCGCCTTGCTCCTGAGCTATGTGTATCTTTTCCAGCGACTTCTTGAGTCGAGACGCCCGCTTTAAGGCAAGGCTATGGACAGTAAGGTTATCTGGTCCAAGTGTTCCGATCTCTTCGAGGGTGTGCCGCACATGCTCCAATTGTTCACCCGGAAGTCCCAGGATAATATCCATATTGATTAGGGGTATCCCCACTTGCCGGGCCCTGTAAAAGGCTGTACGCACTTGCTGTACAGAATGTTCACGGCCAATAGTCTGCAACGTGTCGTCGTGCATCGTCTGGGGATTAATACTAATCCTTTGTACTCCCCCATCCTTCAAAATCTGCAGAGTTTCTAGTGTCAAGGTTTCCGGTCGACCAGCCTCCACCATAAACTCCCTGGTTTCTCTTGTACACAATTGGCTCGTGATTTGCGAAAGAAGCGCTGCTAGATCGCCTCCCTGGACTGTGGTAGGAGTTCCACCACCTAAATAAACAGTCTCTACCTGGAGATCCAGTTCGCGGATCAAGCTTCCAACGGCATTAATCTCCGTTTGGAGTGCACCTAAAAACCCTTTTAACAGATGTCCGTGACTGGCTAAGGGGTAGGCTGCAAAAGAGCAATAACTGCACCGAGTAGGGCAAAAGGGTATGCCAACATAAATGCTGATGGGATTGTTTGGAGCAGAATGAAAGTAGGGACGTTGCCTTGCTACCACATCAAGCAGTAACTCTACTTTCTCATGACTTAAAGCGTAGACCTCCAATAATGTCCGTTCAACCTGATCGGGAGAAAAGCCTCGATCGAACAAGGAATGAACTAACTTGGTAGGCCGCACTCCTGTTAGAATCCCCCATGGGCTAGGTCTCAGGTTATAGCTGGTTTCTAGTACCCTTTGGACCCCCAGCCTAACCCGCTCCTTTAACCTTCGCTCCCGATCAACCTCACCATAACGCGAATCGAGAATCTCTCTATCGCTATAATTCCACTGCTCTGCCCCTGCAAATAAGAGACTTACGGTTAGACCATCAGCGTCCCATCTATACTTGACATGTAAGGTTCTGCCACTCCCAAAGGTAGCATTAGGGACCAAGGACTTAATGGCTGCTTCTATGGTAGGAACCAAGGTTGGGGGAGCAATAATATGGAAACTTTCTTCACCAAAATAAAAAGGAATACCTATTGACTCCACGTCCTTATAGCGAGATTAGGAAAGGGTTTGACTTCAGTTCTTCACCAATGGTGGTACTAGGTCCATGACCTGGGTACACCTGAGTCTCTGGAGGTAACTTGGCAAGACGGCGTAAACTCTCCCGCAAGGCACCTTCATCCGATCCTGGGAAGTCCCAACGTCCCACTGATGACTTGAAAAGAGTGTCTCCGCTCAATAGGATTCCAGGAGTATACAAGGAAATTCCTCCCGGAGTATGACCTGGCGTGTGCAGAACCTCTAGCGAGAATTGACCCACCTTTATTAAATCTCCATCCCCGAGTAAACGACTGACCTCCACAGGAACTACTTCTTGGCGAATCTTGGGTCCCAGATGGAGTCCAGGATCATTTAAAAACGAAGCGTCTAGCTGATGAATGGCTAAGGGCGCCTTGGTCTCCTCCATAATCCAAGCATTTCCGCTGATGTGATCCGCGTGACCGTGGGTGTTTATCACGGCAACTACCTTCAAATTCTCTTTCGCTAAGAAATCCAGGAGATCATTAGAAACACCTCCTGGATCAACAATAACCGCTTCACCCTCATTATGTGCCACATAACAATTTGTCTTTATGAAATTGACAGCAAAGCAATTAACCCGCATCCTAGAATTCTCCTCCACTACTGACAAGAAGCGTCACCGGTCCATCATTGACCAACTTGACGTCCATATGGGCCTGAAACACGCCCGTTTCCACTTTAAGTCCCTGTTCTTTCAGCGTACTCACAAACTCGAGATAAAGCCCTTGAGCCACATCTGGAGCAGCTGCAGAACTAAAGCTCGGTCTACGACCCTTGCGACAATCCCCATACAAGGTGAACTGAGACACTGCCAGAACCGCGCCGCCCACTTCCCGAATATCTAAGTTCATCTTACCTTGAGCATCGGTAAAAACGCGTAGTTTCCCAATTTTCTCAGCCAAATAACGAGCATCCTCCGTTGTATCGCCTTCGCCAACTCCTAGGAGTACAAGCAAGCCTTGAGAGATTTCGCCCACAACCTCTCCGGCTACTGTAACACTTGCTTCTTTTACTCTCTGTACAACAGCGCGCACTAATCATCATCCTTAACCTATGTGGGATTCGCCCGATGAACTCTCAAGACACCACTTATTTGCCTTAAGGACCTCATCACATTGTTCAAATGCTCCACGTCGTGGATTTCCAACACCAACTGCACAATCACCGACTCATCCTTAATGGTTCTAGCGGTAACAGCATCAACATTCGTCTTGCGCTCCGAGAGTGCGTGCATGATATTGGTCAGAAAATTCGGTCGGTCAATTCCTTCCACTTCGATTTCAACTTGATACGAATCTCCTTTGCTCACATTCCAAGTTACTTCGATCTGCCGTCCTGATTCTGAACCTAAGCTGGCCACATTGGGACAATCTAAGCGATGAACAGAAATCCCCCTACCACGCGTAATATAGCCAACGATTCCATCCCCAGGAACGGGATTACAGCACTTTGCAAAACGAACCAAGAGATTATCGACGCCCTTAACTTCAACCCCGCGGGTTGCTTCCCTACGTCGTTTTTGACTTACTTCCGGCAATTTACGACGTTCAACAGTCTCTTGTCCAGTAAGCTTTTGCACAACTTGGATAGCACTAATTCGACCAGACCCAATGCTCGATAGAAGTTCTTCGGTAGTACTAACCCCATATTTCCGAGCGATCTGCAGTAAATTGCTTTCCTGCAAAACCGCCTTAGAATCAGCTCCACTCCTCTTGAGCTCCCGCTCCAATAGCTCACGACCACGGTTTAAGTTTTCTTCTCTCTGCTCTTCCTTGAGCCAAGAACGGATTTTGCTTCTGGCCTTAGATGTCTTCACATAGTTCAGCCAGTCTTGAGTCGGATTCGCGGTCTTGCTGGTTAGGATCTCGACAAAATCGCCATTCTTCAAAGTGTAGTTCAGGGGTACAATGCGCCCGTTTACCTTGGCTCCAAAGCAACTTAGTCCCACATCAGTATGGACATCGAAAGCAAAGTCCACTGGTGTTGCCCCATTGGGCAGAGACTTCACATCACCCTTCGGGGTAAAGACAAAAACCTCATCCTCAAAAAGGTCGATCTTCAGAGTATCCATGAACTCTTGAGGATCCTTCATCTCCTGAAGCCACTCCACCGCTTCGCGCAACCAACCTACTTTGGCCTGATCGCCAGTACGGCGACCTTGCCCCTCTTTATACATCCAATGGGCGGCGACACCTTTCTCGGCAATCCGATGCATATCCCAGGTTCGAATCTGAATCTCATAAGGCTCACCGCGGGGACCCACCACAGTGGTATGCAGTGATTGGTAGAGATTGGACTTGGGTACCGCAATATAATCTTTAAAGCGTCCGGGTATAGGCTTCCAGATGGCATGAATAATTCCCAACACCGCATAACAATCCCGTACACTTTCTACAATCACACGGATTGCCATGAGATCGTAGATCTCCTCAAGAGCCTTGTTTTGCTTTTTCATTTTTTGGTAAATACTATAAAAGTGCTTCGGACGCCCCTGAATGTCACAAGCCATATCTACATCAGCTAAGCGCTCCACGATAATATCCATGACTTCTTGGAGATCGCCCTCGCGCTCTTGGCGCTTACGGTTGATTTCTGCAACCAATTTACTATACTCTTCAGGATTGATATAACGGAAAGCCAGGTCTTCCATCTCGAATTTGATCTTCCAGATCCCCATCCGATGAGCTAAAGGTGCGAAGATCTCCAGGGTCTCTTGTGAAATTCTCACCTGTTTGGCCGCTGGCATATGCCTTAGCGTTCGCATATTGTGCAGTCGGTCAGCCAGTTTAATCAATATTACGCGCACATCTTCGGCCATGGCGAAGATCATCTTACGCATGTTCTCAGCCTGGTGTTCGAAGCGGTTGTGCACAGGGAGTTTCTCCAGCTTGGTGACCCCTTCCACCAACATCAACACTGTTGGTCCAAAAGCCTCCGCCAACTCTTCCCTGGTTACTGGAGTATCCTCCAAGACATCGTGAAGTAAACCGGCTGCAATCGTCTCCATGTCCAACTCGAGATCGGCCAAGATCAGGGCAACCTCATAAGGATGCTCAAAATAAGGGGCACCCGACTCCCGCAACTGTCCTTCGTGGGCGCGCTGAGAAAAGTGATATGCTTTGGTAATCAATTCAACATTTGCGCTTGAATAATAAGCTAGAATACGGTCAAGAAGATATTGAAGACTCACAGCGCCCCCCTCCCCATTCTGTTATTTACTCATCATACTCAACAAGTGAGAAAATGTCATGTCCTTCTAGTCTTTCCCTGCCACCCAAGTAGCTCAGCTCGATTAAGAATGCCAAACCTGCCACTTCTCCACCTAGTTTGCTAATCAAAGCAATGGCAGCTTCAATGGTCCCACCGGTGGCTAAAAGGTCATCCACCACCAACACCCGAGTTCCTGCTGGGAAAGCATCTGCGTGGATTTCTAAACTATCGGTACCATATTCCAAATCATATTCCACAGACAAAACTTCGCCCGGAAGCTTTTTCGGTTTGCGAATGAGCGTGAAACCAAGGCCCATCTCATAGGCTAACGGTGCTCCCAAAATGAAGCCCCTTGATTCCACCCCAACAATCATATCGATGCCAGAGTCCTTAAAGTAGTCTGCCATACGTCTAATTGCTTCCCTCAAGGCATCTCCGTCTTTTAGGAGTGTAGTAATATCCTTGAAACTAATGCCAGGTTTTGGGAAATCTGGTATTACCCTAATTTTCTCTTTTAAGTCCATCCTGGAAGAATCCCCTTTCCAAACAACGCTTTAGGTATTGTGTCGATTGTTTGCGCATCTTTATTACCTTATTATACAAAACTGCTTGCTCCAAGTCTAGTTTCTGAGTAGGTGCAGGTTTATAGACTAGCGTATCTCCCCGCACTTCCCACAGACCGAGTTCCGAAAAAACACCCAGAGCAACAGGAAACGCTCCTAACATGCCCATGCGTTCCAACAACTCATAGGCCCGGGACAGCTCAATTTGGCTGTCTTCACTGCGTAAAAGAGTGTAAACTCGCGCTAGCCCTGATCGATCCGGAAAATCTCGTACTAAATGGCTTTGAAGTGCATCAACCTCTTTAGAGCCGAAGATCGCAGCCAGTTCCCCACCATCGTCCAATAACGAAGACCAAAGATCTAAAGTCTCGCCAGTAAGAGGCGGTTCCCACAACCAGAGCGAAGGCCAGGTCTGACCCTGCAAAGCAAATCCTGTAGAAACCAACCAGGTGGGCGGGTTTTCCTCAAGTTCTGCTCTTTCTTCGGTGCTTAACCATTCGTGCTCAAAACCGATGAATTGAGACCCCCCAGGGACTCTGATTCTGAGTTCGCGGCACACCTCAAGTACGGAGGCGGCACTGTTCACTAAAATCAGGGTAGGTTCCTCTAGCTTTCTCTTTTCAACCAAGGCCCTCGCTTTATCCCAGGTTCCCCGGAGATCGATAAAACGATGCGCTCCCGGGCTGGTGTACTCGCGGTCTACTAAACGTAAAGCAATACTCTGATAGTAAGAAGCGCCTAGGCGCCAAGGATACCTGTCCACCATCCAGCGTCTCACATAATTGTCAGTCGTTTTGGACGTTTGCCATGCTTTCACGCTGAGTTGAACGGTCCTCTCTCCTCGCCACTCATTAAACCCAGGGACAAAGGCTAGATCAATACTCTCGGCATACTTTTCCACTTGATCTTGTTGCTCCCCCAAACCGAAGGCTATAGCAGGTACATCCTGCCTAGTGGCATCCTGAACCGCCAGTTGCAGGTGGCGATTATCAGTACCAACGCTTCTAGTACGCAGCACAGACACCTCGGCCTTAAAGACTGGTCCTGGATTACCAATGCCATGCGGTTCTAACATACTAAGTTCTTCAATTAGCTTGCTAGTAATCTCACCAAGGGTAGTTTCCACATCAACATGTAGTTTCGGAATATAGTCCTCAGGACGTAGTCTCGCAGCACAAAGCTCCTCGAATAGTCTTTGAAACGCTGGTAAGTTCTCCACCGGCAGACTTAACCCTGCTGCCATGGCATGGCCCCCAAATCTTGTCAAAAGATGGGAACACTCTACCAAAGTCTGATACAAGTCCAAACCTGCGATGCTGCGGGCTGAAGCAGTAGCCCCATCGTCTGACACGCTGACAACTACTGTGGGCAAATAGTACTTTTCCACCAAGCGGGAAGCGACTATCCCCACCACTCCTTGATGCCATCCCTCACCCCAGACTACCAAGGCGCTCCGGGTGTTCAGATCGTACTTTTCTATTAGGTGCACAGCCTGTTCAAGAACCTCCAACTCCAACTGCTGTCGAGTAGCATTTTCTTGATTTAACTCAGTCGCTAACTCCTTGGCTTCAGACGGATTTTCAGTCAATAAAAGGCGTACCCCCCGCGTCGGATCACCCACTCGTCCCGAGGCATTTAAGCGAGGTCCCAAACGAAAACCTAGATCCGATGCACTGGGTTCGCCCACGTTTGACACCTGAAGAAGTGCTCGCAGACCGACATGCTTGGTATCAGCCATCTGCACCAAACCATGCTTTACTAATATGCGGTTTTCTCCCTGCAAAGGGACTAAATCAGCAACCGTACCTAAAGCAACTAAATCCAAGCACTCTTTCCACCTGGCTTCGGGTACCCCTAATCCCTGGATCAGCTTGAGGGCCACCCCTACCCCCGCTAGACCCTTAAAGGGATATGAACAACCTGATTGCTTTGGGTTTAAAATGGCAACTGCACACGGCAGTACCTCACCTGGCTCGTGGTGATCTGTGACAATTACATCCAATCCCAAACTGTTAGCATACTCTACTTCTTCCACCGATGAGATACCACAATCAACTGAAATGAGGAGAGTTGCCTGTTCACTCAAGGAAGCAATAGCATCCTTATTCAGCCCATATCCTTCATCAAAGCGATCTGGCAAATAGTAAATAATGCGGTCTGGGTCAATGGCTAGTTCTCTCAACACCCGTACCAAGAGGGCAGTAGCGGTCTGACCATCTGCATCATAATCACCATAGACTACAATGGTTTCACCTGTTGCTAAGGCCTTCTGTACTCGCTGTACCGCCTGTTCCATGCCTAGCATTAAAAAAGGATCCGGGGTTTCTGCAAGGTCGCAACTGAAAAAAAGTCGACCAGCTTCAACCGTCGTGATCCCACGATTCACCAAAACCTGGGCTATTACTGGCCTAACATTAAGCGCTGTGGCCAGCTTCTCTGCCAGCTCGACGTTTTGCTCCCGTAAAATCCACCGTTTACTCCCCATAAAATTGCCTCCATCTTTTTATGTTCTACAGCTCCTAACAATCTCCTTCCCGCTAGGCTACTCAGGAGAACCCCTTGACCTTTTTCTGGACGAGTAGTATCATTGTAAAAAATGAATGGCGGTGAAACGGTGGAAATTGTAGAACGCATCCTAATAAGTGAAGATGAAATCCAAAGACGCGTCCAGGAACTTGGCCAGGCGATCTCCAAAGATTACGCTGGTAAGACCATCACCTTGCTTTGTGTACTTAAGGGCGGACTAATGTTTTTATGTGATCTAGCCAAACACATTACGGTACCAGTTACCTACGACTTCATGTCAGTGTCAAGCTATGGGGACGCCACCGAATCTTCTGGTGTTGTGCGCATTACTAAGGATCTTGAGGAGAGTATTGAGGGAAAACATGTCATCATCGTAGAAGATATTATTGATACCGGCTTAACCCTAAGCTATCTTCTCAAAAACCTCCATAGTCGCCATCCCGCTTCGCTACGTATTTGCACATTATTAGACAAACCAGCGAACCGCAGGGTAGAAATCCCCATAGACTACGTGGGGTTTGAGGTTCCTAATGAATTTCTGGTAGGCTACGGTCTTGATTTCCGGCAATTTTATCGTAATATTCCCTACGTCTTCGTTCCAAAACCAGAGTTCTACAAGGATTAGTAAATAGGAAAACTGGCCAAACTGCACTAACGGTGCAGTGAAGCCAGTTTTTTCTTTTCAGGTAGCGCTATGGTTGCAAAGTATTGTCTAGAGAAGTAAAGTCTCATTGATCATCAGTTTGAACTCGCATCCAAGGTAAGCTGCGGCTCGGCGACACATCAGCATCCGTTCCAAGAATATCTCAAAATACTCCATAATCGAAGTATTCTCCGTTTCAATAGTTATGCGCAGGGTTATTCTTCGTGCTTCGTCATCCACATCCAAAAAAGACTTTATCACTGCGTAGTTAACTCGATCATGGATATCAAAGGTAGGAATATCCGTATTCCTCACCCGGGTGCGGTGCACATCCGATTTGTCAGCTAGGATCAGCGCGGCAGCCACTTCATTAACTGGCTCTCCCACCTCTTCCTCATGATTTCCCACGGCACTTAAGATCAGGGCAATCTCCTCCGGTGACATACCCAAGTCCCGCAAGATCGGCTCAACCAGCAAAGCACCGGCGGCTCCGTGGTTCACCCGCCCAACACAGTTGCCAAGATCGTGGACATAGCCAGCTATGGCGGCCAACTCTGCTAAGCGATCGTCATAACCCAGCCGTTCCAGAATATTTCGGGCAATAGAAGAAACCAATCCAATGTGACGAAAGCCATGCTCAGTAAAACCCATGGCTGCAAGATTTGCATCCGCCTGCTTGATATAGGCTTTAGTACGTGGATGTTCCGCAACATCAGCTAAACTAACGTTCACTGTAGCACCTCTCTATTCCTAACTCAACTAATCGAGCCTGAACCGTGTTGATCAATTGGTCTGGCGAAAACCCATCTGTCTCCACAATCAGATCCGCGTGTTCCCGGGCATTGGCTAACAACGCTTGTTGACGTTCATATCGCTTCATACCCCAGGAAATCAGCTTTCTCTGCCGGATCGTTTCATAGGCGCAATTCAGTACAATCAAGAAATCAGGTTCCAGGCGTTGCCACAAACGCCCGCTCACAGAGTGCTCCTGGGCAAAACTCCGTACGTTGTATCCCAACCGTTTCAGCCCAGCGGTCAGTGTTGTCTTCCCCGAAGCGCATACACCAACGACAACAATCAGCGGTATTTGTTGCATCTGCCTCACCTCTCTAAAAAGGATAAGAGACCGACACCCTCCTGATTCCAAGAACATTCGTGCGGTTGACTACCTTCATAACCGCTACAACCATGTCATCTCTGGGTTTACCATCCTCCAACTCAATGGCATAATCCAAAATTACATTGGTTAACTCTCGGGCAGAAAGATCCCGATGGATCTGCTTATACACCCAGTCAAAGGAAAACCTACTCTGCCCCAACGAACGACCAGCATGGATTACCCCATCGGTAAAACCAACCAAAACGGTTTCCTCTGCCAAATCGAAAAGGGTAATAGACGGTTTCATTAAACGGCGAATCCCAATTGGATCCACAGGTGCATCAACCGTCCTAGCAGTACCTGATGATGCAACAACCACGGGACTGTTCGAGTTACGGGAAACCACTAAACAGCGATGGGCAAGATCTGCTGTAAGTAGAGTAGCCGTTGCCGAGACTTGGCCATCTCTAAAAGCATAAAGATGATCGTTAATCACCCGCATCACTGCCCCATCTCGTGCTCCATCCTCAATCAGGCTTGCTGCTTTCGTTGCGATCATATGGCTCATACGCTTGGCAGCTTTGCCATGTCCCTGGCCATCAATAATCACGACCGAAACCCCGCCACAGGGTCGTTCTACAACCTCTACTGAGTCGCCGCTTATTCCGGTGGCATACTTACCCACCTTCGCCACATCAACATGGACTTCCATCTCAGACTCCTATCTATCTCTTAGTTCCACTCAAAACCGTTAACTGCTCTGATCCAATACTCACGCATATCACCTTGGTACTTATCTGCTTCCAAGAACAACGTGAGATAAACCACATAGTGCTTCCTTTGGAAAAACACTGCCCGCAACATTACTTTCTTCCCATTAGCTCCAGTTGCTTCGTAAGCGTAAAAATGCGTTTTCAGATTATTGGAAGTAGTTATCTCTTGGTTAGAGAGCACCGTTATATTCTTAACCAACGGTTTATAACGTACATCCAAGCTGTTTCTCACTGACTCCACATCTGTACCTGGCTGATAAATCACTTCCATGGAAATGGAGCCATCATCAAAAGTCATAAGCAGACTTTCCATTCCAAAAATAGAGCGCTCAATGTAATTGTCAGCACCGGAGGGTATGATGGCGCTAAACGCAGGGTCCTCTACCACATACCACCAATAACTGGGATGATCATGCAAATAAAAGGTGCCGGCTGCACTCACCTGGGCTCCGCAAAATAAGAATAGTATAATTGCTCCAACGATAGAAAAATTGCGCATGCTAATCCCCTTCCTTAAAAAACTAGAAGAAAACCACCTTAATGGTGGTTTCAACCACTACTTCTGTAAACCACCTACGCGCAGTTTACCCTTCATGGTGCTTGCTTAATGCTATTTTACGACATGACTCACTCCACTGCGAGACACCTTGATTTCGACCTTTTCTGCTACTTTCAATGTTACATAGTCTTCTTTAAGAGCGGTTAACTCACCGTGAATTCCACCTATTGTAACAATCTTGTCACCCTTTTTCAAGGAATCAAGCATGGCTTTTCTTTCCTTTTGCTGTTTTTGCTGGGGACGCAGAATCATGAAATAAAAAAGCACACCCACAACTAAGAAAGGCATGAGTAAACCTAGTATTCCTTGTCCGGCAGGCACTTCAGTTTGCAAGAACATTAGTTTCACCTCCTCAACAATACTTACCTCAATTAGATTTCTACTTTTGACCACGGGTTCCTCTATTTTTCTCTTCCGAAGGTATCTAAAAAATCCCTGCTATACTCCAAGAGTGTATCAGAGGCAATGGCCTCGCGAATCTCCTTCATCAAACGAGTGAGGAAAAAGATGTTGTGAATAGTAGTCAGACGAATTCCTAAGACCTCGTTGGCCTTAATTAGGTGTCGGATATAACCCCTGGAGAAATTCTGACAAGTGTAACAATGGCAATCCTCTTCTATTGGACTGAAGTCCCTAGCATAGGGAAGGTTCCTAATCGGCAAGTTGCCTTGGCGAGTAATCACCATACCATGGCGAGCCAGGCGAGTCGGCCAGACGCAATCGAACATGTCTACCCCCCTGAGCACTCCTTCCACCAGACAATCTGGCGATCCAACTCCCATCAAATAACGGGGTTTTTCCTTGGGCATCACAGGGATTAGTTCCTCCAAGACCTCATACATGAGTTCTTTAGGCTCACCAACGCTTAGGCCTCCAATCCCATACCCAGGGAAATCTAAGTCCAACAGCTCCAGAGCACTTTCTCTTCGCAGATCCGGATACATTCCCCCTTGAACAATGCCAAAGAGTGATTGATCAGAACGCGTATGCGCCTTTTGACACCGCTTAGCCCAGCGAGTAGTCAAATCTTTAGATTCCTGCACATACTTCCGATCTGCTGGATAGGGTGCACATTCATCAAAAGCCATAATGATGTCTGCCCCTAAGTCCATTTGAATTTCTATCGACTTCTCCGGACTGATAAAGTGCTTAGAACCGTCTAAGTGGGAACGAAATTTAACCCCTTCCTCAGAAATGGTTCTCAGTGGTCCCAAACTAAATACTTGAAAACCACCACTATCTGTCAGAATGGGATGATTCCAGTTCATAAACTGGTGCAGGCCTCCCGCTTCCGCCACGACATCACTACCTGGCCGCAAATAGAGGTGATAGGTATTGCTAAGGATGATCTCCACCCCTAAGTCTTCCAGTTCGTGGGGAGTCATAGTCTTAACCGTCGCCTGCGTACCCACTGGCATAAAAACTGGGGTTTCAATTACGCCATGGGTCGTCTCAACACGCCCCAGGCGTGCCCTAGAGTTATTAGATTCCTTAAGAACAGTGAATTTAAGTGGCACAAACATGCTCCCTTCACACAAGTAACATGCCATCACCAAAGCTAAAAAACCGATACTGCTCGGAAATGGCATGTTGATAGGCATTCTGGATAATTTCCAAATCAGCAAAAGCAGAAACGAGCATCAAAAGGCTAGACCGAGGTAGGTGAAAATTAGTGATTAGAGCATCAACCACTTTAAAACGATAACCTGGGTAAATAAAAATGCTGGTCCAACCAGAAGCACCTTTCACCTGACCTTGTTCATCCGCGACGCTTTCCAACACCCTAACTGATGTTGTCCCCACAGCAAAAACACGTCCACCAGATGCTCGACAAGCATTAATTATGTCTGCACTTTCTTGGCTTAGTGCATAAAACTCTTCATGCATAACGTGATCTTCAACATCATCAACTTGCACAGGTCTAAAAGTACCGAGACCCACATGTAAGGTTACAGGGACAATTTTTACTCCTTTTGCTTCGATAGCCGCAAGCAACTCTGGAGTAAAGTGTAACCCCGCTGTTGGCGCTGCCACGGAACCTGAATTCTTGGCATAAACCGTTTGATACCGATTAGGATCATCAATCTTTGTATGAATGTAGGGGGGTAAAGGAGTCTCCCCTAGTTTTTCTAACACTTCCTCGAACTCACCTTGGAATTCAAACTGCACCAGTCTAGTGCCACTTGAGGTAATCGACAAGACCTGGCAAGATAACAGGGGAGAAAAATAGATTTCTGCCCCAACCCTTGCCTTTTTACCCGGTTTAACTAATACTTCCCATTTCTCTTCTCCATGGGGCCGTAAGAGTAAAATCTCCACGTAACCAGCCCGCTTACGGTTTTGCCCAATGAGACGTGCAGGCAACACTCTCGTATCATTGATCACTAACACGTCTGTCGGTTCTAAGTACTCGAGCAAATCAGGAAAACTGCGATCCACAAGTTCGCCCGTATCCTTCTGGACTACCAAAAGACGGGATTGATCCCTTTTTTTCAGCGGGGTCTGAGCTATTAGTTCATCTGGCAGCACAAAATCAAAATCATCTACTCTCATTGGTAAAATTAAAAGTCTCCTTTAACTGCAGCAATGGGAAAGCTCACATTATAGGTATTCGTTCCAATTGTTTCAGTGGCTTGTCGAGTCCACCTCGCAGGTGTCAGACTTGGTCTTGCAGGCTCGACATTCCGCTGGCCTAGTGATGTTCTCACTAAAGGTCTCACCACTTCTTCTATCTCTGGCGGATCCGCCATGGTTAATCTAGTTTCTATTTTTTGAGGAATAACAGGTGTCTCCGGCATCTGAATAGCAATATATCTGCTAGGAATTATGCCGGCCAATTTGGCCTCAGTCTGAAGTGAACGAGGAACATGCCAAATACGAACATCAGCAAGCTTGGTTGTGCTCAATGCATCCACTATGATTTGCTCAAGTTCGTTATAAGACCCTCCACGCCTTTCCTGGATTGTGGTAATTTGATCCTGCTGAGAGGCAATAGTCACGACTACCTGTTGCCCTTGCTGTTTAACAAAGCCGTCCATCTGAGCTTTATTGGCAATTCTTGTCAAGGCAGAACGCAAATCATCTCCTACCACGTCAAGGCGTGATACCAGCTCTTTCCCATCTCGATTGAGCCCCTCAACTGCTAAAACCTTCTGGTCAGCACTGATCTGCATCTCCAGGCTGGGATTTAACTCTAGGGTAAGCACAAACGCAGGAGCCACTGGTAACGGCAACAACTTCTCACTCACGAAGGGCCAGCTCCCCAACAAGGCAAGGAACAATGTGGCGGCAAAACCAAGTTGCCACGGACTTAAACGTTCTTTCTTGGGATTATACCGAATCTCTTGCCCCACCTGCACGTGCTTTCGCAAAGGGACCTTAATAAATTCCCCCTGAGAAGTCATTATAATTACCTTGTTCTTTGGAGCAATCTCCACAACAACCCCTTTATTTCTCACATGGGTCCCCTCCTTTTCACACTGGTCGGTTCAGGTATTCCTGTAAGTGATAAAAGTCTCCAATAAGAATCAAAGTGAGCGTAATTATGTACTTTCTTTGACGCTCCAGTGTCTTACGGCTAACGTCTACCCTAGACTCCAATTCTTTCAAAGGTAGTGACTTTTTCTTGGTTAAGTAACCTAACAGTTCAGGATCGCTGATGATCGTTCTCGCAACCTGTAGCGCCCGGTCCCTCGCATCTTGATGCTTTGGCGATATTTTAACCAGTTCAGAGAACCGGATACCATAATGGCTTAGGAGCTGATCCAGCCGAAAGATCTCTTCGCGCCGTTCCTCAGTCTCTTCCTGGATTTGCAGAACTGTATGGGCTTCTTTCGACTCAATTTTTTGGATAACGCTATCCTCGTGTTCATCGCTTTCAAAGCTAGACATGGGGATCTCATCGGTTTTTTTCGACTGACGTCGGAAGTAATCCACTAAACGACGCTTTACAACTATCTCCGCAAAACTTAGGAACGATGCTCCCCCATTACTATTATAAGAATCAATTGCCTCGTTAAACGCGATCATGGCAATACTTGCTTCATCGTCTCTACCTAATACCAAATATTTACGGCAAGAGTTAGAAGCCACTCTCAAATAAAAGGGACGGTAATCCTGTAAGATCTGTTCACGGGCTTCAGCGTCCCCCGCCTGGGCTCTCAATACTAACTCTGTTAATTGACTACGTTCATCTGCTGGATGGGCATGCATTGTCGTCATCTCCGAACCTCCCTTGACAAGTTTCGCCAGAACCCAAAACGGTATGAGGGTACACCCCGGTAACCCTGACCCGTATTACTCATAGCCAAACTCTCTCAAAGCACCTGGCTTGTTTCGCCAATCCTTTTTCACCTTAACCCAAAGGTCAAGATGGACACGGGTTCCAAGCAACCTCTCGATCTGGAGACGTGCACTTGTACCAACTTCTTTTAGTTTTTGACCTTGTTTTCCAATCACAATCCCCTTTTGACTGTCCCGCTCCACATAGATGGTCGCTCGCACCTTCATTAGGTTTTTTTCAGGATCTTCTTTGATCTCATCTACGTCAACCGCGATCGAATGGGGTATTTCCTCCTCTGTTCGGAGTAGGAGTTCTTCGCGAATAAACTCTGCGATAATAAATCTTTCAGGATGATCCGTAAGCCAATCTTCGGGATAATACTGGGGTCCCTCGTCTAGGTCAGCTACGATTGTTTCCACAAGCTTGTCCAGGTTCGTCCTTTCCAAAGCAGAAACAGCAATAAGCTGAGCGAAGTCACGTTTTTGAGCTAGGTCGCTTAAGAAGACCTCTTGCTCACCAGCTGGGAACTGGTCCGCCTTATTGGCAACCAAAATAATTGGTTGTTTAACGCCAGCGAGCTCCCCTAAAATATGCTCATCGGCTGCGGTCCACTTGCCCATCTCTACCAACCAAAGCACTATATCTACATCGTCTAGGGCTTTAAAGGCACTCTTAACCATATACTCGCCTAACTTGTGTAGCGGTTTGTGCAGGCCAGGTGTATCCAAAAACACTATTTGGGCCTTTTCTGTAGTCAATACACACTGGATAGTATTGCGCGTCGTCTGAGGTTTGTTAGAAACAATGGCCACCTTGTGACCTAAAAGGGCGTTCAAGAGTGTGGATTTCCCCACGTTGGGCCTTCCCACTACCGCAACAAAGCCTGATTTAAAGCCTTTAGACATTTTCTATTCTCCTCATTTTAGTTCTTTGGAGGTAAAAGCTCCCGGAAGAAGCTCTTGGAGCGTAGTTTCCACCAGATCACCACGCATGTTTCCTAAATAGACTGGCATGGTGGGTTCACAAAACTCTGCAAGCACCTGACGGCAGACCCCACAAGGGGTCACTGGACCTTCAGTGTCAGCCACCACAGCTAGGGCAGAAAACTCCCTTATACCCTCCGAAACCGCCTTAAAAACGGCGGTCCTTTCAGCACAATTTGTAGGGCTAAATGCTGCATTTTCAATATTACAACCTAGGAAAACTTGTCCATCAGCCCCCACAAGGGCAGCTCCAACTTTAAAGCTGGAATACGGAACATAAGCTCGTTCCCTAGCCTCTATTGCCTTTTGCATCAATTCTTTACTTGTCATCTTAGAGTTCCCCTCCGTTACCCACTTAATCGGAAAAAGACTAAAGTCAAAACTGCACCTACTAGGGCACCCGTTAATACTTCCCACCAATTGTGAATATTACCGTCTACCCTACTCTGTGCTACTAAAGCGGCGATGGCAAATCCGGCCACCACGGGAAATCCGTGACTCGTCTCCCAAATAGCCACGGCCAAGCCAACTGCCAGAGCAGTGTGCCCCGAGGGCATGCCTCCACGCAAAAACTCGTCCTGACCTAGACTCGCTTTCCAACCGATGATCACCATGGTTATGGTAACTAAGATGAGTATTATTAGGTAGTGCAAAGGGATATGTTGTCGAAAGACTACTTCATCAAGTTGCAAAATATAATCGATGAATACAAGATAACCAACGGCGACAGCAGTCGACGCTGCTACCAACACCGCTCCAGCTGAAATATTCTTAATAACTCCCGCCAACGGATAAAAGTCTGGTGTGACCAGATCTACAATCTCCTCGATAGCAGTGTTGACCAACTCTGCCACAAACATAATACCAATCGTTAAAATTAGTGCTGTCATTTCTAGGCGGGTAACCCCTAAAACAGTCGCTAAAATAACCACCAAAAGACCTAGGCAAAGATGAATACGCATGTTCCTTTCCCATCGCACTACGTGAATAATGCCCTGGATAGCGTCACTTACGCTCACAAAAAGACTGCGCTTCTTCATTGTCAATCTCTCCCTAAATCCAACTCCCTCAAGATCTGCTCTTCCCTGCTTCGCATAATCGCTTGCTCCTCAGGTGCCTCATGATCATAGCCCAACAGGTGTAAAAATCCATGGACGGCTAGGAACATTACCTCTCGCTCTGTACTATGGCCATATTCTTCGGCCTGCTCCATAGCCCGCTCCAAAGAAATGACAATGTCTCCAAGCACTCGCAACTCCAGCCAAGGAGCAAACTCATCATCTTGAGGAAACGACAGCACGTCAGTGGCCGAATCAATATGTCGATACTGTCGGTTAAGTTCCTGAATGGAAGCGTTGTCCACAAAAGTGATACTCACTTCCCACGGTTCTTGCAACTCCTCTAAGCGAGCTGCGACCTCGAACCCTCTTCTTATCAGTGCTTCGTAGGATGTTACATCATGGTTGGCTAACTCATTGTTAATGAGAATTTCCATTTTTTGCCTTCTTTCCCTCGATTTCTTCCTTCGTAATCTTTTCGGGATATTCAACGCGGGAGTGGAACATGCCCATGATTACTGTAACAAAGGCATTAGCTATCTTATCCATATCTTGGAATGTTAAGTCACTCTCATCTAATTGCCCTGAATTCAGGCGATCTTTAATAATCTTACGGACGAGCCCTTCAATTTTTCCAGGGTTCGGTTTAGATAAAGACCGTACTGCGGCTTCAGTGGCATCAGCCAGCGAAACAATTGCAACTTCTTTTCCTTGCGGTTTAGGACCGGGGTAACGAAAATCCCTTTCCTCTACTGAATCACCTTCGCTAGCCTCAGTTGCCCGATGATAGAAAAAGCGCACCAGGTCAGTGCCATGGTGTTGGGCAATGAACTGAGTGACAACAGAAGGCAACTTATATTCATTGGCCAATTCTAAGCCATCTTTCACATGGGAAGTGATTACCATAGTCGACAAAGAAGGTGCCATTTTATCATGGGGGTTATCCTTGCCCACTTGGTTTTCCACAAAGAAATAAGGGCGCTTCAACTTACCAATGTCATGATAATGCGAACCGACTCGCGCCAAGAGGCCATCTGCTCCCACCGCTTCCGCTGCGGCTTCAGCTAAGTTCCCCACCAAAATGCTGTGATGATAGGTACCTGGGGCTTCCAGCATAAGACGCCTTAGCAACGGATGGTTAGGATTTGATAACTCCAATAGACGAATTGAAGAGGTGATTTTAAAAGCGCTCTCCAAGTACGGCAAAACACCAATTGTAATAATCGATGCCAACACACCGCTTAATAAACCTAAGTAACTATGCAGGACGAGATCTGTGTTTCTTGACACTAGACCTAACGTGATCATAAGTATAAAGTTTGATCCACCGACAATGAAACCAGCCCTCATCAAATCGCCCCGTTGGCTCACCTTTGACACCGTTAATACTGCTACAAGCCCACCCACCAGGCTGAGAATACCAACTGACCAACTAAGATCGTAAATTACTCCTAATAACACGGCTAACACTACTGTGGCGATGCTACCCACCTGCGCATCGATGAGCAAGGTTAACAATAACGCCAGTAAGGCACTGGGATTTAAGAAGGGGGCCAGTGGCCAGTTAATCAGGCTGAAAAGCCTGCCTAATAACAGAACCGTCACCAAGACAGAACCCAACAAACCGATCAAAGAGTTGTTATGCAGGACATGGGGACTGTTCTGATACAAAAAGCTAACCATTAGTACCATCATAATCAGCACTAATAAGGTTAAGCCAGCGAGAGCACCGTAGTCGCGTCCTGTCTTTAATAGGCCCACATCGCGCAAAAGAGAAATATGCTCCGCTCTAATCACATCACCTTTACGCACAATGATCTCGCCCTGCATAATATGGACAGGTTTTACTGAATCAATTGCCCTTTGTCTAGCCTCGTTTACCTTTTCAGTATTCAAGACCAAGTTGGGTTGAATCAGTTGCCGACCAATAATGGTAGCTGCCTGGGCTAAGTCGGATCGCAGGGCACTACGATCAACACTTTCCTCAAAGGCATCTCGCGCATCCCTGAGACCATCCTCACTAATCCTGCCATCCATTGTTGCCAACAATAGATCGGTAGTGATCTGGGCAAACTGATCAAACTCCACAAATGAAAGGGCGACAATGCGCTCCAAATTAGCTCGGGGAATTTCTACTTTCCAATCCCTAATCAAACGGCGATCGATTTCCGAGACAGACAAAACCTCTGGCTGACTTGCCTCAGCGTTTTCAGTCTCATCCTGCTCCACCACAGGCTCAGGGGTAATACCTTGCCTGAGGAGATTAAGAATACCTGTGATGTTCTCTTCGACCCGTAACACTATGGCTGGATTCATAATGTAATAACTCGGATCTTCGTTAACCTCCAGGACTATTTGCCGAGCGGCTTCTTCCTTTAAGCGCTCGGTCTCTCCGGAATTTACTGCTGTGATAGGGGCAGCTAAGTCTTGCCTAGCCACCTCTCCAACCTCAACCTGTACTCCTGCGGGCACTGCATTAACAAGCAAGATCGCCAAGACACTACCAATAGTAAGCAAAGCTAACAACCACTTGATAAAGGTCGTTTCTTGCACAATCCTCTGCCAAAATTGCATCAGCCCACTTTTACTCTTCCGTTTCACAACAAGCCTCCTAGGATTGTGATTTGTCATAGCTTTCATAAGCTTGAATGATTCTTTGTACTAGAGGATGACGAACCACATCACTTTCATCTAAATAGCAAAAACCGATCCCTTCTACATCTTTCAGGATCTTCTGGATCAAAATCAAACCTGAAGCCTTGCCCCTGGGCAAGTCAACTTGAGTAATGTCGCCTGTAATAACTGCCTTAGAGCCAAAACCTAGGCGGGTTAAGAACATCTTCATCTGTTCTGGCGTACAATTCTGGGCCTCATCTAGGATGATAAAACTATCATCTAAGGTGCGCCCCCGCATGTATGCCAAGGGAGCCACTTCAATAATTCCCTTTTCTCGGTACTTTAAATAGGTTTCTTGCCCCAAAATGTTAAAGAGGGCATCATAAAGTGGACGCAAATAGGGATCAACCTTGTCCTGAAGGTCTCCAGGTAAAAAGCCTAAGTGCTCTCCTGCTTCCACAGCTGGACGCGTCAAAATCAGCCGATCCACTTCCTTTTTCTTTAAACTAGCAACAGCCTCAGCCATAGCCAGATAGGTCTTTCCGGTACCGGCAGGTCCAATTCCAAAAACAATATCATTCCGGGCGATCGCGTTAATATAGCGCCTTTGGCCGGAGGTTTTGGCTCGAATTTTCTGACCACGGTGGGTAGTCACTACTACACCTGAACTAAGCTCATTTAACGCAGTTGCATCACCATTGTCGATCAGCTTGATGGCGTAATACACATCGTGATTTGTTAGATTAGAGCCTAGACCAGCCATGTTCTGCAATGCCTTCTTGGTCTTGTTTATACCCTCATCAGGTCCACTAATCAGCAAATCAAGACCACGCGGTACGATCTTAACATCAAAGGCCGCTTCCAAAAGGCGCAAATACTCATCTCTTTTCCCACTTAGGGCTTGAGCCTGGTCATTATCTCGCAGGCGTAATATCTGACTCAATACATCAACCATCCTTTGTGTCTTCGTATGCACTTATTATAAGCAAAATAGTGCTGAAGTGCAAACTATTGACCAAAAAACTGACCGATGTCCTCTAGTACCTCCACTTGCACAGTGACGCGTATGCCATCGGCGTCAACCAGGTAATCAACCACGGTTTTCTCTTCCAGCACGTTTTTGTCTACAACTCCCTGTTGAAGCAGACTTTCCCAGGCCAGATTATAAGCCTGGCGTTCCGCTTCCGTTGCGGATAGGTGCATAGGAACGTATTCCACTTCTTCATATTCTGTCCTGGTTAGGCCAATGGGAACCATGGCTTTGCCCAAGGATAAACGCCATTCTTGACTAGACTGCAAATGCGTCTCCTGCGAGTGACTACGACCAAAAGGGATCCGCAGGGGACCAATTGTCAGCACATATTGACGTGAAGATCGACCTGTCTTAATCGGCTCCCATCTAACCAAGGGAGCTTCTCCGATTGCCTGATACCATACTCTGGCTTTCACAACTCCTTGAGCTGCCCCAAACTGCTTTCTACCCCATTGGTCATAATATATCCCTGAGATGAGTAGATCGTCCTTTAAGACAGTCTCTCCCTCCCGTACAGCAGGAGTCCCCTGTAGAACAAGGAGTTCGGTCACCACACCGTCCCGTTTCGCGTAAAGATGGCCAGCTTCAGAGTAAGCCGCTTCCACTACAGCCCGTTCTGCCACTTGAATGTCCACTTTTACCCCTTTGATATTGACTTGGACCCAAGTAAGGTCCGCAAAACGTTTGAGAAGCTCACTCTCAATTTGGCGAGGATTCACCGTACTTTTGGCGACACCTGTCCTTAACCCCTGATCCTCTACAGCAATCTTCAGCGTACTTACTGCCAACAGTTCATTACCGGACACCTCTATGAACCAGACGAAATTGGAAAGATAAAGGACGATAAACACAGCGAGTAACAGTCCTACCAGTAAGAAAAGTCGCAGCCTAAACCTGCGAATCAGAAATGGAACCCCATGCCTGTCTAAGATCGATACGCTCACGTTCGAACCCCTCAATAACGGTCTAAAGTGATAGAACTCTCGCACGGTTAAACGTACAATCACCACATCAGACGTGAGACGCCTCACCCCTAATAATAGAACGCCAGCGTTAACCGCATCATTTAGTAAGCGCTCTAAGCCTGGACCCCGCAAGCGCACTGTCACATAACCTTTCCACCACATCCAAAGTAAGGGAGTCATGTGAGCACCACCTGACGAATCAATCCCCGCACCTTGATCTCTGTGGACGAAAAAGTTGCGATCTCCAAATCCTCGCCTGCTACCTCAATCATTCCCTGAATTGAGCGAGCTTTAATACAAGTGGTAGTGTATTGGACCAATCCCTTATGATTTACTATCTTCGCTTCAGTATCACCAAGTAAATGAATGGAAGCTTGATCAAGTAAGACCGTGGAAGGCAAATCCAAAGTGTGAGCGAATTTTCGTTTTAGTCTCTGGCTTACAGCTGGGCGCATTGTCTTCCTCCCTTCACCTAAAATTATGCAATAAAAAAAAGGTTAGACCGTATTGGCCTAACCTTGTCAGATCAATTTAATCAAGTTGACGTCCGTTTTTGAAAAACACCGGTTGTCCTGTTCGGGCCGAACGATAGATGCCCTCCAGAATCTCGGTGACAACCACAGCCTGTTCTGGCAGAACCACAGGATCGGTATCGTTGATTATACTATCGATCCACAATCTCATTTCCCGATCCGATTCCGATTCACTGTCTCCTGCATAAAAGGCTACTCCTCCGGAATCTAACACCGGTTTCTTGGTATACAAAGTACCAAATTCCTCACCATTAATCCGGAGACCATCTTCCATATCAGCACCACCAAGCGTACCATGGAGAATAGTCTTAGCTTCCCCTTCTAACAATGTGTTGAGGGCCCAGCTAGATTCTAAAATGATGGTGGCACCATCTTCCATAACAATAAAACCAAAAGCAGAATCCTCAACCTGAAACTTCTTTGGGTCCCAGGGTCCCCAGGCATTTGCCGCGTTTTCTCGCTTGTTTAACTTGTGGTACACGGTACCTACCACATATTTGGGAAGATAATTATCCATCATCCATAAAGTCAAGTCTAAGGCATGGGTCCCGATGTCAATCAAGGGTCCGCCACCTTGTTGCTCCTCGTCCAGAAACACGCCCCAAGTAGGAACTGCCCTGCGACGGATCGCCCTCGCTTTGGCAAAATAGATCTCGCCCAAATCTCCCTGCTCACAAACCTGTTTCAGATAGCGACTGTCCTTCCGGAATCTACTTTGATATCCGATGGTGAGTTTCTTGCCAGTCCGCTGTGCCGCGGCCACCATTTCTCTCGCTTCCTTCGCTGTGATAGCCATGGGTTTTTCACACATGACATGACAGCCAGCTTCCAAAGAGGCAACAGTAATCTCTGCATGGGATTTATTAGGCGTACAGATATGCACCACGTCTAATGTCTCGTTTGCCAAGAGTTCAGCATAGTTAGTATAGACACGGGCATTCTCTATGCCAAACTGGTGAGCAGCCCGCTGGGCTCGCTCTGGAATAATGTCACAAAAGGCTATCATTTCAACATTGGGAAGTTTGGCCAAACTAGGCATATGCTTGCCATTGGCAATGCCACCGCAACCAATAATCCCAATCTTTAGCTTCTCCATAGAAACTCCTCCTGTTGTCTGTTCCTAACGGTTAGGCCAACGCCTCAAGGCACGAGGTTCGCGTACGACCTCAGACAAAACCATCGCTTGAGCCAAATTTAAGCGCTTGCGCCCGCTGCTCAGCTCGGTTGCAGAGCGTTGCCAGTCATCGTTGTCTTGCCAATCGTCCCACTCTGCCCACTCGTCGTGAGAGTTATGCCATCTCGGTGATTCAGGGTCAGTGGTAGCCTGCCCATCGCTGACGGGTTCGCCTTCTATCAACATTTCCTCCAGAGTGACGGTATAAGGCTCTACGCCGCCTGACTCTTGCAGTCTTCTACGCTGTTTTGCATTTTCTTCTGCAATCTTCTTCACCAAGCCCGAGATGAGAGTCACTATCAGATAGAGAATCAGCCCGATTGCTCCCCGCATACCGTTCACCTACCGCTTCGTTTCATCATCAGACTGATGAGGATCGCGGTCTGGGCTCTGCCCACCAATACTCTCTCTCATGTGCGTATCAGCCAGAATGTTCTGCATCTGGTAGTAATCCATTACGCCAATATTGCCTTGACGCAAGGCCTCTGCCAGAGCACGAGGAACTTCAGCCTCAGCTAACACTACTTGGGCCCTCATTTCTTGAGTCTGCGCCCTCATCTCTTGTTCACGGGCTTGTGCAGCAAAACGCCTTTCTGCGGCTTTTGCCTGGGCAATATTCTTATCTGCATCCGCTTGATCCATCTGCAAACGGGCACCAATGTTGCGACCTACATCAACGTCGGCAATATCAATAGAAAGAATCTCAAACGCGGTACCAGAATCCAACCCCTTGTCTAAAACTAACTTCGAAATTCTGTCTGGATTCTCCAAAACGTCCGCATGACTACCACTTGAACCCACGGTTGTAACGATACCTTCGCCTACCCGTGCAATAATTGTGGCCTCACCTGCACCGCCCACTAGGCGATCTATGTTGGCTCGTACGGTAACTCTGGCCTTAACCTTTAACTCAATACCATCCTTAGCAACAGCAGATATTAAAGGGGTCTCAATTACCTTCGGGTTAACGCTCATCTGCACCGCTTCTAGCACATTACGCCCTGCCAGGTCAATCGCTGCAGCCCGTTCAAAGGTTATAGGTATGTCTGCCCTGGTAGCAGCGATTAAAGCATCTACAACGTTGTCAACGTTACCGCCTGCTAAATAGTGAGCCTCGAGTTTGTCAATTGATGTTTCGACGCCACCTTTTTGAGCCTTGATAAACGGCAGAACAATGCGACTAGGGGTAACTCTACGGAGACGCATTCCCACCAGGCTAATCAAACCAACATTAACACCGGCAGCAATAGCTGATATCCACAAACCGACAGGGACAAAACTGAACAGGATGATCAAGAAGATGATCAGGAGAATTGGGATAATCCCTGCAAATACTAATGCCATAATTCGACCTCCTCCAAGATATTAGTTAAAAGTTACTCTTTTATAATTTCCCGTACCACTACTCTAGTTCCTTCCGTCATGACAACTTCAACTTGAGAATTCTGGGAAATAAAACCACCATCTGACACAACATCATAGCGTTCACGATCAATGACCACGGTACCCGCAGGACGTAGCGGAGTAAGTGCTATCCCGTGCTTACCAATAAGATGGCTAAAGTCCACTGGGGCGCGATAACCAGCTTCTGGGGATTCTGCATGGGACAAGACCAAACGCTGGAAAAAGCGCGACTGCCTAATCCTACCCCAAAGCAAAAACAGAGCGATTACGCTGACTGAGATAGCTACAGACAAGCTAGTAAGGGCCACTCGAACGTCCCCGAAAGCGAGAATAATGCTCGCAACTACGCCAATCATTCCTAAAATGCCAGTTATCCCGAACCCAGGGATAATCAGGAGCTCCAAGAGAACCAGAATAAAGCCTACGACAAATAAAACGATCGCCTCAAGACCGGCTAAGCCAGTAACATAACGTCCACCAAAGAACAGGGCAAGTGAGATAATTCCTACCGTTCCAGGGACTCCCCAACCTGGAGAAGTGATCTCAAAAATAAGTCCTAAAAAGCCTAGGGTTAAGAGTAGCGAACTGATGGTAGAGTTGGTAAGAAATCGGGCGATATTCTCCGCCCAATGGGGTGTAAGTCTGACCATTTCGTAACTTTCATGGCCGAGTTGTGCAAGAACTTGATGCACATTTCCCGCTAACACATCAGCCATACCCCATTCTATGGCGTCTTGTGCCGAAAGGGTGAGAATTTTTCCCCTTTCCACAAGATCTTCCACGATAACATCTGCATCCACCATGGCCCCTGCCAAGCGGCGGTCCCGACCATGGCGCTCGGCCGTAGCTTCAAACTCTGCTCTAAGAGCGGAAACTGTCTTTTCCTCCATGGGGCGAGGTTCTGCTGCACCAATACTACTACCCGGAGCCATGGCAAGTGTTGGTGCGGATAGTGCAATTAGCGCACCTGCAGACCAGGCACGTTCACTTACGTAAGCAATCACAGGTACATCTGCTTTTAAGATTAGATCCTTGATTTCGGTAGCCGCATCTACCCGTCCACCAAAAGTATTAATCTCAAGTAAGACTAGGCCATTATTGCGCTCTGCTAACGCCAAACCGCGGGCTACAAACGCTGCCAGACCGGGTTCGATTTCACCCCGAATGGGTAAAGAATAGACCAGTGGCGCCGCCAAAGCCCCAGTGTTCAAAGCAAACACGAGCATTACTACTAACAACATCGAAAAAACTCGCACGTTTCGCTTCATACCTTCACCCCTTATTTGAAAAAAGGCTCGATATCGTTGGGACATCGAGCCATAATGACTTACCGGAACTTTCTCTTACGAGCTGCCTCGGACTTCTTTTTACGTCTTACACTTGGTTTTTCATAATGTTCGCGTTTTCTAGCCTCAGACAAAACTCCCGACATCCGAATTTGCTTCTTAAAACGGCGCAACGCATTATCGAGGGACTCATTTTTACCAACTTTAACTTCTGCCACCAGTATCCCTCCTTCCATGCTGACTGCGTCTTAATGACTATAGGATACGCCTTAGGCATAATATCACACTAATTATAATCTATTTAACACCCAGGGTCAATAATCAACCTGGTGGCCACTGCAAAGAACGGCCTCCTAAAAGATGAAAATGGAGATGGTTTACACTTTGCCCGCCATCCTGGCCAGTATTGGCCACAACCCTAAAGCCATTATCTAATCCTGCCTGCTCGGCAAGATCCTTAATCGCCAGCATAATCTCTCCCAAGACTTGACCGTCTTCCGATTCCAGATGGGCCAAGCTCTGAATATGCTTCTTGGGGATGACTAGGATATGGGTGGGAGCCACAGGATTAACATCACGAAAGGCAACCACTTGCTCTGTTTCCAACAAGAACTCAGTGGCTAGTTCTCCCCTCGCAATTCTACAGAAAAGGCAAGCATCTGGCATCGTCTTTCCTTCCTCCCCTTTAGATTAATCGTCCAAGAACCCCTTCCTCGGTGGCACCTTGCACTAGGACCGTTTTAATCTGCCCCACCAAATCCGCTCCATGGGGAACGGAAAAGCTGACCTTTAAGTAGTTATCGGTGTGGCCGACCGCTTGACCTTGTTCCAATTGCTCCACCAAAACCTCAACATTCTTCCCTACGAAAGAACGATGAAAGTTCTTAGACAGTTTGTTACCTAATTCTATTAGACGTTGACTGCGACTTTCCTTCACCTCAGCCGGAATTTGCTCTGGAAGTCGTGCAGCCACAGTACCTTCTCGCTTAGAATATTGGAAGACATGGATTTTACTAAAGCCCACCTCTTGAGTGAGTTCAAGGGTGTGCACGAAATCCTCTTCCGTTTCCCCAGGAAAACCAACCATTATATCTGTGGTAATGGCTATTTCAGGAATCCTGGCCCTTAGTTCAGCCACAATCGCTTTAAAATCAGAGCTAGAATAGTTGCGCCTCATCCGTTCCAAGATTCGATCACTGCCACTTTGCAGGGGAATATGGACATGGCGGCACACTACAGGATCGTGAGCAAACAGATCGATTAGTTCTTCAGTAATCTCGTGGGGATCAACGGAACTAATCCTGAGGCGAAGTAGGCCTTCTGTTTGAGCAATTTCTCCAGCTATATCCGCTAAGGTCAGGGCGGGTTCCAAATCTGCACCATAAAGTCCAAGGTGGATTCCGGTTAGGACAATCTCTTGGTACCCCTGGTTAACCAAATTCTGAACTTGCTCTAAGACACTGACTCTGGATCGGCTACGGGAGCGCCCCCTAGCAAAGGGTACTCTACAATAAGTGCAAAACTGGTTGCATCCATCCTGGATCTTAAGGGCGGCACGGGTGCGCCCTGAGTATCCGATGGTAGGCAGGTCCTCAAAATCTGTAACTTGGAAGATGTCTTCCACCAGTAACCTCTGTTGTCCCTGATCAAGGCGCTCCAGTTCTTCCACGATACGATTCCGTCCATCAGTACCAACCACTAAGGACACGCCTTCCAGATCTGCCACCTCATCTGGAGTGGTTTGAGCTAAACATCCCATCACCACTACTTTAGCATCTGGATTATTTCTGTGAGCACGGCGTATCATTTGCCGTGACTTACGATCACCTAAGTTCGTCACTGTGCAGGTATTAATCAGGTAAACATCAGCCTCTTCGCGAAAGTCCACAATGGTATAGCCTGCTTCTAGGAACTGACCAACAACTGCGTCAGTATCATATTGATTTACTTTGCAACCAAGGGTGGTCACAGCAAGTCTTTTTGCTTGATTCATTATCCCAAATCTCCCCATTTGTATCCTAATACACTTAACATGACTAAACCAGCTGTTTCAGTCCGCAAAATACGTGGCCCCAATGTACACACTTGTGCGCCGGCCCTGGTTAGCTCTTCTACTTCATCGGGGGCGAAGCCTCCTTCAGGACCAACAATGGCAGAAACTGCCTTAGGATTCCCCGTTAGATCACCGAGACTAACCTGTTTCTCCCCTTCGTAGGCCAATAAGACTAGATTACCTTCACTGTGGCGCTTTTGCACCTCGGCAACCAGTTCCTTGAAACTATGCAGGTCAGAAACGGTTGCTAAGCGTGTCCGTCCGCATTGTTTCGCAGCTTCTAGTGCAATACGCTCCCACCTCTTTTTTCTGTTCTCAGCTTGCTTGGGATCTAATTTCACCACACTAAAACGGGAGGAAAAGGGCACGATTTCCGACGCACCCAGTTCCACAGCCTTTTGAACTACTAAATCCATTTTGTCACCCTTGGCAAGTCCTTGAAACAAAGTGAAGTAAACCGGGGATTCTTGCGACTCTGTGCTAGTCCCTTGAATCACGCCTACCACTTTAGACCCTAGTTCTTCGATGCTCACCCGATGAACAGTCCCGCTTGGATCAACGCATTCAATGGTAGTCCCGTGCGTTAATCGCAAGACCCTCGTAATGTGGTGAGCATCATCGCCGTAAATAACTACTTTGCCTTGATCGATTTGATCTGCTTCTACAAAAAACCTCGCCAGATTACTCACCCCTCTGGAACAAATATCCGACCCATTCTCCTTTTTCCAGTCGCCGTACTAACCGCAGGTTAGCCTGTTTAGCCAGGGTGAGAATCTCGGGATCCCGATCTTGGATTACACCAGAGGCAATGAAGTAACCTCTAGGGGCTAAAACTTCGTATACAACTGGTAACATGGGAGCAATAACATGGGCCACAATATTAGCCACAACTACCTGAGGCTGACCATTTAGATCATTCAGACTTCCTTGGGAGACAGGAAAACCCAGTCCATTTAAGTCCCGGTTTTCGCTCGCCACTCTGACTGCCACAGGGTCAATGTCTACCGCCTCTACTCTAGCGCCCAGCTTAGCTGCGACAATGGCGAGAATCCCAGAACCTGTCCCAACATCCCACAACAAACGGTCTTGGAGGTTCAGGTTCTGCAGTAACTCAATGCACATTGAAGTGCTGGGATGCGTTCCACTACCGAAAGCCATACCGGGATCTAGTTGCACCACAACTTGCCCCTCAACGGGCTGATGTTCCAAGGTTTCCCACGACGGTTGAATCCAGATGTTACCAATCCGTAGCGGGTGATAATAAGCTTTCCACGCATGGGCCCAGTCTTCTTCCCGCACTTCATTTTCATGAACCAGAACTAAACCTGGTTCAAAACCAAACTCACTCAGATTCTGCAGTTCTTTCTTTAGCTGTTCCTGCTCCTCTTGACTCAGCCGCTGTTCTGAAAAGTAACAGGAAATTGCCACCTGTTCTGATGGCTCCACTTCTGGGAAATAATCGCCCCACCCAAGTCTCTCTGCTTGCGCGATGAGCGCGGTATCATCAACCGCGAAATTGTCAATTCCCCAATTCCCTAAGACAGCATAGGCACCCTCCAGGGCAGTCCGATTGATCACTATTTTCACTTCTTGCCAAATCGCCATGGATCTACTCCCTTTCTTAGAACATGCCAAGAGCTGCCCCGAGTCGGGCAGCCCTTACTCAACGCAATGCATCTTTCATGCGTTCAAAGAAACCTTTATTCTCCTCGGGTAAATCCCCTCCACCGGCCTTGGCAAACTCACGTAAGAGTTCCTTTTGCTTAGGAGTAAGCTTTTGCGGCGTGACTACTTTTACATGAACTAGCTGGTCTCCGCGCCCTGTACCCCGCAAGTGGGGAATTCCTTTATTACGTAAGCGGAGCACTTTTCCAGACTGAGTACCTTCGGGGATGCGCAAGTTCACCTTGCCGTCCAAGGTTGGCACCTCGATCTCATCACCCAAAGCAGCTTGAACAAAGGAGATTGGCACCTCAAACACAACGTTCTGCCCTTCTCTGCGGAAGAACTCGTGAGGCTTTACACGCACAGAAACCAAGAGGTCTCCCGGTGGTCCACCTCTGTAACCCGCTTCACCTTTCCCGCCTAAGCGAAGCGTCTGCCCATCGTCAATCCCTGCCGGGATTTTCACCTTAATGTCACTCATCTTGCGCTGTGTTCCACTGCCATGGCAGACGGTACAAGGAGTGTCAAAGGTTTTACCCTCTCCGTGACAACGGCTACAAGTCCTGGTAGTAGCAAACTGTCCAAAAGGAGTTTGCTGCACAAAACGGACCTGGCCGCTACCGTTACAATCTGGACAACTGACAATTGGTGTACCTGGTTCAGCTTGGTTCCCATTACAATGACTGCAAATTTCAGTACGTCGAACCGAAATTTGCACGTCTTTGCCGAACGCGGCTTCTTCAAATCCAATGGTCAGTTCATATCTAAGATCTGCGCCCCTCTGGGGACGGGAGGTTTGGCGAGTGCCAAACCCTCCCCCAAAAAATTCGCTGAAAATATCTCCTAAATCATCAAATCCACCAAAGCCTCCAAAGCCACCAAAACCTCCTTGGCCAACATCTTCGAAAGCAGCGTGACCAAACTTATCATATTGGGCTCTCCGTTCTGGATCACCCAGGACAGAGTAGGCTTCGTTGATGGTCTTAAAGCGTTCTTCCGCCCCAGGTTCTTTGTTCACGTCAGGGTGGAGTTTTCTTGCCAATTGACGATAGGCCTTCTTGATCTCATCCTGAGATGCGCCCCTTGGAACGCCTAAGACATCATAATAATCTTCTTTTGCCAAGCGTTACACCGCCTTTTACCGCTGACTTAGGATTCTTCAGTATAGTCAGCGTCCACTATATCTTCGTTATCATTTGGCTCGCTTTGCGGACCAGCCTGTGCTTCCTGAGCCTGAGCTTCTTGATAGAGTCTTTCTGAGATGCGATGTAACACCTCATCGAGATTCTTCATCTTAGCTTTGATCTCTTCTTGATCGTCCTTTTCCAGAGCTGCCTTTAACTCATCCTTAGCGGCCTCAACCTCAGCCTTTTGATCTGAAGTAACCTTATCGCCAAGTTCTTTCAAAGTACGGTCAACTGCCCATAGCGAGTTGTCAGCACTGTTGCGAAGTTCGATTGCTTCGCGCTTGGCTCTGTCTTCTTCTGCATGTTCTTCAGCTTCTTTAACTAGCTTTTCAATATCAGATTCGGTAAGCCCAGTAGAAGAAGTAACCGTGATTTTTTGCTCCCGACCAGTGCCCCTATCCTTGGCAGTAACATTAACAATTCCGTTGCGGTCAATGTCAAAGGTCACTTCAATTTGGGGGATACCACGTGGTGCAGGTGGAATTCCTGTAAGTTGAAAACGTCCTAGTGTAACGTTATCTGCAGCCATGGGTCTTTCACCCTGGAGGACGTGGATATCTACTGCTGGCTGGTTATCCGCCGCCGTGGTAAACACCTTGCTTTCCCGGCAAGGAATACTGGTATTACGCTTAATTAAAGTCGTCATAACCCCACCAAGGGTTTCAATCCCCAAAGAAAGTGGTGTAACGTCAACTAGAATCAGACCCTGACCCTGATCGAACTCACCAGATAACACTCCCGCCTGTACCGCAGCCCCTAATGCAACACACTCATCAGGGTTAATGCCTTTATAAGCTTCTTTGCCCATGAGTCGTTCAATTGCTTCTTGCACTGCCGGAATCCTGGTAGAACCACCAACCAACAACACCCGATCTACATCCGAGGGTTTGAGATTTGCATCCGCCAATGACTGACGAATTGGTTCTAACGTCTTCTCCACTAGATCAGCCGTGAGTTCATTAAACTTGGCACGGGTCAACGTCATATCTAAGTGGGCAGGACCAGCAGAGGAAGCGCTAATGAAAGGTAAATTTATGTTTGTTTGCAGCAAGCCAGACAGCTCAATTTTGGCTTTTTCTGCAGCTTCTCTTAACCTTTGCATAGCCATCTTGTCTTTACTGAGATCAATACCTGTTTCCTTCTTGAATTCCTGCACTAAGTAATCGGTAACGCGCTGGTCGAAATCATCGCCGCCCAGACGGTTGTTTCCACTAGTTGCCATAACGCCAACATAACCTTCATCTAGTTCCAAAATAGAAACGTCAAAGGTTCCTCCACCGAGGTCAAAAACCAACACAGTCTGTTCGTGTTCCTTATCTAGACCATAGGCAACAGCTGCGGCAGTTGGTTCGTTGATGATCCGCAGTACTTCTAAACCTGCAATCGTCCCGGCGTCCTTGGTAGCTTGCCTTTGAGCATCAGTAAAATAGGCGGGGACAGTGATTACTGCTTTATCCACAGTCTCGCCTAAATACGCCTCAGCCTCTTCCTTGAGTTTCCGCAGGATCATCGCGGAAATTTCTTGCGGTGTATAATCTTTGTTATCGATCTTCACCTTATAATCTGTACCCATGTACCGCTTAATGGACGAAATAGTCCGATCTGGGTTGGTCACAGCTTGGCGTTTGGCCGCTTGACCTACGATGCGATCTCCATCCTTAGAAAATGCTACAACCGAAGGGGTGGTTCTAGAACCTTCAGCATTGGGAATAATAATGGGTTCGCCGCCCTCCATTACTGCAACTACTGAGTTTGTAGTTCCTAAATCGATACCAATTACTTTTGACATTCCTCTTCCTCCTCATTCTGGCCTACTAAAACCTTCGTATGTCTAAGTACCCTATCATACAATAGATAACCCGTTTGAACTTGGGCACGCACCACCAAGTTGTCGTCTCCTGAACCCTCCATAGCTACCGCTTCGTGGAGGTTTGGATCAAATGGTTGCCCCACAGCTAAGATGGGTGTAAGTCCATGGTTTCCTAAAGTACCCATCAAACCTTGATAGACCATCTCCACACCTTGGAAGAATGGATCCTCTCCATTGTTATCACCTTGCGAGGCGAGGGCGCGCTCGAAGTTATCTAAGATAGGTAGTAAGTCTTTTAATAGCTTTTCATTAGCATCCAGTTGGATGCTCTCCATCTGATTCTTTGTTCTACGTCTAAAGTTCTCAAAATCAGCTTTAAGACGTAGTAGTTGCTGGGCGAGCTGAGCCTTCTCCCGTTCCAACTGTTCAGTAGATGGGCTACTATCTTCCTCTACCACAGTCTCTTCTTCAACAGTTTCTGCCACGTTGTCTTCCAAAATGTCATCCTTCTCCGTCACGTAGCTACCCCCTTCATCAGTAAAATGACCCTTGCTGCCAAAGGTCAAATTTCTAGACTCTATTTTTGGTCAGTTAACAGCGTACTTAAGGTGTGCGCTACTACGCTCACAGTAGATACCACCCGGGCATAATCCATCCGGGTCGGACCCAATACGCCTAAAGTACCAACCACATCATTGCCCACATAGTAAGTACAAGTAACCAAACTGCAACCTTGCATTGCGGAGTGGGCATTTTCATGACCAATCACAACCTGAACACCACTGGACCTAGAGGCACTACTTAACACGCTTAACAGATGTTCTTTCTGCTCCAAGGCCTCTAAAAGAGCAATCGCCCTTTCCACATCCCGAAACTCTGGTTTGTTTAGAATGTTAACCGTACCAGATGCGTAAAGTTGCTCTCCCTTATCCTCAGCTAAGCCTTGCAGCACGAGCTCCACCAACACCCTGCCAATATCTCCGAAATCTCGGATAATTTCATTAAGGATGGTGGCGCTGAGCTGCCTATAGGTGATGCCTTTCAGCTTTTTGTTCAGAGCAACGGATAATTCGTTAATCTGTTCTGGGGAGTATTCTTGCTCGGTACGAATTAGACGATTCTTAACAATCATAGGATGCAGAACCAAGGTAACCAAAATACCTGCGTCCTCCAGCGGCACTAGCTGTAAATGCTTGAAGACCAACTGATCTGTGCTAGGAGCGGCGATCAATGAAACAGACTCGGTTAAGAGCGCGAGCAATCTGGACGCTTCATGGAGCGCTCCTTCTGGAGTCAATTTGGAATCGGACATTTCCTGCTCGATTCTTTTCAACTCTGGCACAGAGAAAGTATGGGGTTGCATCAGTGCATCAACGTAGAAGCGATACCCCTTATCAGAAGGGATGCGCCCTGCAGAAACATGTGGCTGTTGCAAATATCCCGTCTCTTCTAAATCAGCCATCTCGTTACGAATGGTGGCAGGAGAGACACCTAAATCATGTTTACGCGCAATTGTTCGGGAACCCACCGGTTCAGCCGTTTCAATGTAACTATCAATAATCGCCCGGAGCACCAAGCGTTTGCGTTCGTCCAACATGATTTTTCACCCTCCTTTAGCACTCACCAACAGGGAGTGCTAACAGCTTTTAACCATAAAATATCACTTCGACCTGTGTTTGTCAAGGGGGCAGAAATCATCTCAGAAACGCCCCAGAAACCAGGTTTTCTAGAAGCAAGCCCTCCTCAGTAACCCGTAAATGTCCGTCGATAAACTCTACTAAACCTTTGCTTAAGAGATCTTTGATCTCAGACTCGTAGACATCCCAGTAGCTAACCTGGAAACGCTGGCTGAACTCCTGTTCGCTAACTCCTGCCAGTAACCTCATCCCTACCATCATGGTCTCATCCATTTCTTGTTCAACCGAAACCGGATCATGTTCCTGATAAGGGGGAATTCCCTGCTTCCAAGAACTAATATAAGTCTTAATGTCTGCTACATTAGTATAGCGCTGATTTTGGACACAACCTGTAGCTCCACTACCCAACCCGATAAAGCGTCTGTTACGCCAATAGAGTAGATTATGTTGGGACTGGTAACCAGACCTACAGTAATTGGAGATCTCGTAGTGCTCAAAGCCAGCCTGTTTAAGAAAACTGCGGGTTAACTGATACATGTCCGCCTGCTGATCATCATTAGGAAGTTCCAGCAGACCTGCCTTATACCAATTGGCAAAAGGAGTGTCCGACTCCAAAATTAACCCATAGCACGAAAGATGAGTAGGGGCAAGCTGCACAGCTGATTCTAACGTCTCAAGCCATTGGTCCATGCTTTGGCCAGGTAAACCAAACATCAAATCAAGATTAATATCGTGGATTCCTGCCCGTCTCAGATTTGATACGCTCTCCGCAATGTGTTCAACCCGGTGTAGCCTACCAATAGCCTGAAGCAGGTTGTCTTGAAACGCCTGTACCCCCAAACTCACCCTATTCACTCCAGCGGCTGCTAAGATTTCTGCCCCTTCTAGGTTTAACGAATGGGGGTTGGCCTCTACAGTAATTTCAGGGGTTTTCACAAAGGGCAACTCTGCTCTCAAAAAACTAATGAATGCAGACAATTTCTGGGCAGGAAGCACGCTTGGAGTTCCCCCACCAAAAAACAGGCTAAAAAGGGGTTCTTCTCCCCAAGCGGAACGATAATAAAGTGCTTCTTGGCGTAAAGAAACAAGATAGCTGTCAGTAATCTGGGCAAAGGCCCCTTGATTACCGACAACTACCGAATGAAAGTCACAGTAATAACATTTTTTCTCGCAAAACGGAATGTGTACATAGACGCCCACAGAAAACCACCTATTCCACTTCCAAAATGGCCATAAACGCCTCTTGAGGAACCTCCACGTTACCTAGACTCTTCATACGCTTCTTACCCTCTTTTTGCTTCTCCAACAGCTTACGCTTACGGCTAATGTCTCCGCCGTAGCATTTGGCCAAAACGTCCTTACGCAGAGCTCTGACAGTCTCCCTGGCAATAATCTTGTTGCCTATGGCCGCTTGAATAGGCACTTCAAACTGCTGTCTAGGTATGACTTCCTTCAACTTTTCCGCCAAGCTTCGACCTCTAGCTAAAGCTTTATCTCGGTGTACGATGGCCGAGAGGGCATCAACTGGATTACCATTAAGCAAAATATCCAGTTTCACCACATCCGATTCTCTGTAGCCAATGAACTCGTAATCCAAAGAAGCATAACCCTTGGTTCGAGACTTGAGACGATCAAAAAAGTCCATTAGAATCTCTGCCAAAGGCAACTCGTACTCCAACTTAGCCCTTTCGGGGGTGATATATTCCATGTTCATAAAGATCCCCCGCCGATCCTGGCACACATCCATTACAGCCCCAATGAACTCCTCAGGTACCATTATGTTAGCTCTGACAAAGGGCTCTTCAATATGCTCGATTTTCGTAATCGGCGGCAAAGCTGCTGGGTTTTCCACATCTTTTACACTACCATCGGTTAGAACCACTTTGTAAACTACACTAGGAGCAGTGGTAATTAGATTGAGATCAAACTCCCGCTCCAAACGTTCTTGAACGATTTCTAGATGCAGAAGCCCCAAGAAACCACAGCGATAACCAAACCCCAAAGCTGCAGATGACTCTGCTTCGTAAGTGAGGGCAGCATCGTTTAGTTGTAGCTTATCCAAAGCATCGCGTAAAAGAGTGTACTCTTCATTGATTACTGGGTACAATCCGCAATAGACCATGGGTTTTGCAGGACGATAACCGGCAAGTGGTTCTGTAGCAGGTCGACTCGCAATGGTAATTGTATCTCCTACCCTGGTATCTCGTACATCTTTCATACTGGCAATGACACAACCAACATCGCCTGGCCCCAATTGGTTTACCGCAACCAAACTAGGTTGAAGTACACCAAGATTGCTCACTTCAAACTGGCGACCGGTACTCATCATCTGAATCACGTCACCGACCTTAATGGTTCCATCCACAACCCTGGCATAGGCCACTGCCCCACGATATTGATCATAATGAGAATCAAAAATCATGGCTCGAGTTGGGGCCTCAGGATCACCTGTTGGGGCAGGGATTCTTTCTACAATAGCCTCCAGAATCTTGTCCACGCCTTCTCCAGTACGGGCACTGACCAACACTGCATCTTCTCCGGGTAAGCCAATAAGATCCTCCAGCTCATGGATAACCCGCCCAGGATCTGCGTTTGGTAAGTCAATTTTATTGATGACAGGGATAATTTCGAGATCATGGTCAACGGCCAGGTACAAATTGGCCAAGGTCTGGGCCTCAATCCCCTGCGATGCATCAATTACTAACAGGGCACCTTCGCAAGCTGCCAAACTCCGGGAGACTTCGTATGAGAAATCCACGTGTCCAGGCGTATCAATGAGATTTAGGACATACTCTTGGCCATCCTTAGCCTTGTAGTTAAGGCGAACAGCTTTTAGTTTGATGGTGATGCCCCGTTCGCGTTCTAAATCCATGGAATCAAGAACTTGGTCAGCCATTTCCCGCTTACTCAGAGTCCCGGTATGTTCTAGAATCCGGTCTGCTAGGGTAGACTTGCCATGATCGATATGGGCAATAATGCAAAAGTTCCGAATGTTCTTCTGAACCATATTTTAACCAATTCCTTCATAAAGTGATCTGCTGATATTATAACATAGGGCGAATCAAATTCAAAACGATATGGTTATGGGGTGGAGTCTTCCTGTGTTTTGCGGAGTTTGCTCTTGATCAAGCCCCAGACAAACTCAGTTTCCTCCATCCTCAAAACTATGCTAAGTAATAAATAGACAAGTACGCCAACACCAATCGCCCCAAAGGTTTGCACTAACTGACCAAACTTTCTCTCTAAGGATAGATACCCTGCCAAGAGTGAGGAAGTTCCCAGGGCTGCTACCCCCATGACTAGAGATGCTACAGTGGCTTTGACAATAGTTGTCAGTAAGCTTGAGTTGACTAGACCAGGGAGTCGTTTTCCTAATACAACAAATGCTAGAATCACATTGAAAATGGAGCTTAAGGAGTACGCCAAAGCTAGTCCGCCGGCACCGAGCTGAGTCCAGCGCAAAAAGGCCAAGCTTAGTAAGAAGTTTAGGATCACCGTAACAAAGCCAATCTTAACAGGTGTTTTCGTATCTTGCAGTGAGTAAAAACCCCTCGTAGTAACCTGCAGTGCTGCCTGAGCAAATAGTCCAGGTACGTAAAATAATAGCGCAAAAGCCGTAGCCAGAGTATCTGCTGAGGTAAACTCGCCAGACTCGAATAATAAACGAACAATAGGCACCCTCAAAAAAGCCATTCCTAGAGCGGACGGAATCGTAATAAAAAATACTACCCGTAGCCCAAAGGACAGGGTACGAACAAACTCCGACTTCTCTCCCTTGGCAACAAGCCTAGCTAAAGTCGGAAACACTGCAGTTGAAATACCCATGGCAAAGATCCCTAGGGGGAAATTGATCAAGCGATTCGCTAAACGCAAAGCAACTATCGATCCAGTCTCCAAGGTTGAAGCCAGGTTTTGATTTACAATCACATTCACCTGTGAGATAGAGAGCCCCAAAATGGCGGGAAGCATCAATTGGCCCATCCGTCTGATTCCTGGATGTTTAAAATCCACAACGGGCCGATAATTCTTTACCGCTTTTCGCCACACGGCAGGAAACTGCAACGTAAAATTGCCTATGGCCCCTAACACAGTTCCTATCCCCATCCCCATAATGCCTACGAGGGGTCCCAAAACATAGGCCCCCAGAATCTGACCTAGGTTATAGACAATAGGCCCTAAAGCAGGTAAAAGGAACTTCTGATACGAATGCAAGACCCCCATGCAAAGACCTGCCAAGGCTGTAAAGAACACCGCTGGAAAGGTGACGCGCATCAGCAGGACTAAAAGGTCTTTCTGCTCACCAGTGAAGCCAACCCCCACTAACGGGGCTAGGCTGGGTGTGAAAATAACTCCAAGGATCATAATCAAGAGAAGCACCAAGAAAACCGCATTTAAGAAGCTGCTTGCTACATACCATGCTTCCTCTTCTTGATCCTTGGCAAGATATTGGGTGAATACCGGAATAAAGGCTGAACTGAGCGCTCCCCCAACAAGTAACTGGTACATTAAGTCCGGCAAGGCAAAGGCTGCAAAAAAAACATCTGTGGTAGCAGTTCTACCAAAAACCTCAGCCACAGCCCGTTCCCTTAGAAAACCTAGGATACGGCTGGCTAAGATCGCTAACATGACTATAGTGGCCGCTTTAGCCACTTGTTCCCTATTTTCGTTTTCCAATCTTTCTCGCTCCTCTACGTGGCAACAACTCTACTGATTCGCCTTCGAAGAGCTAAATCCTGTCACAGGACTCGAACCAAAACGTTAGCTAATAGCTCTGCCGCTAACAGCGCCTCTTCCAGCGAATTTTCCACGGATCCTACCTCAAAAATCAAACTAGCAGGATGTAAGTGTTGATTATATCGGGCCCCTTTGTGGACCTGAACCGGTCGCATTAGGCCTGGGTACATAGTATCACAGATACTCTTAATCCGATAAGCTAAATCTAGATTTTCCTGATAATTGGGGTGGGACAAGGGAATGGCTTGGGCAGTACCTACTATGATGGCGATACGCGCCACTTCACGGCCATTTACTACCGTTGTAGGGTTAGGGACCCCCGCGTCCCGATGTAAGTCTATAACCAGATCAAAGTCGTTTTGCTTATTAAGAATGTCCCGGACTGTCCTTTCAGAGTTGCTGTAAGAGTTGTTGATGCTGGGTAAGGTGTGGATCCGCGTTTCGTGTACCGTCCTCAGTCCCAAACTAGTTAAGGCATTGGACAGGTGATGCCCCACCGCCATGACCCCTGTAATAGTGGGATCCGCTTGATTCCGGAACTGATAATGTGGTGAACTAGCCTGTTTGGCTCCCACAGCTCGTCCTAAGTACATCTCGGAAGTATGGGTATGATAGATCAACACTTTCGAGCCGCTGGCAATCACGCTTGGCTGTTCTGCCACCTCTGGTTCCAGCAAGGGTTGAGGACGTACCGGATCAGGAGCAAAGGATAACTCCTGAATAAATACGAAGGGCCTTTCTTCCCACATGCGAAAATGGACTACGATCTGAGGTGCTAGTGGTAATGTGGCTTCAACCATGCTCAAAGGATCCCGCAGATCGTAGTTGGTCAACCAGTAGATGAGTTGCCCAATATCGAACGACGTCTCATACTCTTGCCCATCACCACTGAAATTAGGCATTCCGTAATGCAAAAGGGACTTGGCCAAGGAATGGTCAAAGCTACCATCCTTGAGCAAAAGGTGGTAGCCACTTAGAGAAAGAGACAGAAAAAGCAAGGCTAAAACCATGAGGGGAATAATCTGCAAGCCTTGGCCAATAGTTTTGGTACGACGAATTCGTTTATACACCCTCCGGAGCCGAAAACGCATGTCACCACCTCTTCTCTTGGCAAATATATTTGTTAGCCAGAGAAAATATGATAAACTGATGGTGACCAAATAACCTGGGAAGGGATGACCATATGCGGGCAGTAAAAATCGGCCTAATTGTCCTAGTGGTTCTTGTGATGATTGTAGGCTCGTATAAGCTTTTTTCTTTACATAAACAGGTTCAGGAACTTCAAAAACAGAATACTCAGCAGACTTCGTCCGACGTTGTGAGAGATGTGCAAACTGAGAGAGGCACTGCGGTGATTTATCTAATAAAATCTGAACCCACGGATTTTCACCTGATCCCGGTTCACAGACAAATAGGGGGGCCAGTTAATCCCACCTCAGCAGTGCAGGCGTTACTCAACGGGCCCTTGGTCCATGAAGAACTTTATGCAGCGGTTCCAACGAACACAAAACTGCTCAATCTAACAGTCCGCGACGGCTTAGCCACCGCAGATTTCAGTAGAGAAATCATCGAGGACTTCCAAGGAGGTTCACTCCTGGAGTCTTATCTCGTACAAGCCATAGTAAACACCCTTACCGAATTTGACACTATCGAACGTGTACAAATCCTGGTAGAAGGCAAAATTGTGGAATCTATTGGTGGGCACATTCTGATCACTCAGCCACTTAGAAGGAACTAACTGAGGTACTTGAACACTTCGTCATAACTGACACCTTCATGGAAGGTAATATTTAGCGCTCCCGCGACCACATCTGATACCTCGTCGATGAGCAAATCGATTTCTTTGGGAGTGACAATCATCGTTCCGAAATAAGGTTCTAACACCTGGCTGATAATTTGGCGTTTATCGGGCCTTGGGGGCGTTGGAGTAGGTGTTTTGTTGCCTAAGAGTGCTTCTGGGTCAACACTGAATTTGACACGTCCAGGCGGTTTTTCTCCGTTAGTACTCTGGATACTTCCTGTTTCTATGAGATTCATTGCATCAGACACAATGGTAACAGCATGGACCACGGTGGGTATCCCAAGGGCGATCACAGGAATACCAAGGGTCTCCTTGTTGATAGCCAGACGACGGTTCCCTACCCCAGCTCCTGGATGGATTCCCGTATCCGAAATCTGAACAGTGCTACATAATCGTTCGACGCTGCGACTCGCCAGAGCGTCTATGCAAATCATGGCCTTGGCTCCGATTCGCTCCACCACTCCCATGATGATTTCCCCTGTTTCTATGCCGGTCAAACCGAGCACACCAGGGGCAATTGCCGCAACAGGCCGCAACCCCTTGCGAAGCTCAGGCGGAGACATTTCTAACAAATGACGGGTTACCATGAGGTTTTCTAACACTCGAGGACCTAAGGCGTCGGGCGTTGCATTCCAGTTTCCGAGCCCAACAACTAGAACCGGATCTTCTGATCCAACTTCTGCCTGTTCAAAAAACCAGTCCAGTTCTTCCGCCACAAGTTGAGCAATTCGCTCGTGGAGATCCCGGTTGTGCTCACGCAAACCGGAGGACTCAACAGTGGAGTAGTTCCCGGGAGCTTTCCCCATCATCTGAGCACCTAGGTCATTTTCCACCGTAATTCGGGTAATAGTAATTCCAGGTTCCTCCTCCGTATGGACCTTTACGCCGGGTAACTCTGGAGGCCCCTCCTGTTCTATGACTGCTTGGTGAGATTCTAAAGCCAAGTCAGTGCGGATGTTGTATTTGTCGAAAAGAAGATCTAGTCCATTGTTTTTTTCCATTGTTTCTCCTCCAATCAATGTTAGATTAACCGAAAGGAGAAACGTTATTCAAAGCGAACTATTGAACTTGATCCGTTCTAATGTTATAATTACAGGGTAATTTTGCCTGAGGAGGTGAACTGGTATGGCCAATAGCAAATCAGCCGAAAAAAGAATTCGAGTAAATGAAACAAAGCGTGCCCAGAACGCAGCGAAGAGATCTGCCCTCCGCACCACTATTAAGCATTTCGAAAACGCGTTGGCGAATGATCCCCAAAACGCCCCTGCCCTCCTTCAAAAGGCAACTAAGGCTCTGGATCAAGCAGCAGCTCAAGGTATTATCCACAAGAACGCAGCTGCTAGGAAAAAGTCACGCTTGACCAAGAACCTAGCAAAACAAGCCTAAAGAAAATAACGCCCTTCCATATTGGATGAGGCGTTTTGTTTTACCTACCTTTAGGTTAATTTGATAATTAGATCCGTGAGAACCTCTTGGCCTGGGGC
>JAAZLQ010000235.1 GCA_012799255.1 Bacillota bacterium
CATCTGCCACCCGTTCACCCACATCTAGATCTACGCTCTCGCGGAAAACTTACCACTGGGTTTAACCTTGAAAACACGTAGTCGCAAGGTGAGAAGCGGTGGCTTCTGCTTAACGTCTGAAGTATAACATAGTATTTTATTGTCGTCAAGGACGTGAATTAGAAAAAATCAACTGTTGTAGTGACTGTGACTTCCAAAGGACACCACTGAACAAATCTCCCCGTTCGAGAATCCAATCCGGCACGGTTCTAATAGTAAAATCACGGGGTTCGAAGTGTCCTAGATCCTGCCAGCTAACCGGTGTGGACACAGTAGCATCTGGAGTAGGTCTGGGACTATAAACCCCTACTATAGTCCGGGAAGGATGATTTTGAAGATAATCAACATAGACACCATGACGATTCTTGATCATCCGCTCCAAAGTAATCTTGTCTGGATACCGTTTTCTTAAGGTCATCCCAATGAGCCTCACAAGTTCTGAACTAATTTCAAAATCGTAGCTCGGCTCCAAGGGAACATAGATGTGAATACCTGTCGCCCCCGAGAGTTTTGGATAACCTTCTAGCCCCAACTGTTCGAGAAGTTCGCGACAATACTTAGCGATTTCAACAGCTTCCCGAAATCCCTGGGGCTCGGTGGGATCCAGATCAATGATAGCATAACTGGGAATCTCAGGTCTAGCTACAAGAAAGGTCGAAGGATGAAATTCGATGACGCCCGAGTTCGCTAACCAGATGATAGTGGCGAGCCCATCAGCAACAACAAAATCCGTTTCCCCCATTGTAGTTGTAGACACCCATGGTGGAGCAGATGGAGGCAGGTTCTTTTGGTAAAAGAAATCTCCATCCACGCCGTGGGGATAGCGTGTAACTGTCAGTGCTCGTCCTCGCCAGTGTTCTCTAGTATAAGTATATAGCTTAACATGGTAATCCAGCAAATCCGCCTTGGTCAGTCCAAGTTTGGGCCACAAGACTTTGTTTAAGTTAGTAAGCTGCACGGGCTTTCCTTCAACCTGAACAGTCTGCTTGGTGTTCATCTCAGCTCACCTTCTATTCGGCATTCTGATGCAATCTTATCAAAACGAAAACGTAAAAAAGTCGGGTGCCTCAATCTCTTTTGGTGAGTCAGCTCTAGGTATTCTACCTCTACAACCAAGTGGGGTTTGAACCAAATCCAGTCTACTCCTCCACCGGGGGGATTAGTGACTAATGGTGAGTTGTGCGCCAAGAGATTGATCGATTCTCGAAGGAAGACTAACTCGTCTTGACCAAGTCCACTTCCAACATTGCCAATGTATAACAAGCTATCATCATTTTGATACAAACCAACCGCCAAGGATCGTACTTTCTCGTCTCTGAGTCTGAGACCTACAACAACACAATCAAGGCTTCGGCGGATCTTACTTTTGCGCCACCAGGCAGAGCGAACCCCCGGAAGATAGGGTGAATCCTGATGTTTTGAGATAATCCCTTCCAATTGCTGTTCCTTGGCAAAGTTTAGGTTGGTTTGGAGATCTCCTGCTAACAGAGGAGAACGCATGATTAGACCCTGACCCATTATCAGATTATCGAGATAATCCCGTCGCTGAAGCCAAGGCTTCGCGCACAGCGTTTCGCCATCTAAAAAAAGAAGGTCAAAGACCACAAACCTAACTTGTTCCGAGGCAAGTTTAGATTGTCGCAATAAAGAAAAATCAACTTTACCTTCCAGGCTCAAGGCGATTAGCTCCCCATCCAGGACTGCATGTTTCTCTTCTTTCTGAAGCGCTTTCACTACTTCCGGAAAATGATCGTTAAGACTTCTACCATTTCTGCTTTCCAGAAGTACCTTATCACCATCCAAATATGCTAGCGCTCTAAACCCATCCCATTTGATTTCGTGTAAAAATCCTGTTTCATCCAAAAGAGGACTTTCTGAAGGTAACATTGGTTTGAAACGTACCAAACTCAATGTCGCACCTCTGATCCGCCTTGAATCTTACTTTGCTGTGCCTGGATAGATGCTTGCAGCGCGGCCATCAAATCGAGGGGGGGCGATGTGGGTTTATCTTGGTCCACCAGTACTACCTCTTCGCCCTGAATCTTGGCCGCAATCAGTTCTTCGATTCCGGCACGTCGTTCATCGACATATTGTTCTGGTCTAAATGGCTCTGTTAGAGTTTCTATCAAGGAAAGTGCCATTTGTAGCTCCCTCTCTTGGACAGGCGCTTGGGGCTTTACCAGTTGGCTGTGATTGCGAACTTCATCTGGGTAGAAGATTGTCTCCAACGCCAAAATCCCATTGTAAACCCTTACTACTGCTAACGAAGGTTTGGAACGAATAGTTATTTTGGCTACCGCGATTTTGCCCGACAAACGTAAAGCCTCTTGTAATAGCGCATACGCCTTTCCTCCTGTTTCTGCAGGTTCTAGAAAATAGGTTTTATCATAAAAGATGGGATCAATCTCCCTCAACTCCACAAATCTTAAGATATCTACGCTATGGGAGACTTTCGCCGAAAATTCTTGTAACTCCTCATCTTGAACAATCACATAACGCCCTGACTCATACTGAAATCCACGGACGATTTCATCCCCGTCCACCGCCCGTCCACAGTTGGGGCAAACCTTTTCGTACTTAATGGGAGTATGGCAGAGACTGTGGAGTTGATTAAAACGGATATCCTTCCCTTGCGTAGCGGTATACATTTTTACCGGAATATTCACGAGCCCAAAGGAAAGGGATCCTTTCCACATGCTTCTCATCTCTACACCTTCTTTTTCGCTTAGTTTGATGAATTGAAAGAGAAATTACCCTTGCAAATCGGAAGAAATGTGGTATCCTAGTAGGGAAAGATTTACAAGGCGCGGCTGCTTTGGAAAGAATCACACTGAATTGAGATTGGAGAGAAGTACATGTCACGTTATACAGGACCAACGTGGAAAGTTAGTCGTCGGTTAGGGTTTTCTCTAAGCGAAACAGGAAAAGAGCTGCGTAAACGCCCCTACCCACCCGGACAGCACGGTCAAGGCCGCCGCAAACTTAGCAACTATGGGCTGCAGCTACAAGAAAAGCAAAAACTGCGCTTCCTTTATGGTTTGAGTGAAAAGCAATTTAGAAACCTCTTCCAAAAGGCAGCCAACATGCAAGGTATTACTGGTGAGAATTTTATGATTCTCCTAGAATCCCGGTTAGACAATTTAGTATATCGTCTTGGTTTTGCCCGTAGCCGTGCAGGCGCAAGGCAACTGGTAACCCATGGACACATTACTGTTAATGGTAAAAAAGTGGACATCCCCAGCTACCAAGTGAGTGTTGGCGATGTCATCGGATTGCGCGAAAAGAGCCGCAACCTAGTGGTTGTAGAAGAAGCTTTAGAAGTTCGTCCGAATGTTCCTGAGTACCTCAGCTATGATGAGAATGCTCGCACAGGTGAATTTATTCGCCTACCAAGGAGAGACGAGCTTAACCCAGATATCAACGAAGCTGAAATCGTAGAGTTCTACTCTAAGTAAGACCTAAGAATCCATGAAATCAGACCCGGACAAATGCCGGGTCTTTTTTTGTCTAAAAAACACGCAAAAAAACGGCGTAGGCCGTTTTAATCTGGCTTCGCCGTTATTTTCCACATGCTTTGCATACTTTAGCACTATCTTTTTCCCAGAGTAGCTTTACTCCAGTCTTTTTACATGAGGGGCAGGTCCCTCTCCAGCCTAGGGTTTTAATATTCTTACCTCTTTTTGCTTTGGCCATGAACTGACTCCCCCCTTTTGCTTTCCTGAATAAATATGGAGGCGGCACCCAGATTCGAACTGGGGAATGGAG
>JAAZLQ010000147.1 GCA_012799255.1 Bacillota bacterium
AATACACCCGGCCTACATAGCCGGTAAAAGGAAAACCGAACACTTGCGCCCCAGAAAGCCGCTCCCGCACCAAATCCAACAAATCAACTTCCGGAGCCGATTGGCGGTACTGGAGCAATTCCCATAAAAATCTTTTTTTGATCACCAGCATGTCAAGAAATAATTTGTGTTCTGGCTCCGGCCCGGCAGTGATATTGCTGATCCGGTTATCTTCATCCACTTGCAGGAAAAGAGCTGCTTCACCCTTCTGGTTCACATCCGGACTGACCTGATAAATTAAAGTGACATCCGCCCGGGCAGTTAAATGAAATTCGATAATTTCAGCGAAATTAATGTTGATCACCAGGTTGCTGCAGCTCATGATCACGTGTTCCGCCTGATCCTTAATAAAGAAGTCAGCATTGAGAGTCAAATCCTTTAAAGAAAAGCGGCTGCCTTTCTCTTCCTGTCCGTAGCCGGGCAAGATAAACAGCCCTCCCATTTTCCGGTCCAGCCGCCACTCTTTCCCCGCCCGCAGGTGATCCAGCACGGAACGATAGCGTAAGGGCGTGACAATCCCTACAGTCCTTAATCCCGAATTAACCATATTGGATAAAGGAAAATCCAACAACCGGTACCTGCCCCCGAAGGGTATGGTGCCAACCGGCCGGCCGGCAGTTAACTCCATCATTTCACCGGCAGGACAAGTGCTGGTGATTAACCCGATCACACGGCTCATCTTCAGCCCCTCCCATCCTTATACATGTTAAGCCAGGGCTTCATGATAAGCTGCAGCTTGCGGACTAAAACTGTCGTGAATTAATGCGATCTTCCCCGGCAAATCTGGCTTAACCAGGCAGCCCGGCACTACCTGGACACCTTCCATGACAATAGCTCGGAACAAGCGGGTTTCTTTTCCCACTGCCGCATTCGGTAAGATGATGGAATCGTGAATCACAGCCTTTTCCCCCACAAAAACACCCGGTGCCAGAATGGAATTGACTACTTCCCCATAGATGATACACCCGTTGCTGACGAGACTGTTAACTACTTTGGCCTGAGAGCCCAGATAATGGGGTGCCAGTACATCCGAGTTGGAAAAGACTCTCGGGCCGTCAAAGAGATCCAGTTCAGGCTGTTCCCTTAAGAGCTCCATGTTGGCTTCATAATAGCTTTCGACGGTGCCCACATCTTTCCAGTAGCCTTGAAAACGATAGGCATATAGGCTCTTACCCTGGTTCAACAGCATGGGGATCACATTCTTGCCGAAATCATGCTCCGAAGACGGGTTTAGCTCATCTTCGACGAGGGCTTGACGCAGTACCGGCCAGTTGAAAATATAAATCCCCATGGAGGCTAAATTGCTGTCCGGTTTTGGCGGTTTCTCACTGAATTTAACGATCCGGCCGTCGGCAGCACAAGTCATGATCCCGAATCTGGAAGCCTCATGCCAGGGCACTTCGATGACAGAAATGGTCAAGTCAGCGTTGTTTTTCTTGTGAAAATCCAGCATCAAACGATAATCCATCTGGTAAATGTGGTCCCCGGAAATGATGAGCACATAATCCGGGTCATAATAATTGATAAAGTCAATATTCTGGTATACTGCATTGGCAGTACCCTTGTACCAGGTGCCCCCATCCTCCCGCACAAAAGGCGGCAAGATGTGCACCCCACCGAAAGCGCTATCCAGGTCCCAGGCGGTGCCGATCCCAATATAGGAGTTCAACAGCAGCGGTTTATACTGAGTGAGCACTCCTACCGTATCAATTTCAGAATTGACACAATTGCTCAAACTGAAATCAATAATGCGGTACTTCCCGCCAAAGGAAACCGCTGGTTTGGCAATCTTTTTGGTGAGGGCTCCTAACCGGCTCCCCTGGCCTCCAGCCAATAGCATGGCGATAATCTCTTTTTTCGGCATTGCTTCTCCCCCTTTCCTGGGTTACCTTCTCCCGGTTATCAGGTGCGGTAAGGAACCCGCCAGATATCCTCTGCATATTCCTTAACGGTACGGTCAGCAGCAAATAAACCTGCTTTCGCAATATTGATTAAAGAGGTCTTTTGCCAGGCTCGCTGGTTACTGTAAAGAAAATTGAGCCGCTGCCAGGCTTCCACGTAAGGGCAAAAATCCTTCAAGACAAAAAATTCATCATTGTCACGCAAAAGGGAATCGTAGATGACCCGGAACTCCCCCTCAGCTTCGCTGAAGAACCCATTGATCAGCTGGTCAACCACTTTTCTTAACCGAGGATAAGTATGATACTCTTCCCAGGAGTTATAACCCCCTTTCTGGTAAAAATTCATGACTTGTTCTGCCTTTAAGCCAAAGATAAAGATGTTTTCGTCACCGACGGCTTCTTTAATTTCCACGTTAGCCCCATCTAAAGTACCCAGAGTGACGGCACCGTTCAGCATGAATTTCATGTTGCCTGTACCGGAAGCTTCCCGGCTGGCAGTGGAAATCTGTTGACTGATCTCGGCTGCCGGGTAAATTTTTTCCGCTAAAGAAACATTGAAATTTTCCAGGAAAACCACTTTGATCTTATCCGCCACGTCCTGGTCGTTATTGATTTTGTGGGCTAAGGTGTTGATCAACTTGATGATGGTTTTTGCGTAATGATAGCCAGGTGCAGCTTTGCCGCTGAAGATAAAGGTATGAGGATGAATGGGCAGTCGGGGATTTTCCTTCAACCGGTTATATAAGTCCATAATGCGAAACACATTTAAGAGCTGCCGTTTATAGGCGTGGATCCTTTTCACTTGAACATCGAAAACGGAATCAGGATCTACTTTCACTCCCATTTTGTTATAAATGATTTGCGCCAGCTTCTGTTTATTGTGGCGTTTGACTTGAGCCAGCTTTGCCAGGAAAGCTTCGTCATCCTGGTAAGCCAAAAGCTTTTCCAGCTCCTCGGGCCTGAAAATCCAACCGGGACCGATAGCTTCGGTAATCAAAGATGCTAGTTTCGGATTAGCCTCCTGCAGGAAGCGCCGGTGGCTGACGCCGTTAGTCTTATTTCTGATTTTGTACGGGTAAATAATTTGGAAGTCTTTCAGTAAATGTTCTTTAAGGATCCCGGTATGCAGGCGGGAAACTCCGTTCACGGAATGACTGCCGATCACCGCCAAATTGGCCATCCATACCTGACCGTCCCGGATAATCGCCGTCCGTTCAATGATCGCCTGATCATTGGGAAATTTCTCTTGCATTTCCAAACGGTAACGCCGGTCGATTTCTTCCACAATCATATAGATGCGGGGTAGCAGGTATTTAAAGATGTCCACCGGCCATTTTTCCAGAGCCTCCGGCATGATGGTGTGGTTGGTATAAGAAATGGTGTTAACCGTAATGTTCCATGCTTCTTCCCACCCCATCCCTTCTTCATCGATCAAGATCCGCATCAACTCAGGAATACACAAGGCTGGATGGGTATCATTGATGTGCACTGCGATTTTCCGATGAAAGTCTTTTAAGGAGCCGTTCTTTTTCTTGTACCGCCGTACAATGGAACCCAGCCCGGCAGCCACGAAGAAATACTCCTGCTTTAGCCTGAGCTCCCGGCCGGCTTGACTGCTGTCATCAGGGTAGAGAATATTGGAAATAGCTTCAACTTCAGATTTGTAACTTACCGCTTTACTGAACTCTCCGCGGTAAAAACTGGCCAGGTCAAATTCCACGACAATCGGTTCCGCACTCCATAAACGAAGGGTGTTAATCGTCTGGTAATTCTCATAACTGACAATGGGGATGTCGTAAGGCACTGCTAAGACAGGCTCATAGTTCTCATGGCGAAAAGTGAGCCGGCCGTCAACAACACTCACTTTTACATCTCCTTTGAATTTCACGATGACGGCTTTGTCCGGCTTCTTGATTTCCCATGGATACCCGTTGCTGAGCCAGTTATCCGGCACTTCGGTCTGATAGCCGTTGACAATTTTCTGCTGAAATAAACCGTACTTGTACCGGATACCATTCCCATGGCCCGGAATATCTAGAAAAGCCATAGCATCCAAAAAACAAGCCGCCAGCCTGCCTAAGCCTCCATTCCCCAAACCAGCATCCTTCTCTACCTCTAACAACTCTTCCAGGCTGCTCCCTAAATCTTTGAGCCCTGCTTCCACGGTATCTTTAATATCCAGGTTTAGCAGGTAATAGGACAGGAGCTTGCCGATCAGGAACTCCATGGAAAAATAGTAAACTTGTTTCACTTGTTCCCGGGCGTATGAATTGTTGGTCTCCACCCAATTTTCCGCAAACCATTCCTTCACCAGCAGCACTAGAGTCTGATACTTTTCCCAGGGAGTGCTTTCGTCAAAAGATTTCCCATGGGTTTCAGCAAACTTGGCCAGGTACGCTTCGCAGAAGCCTTCTTTCGTAGCAAACATGCACTGCCCTCCTCTTCATCCTGCATCACACACAAGATCAATGCTATGCAGGCACCGGTTTTAATAGAACTCCTGCTAAAGGAGGAAGTTTGATCACGATGGAATACTCTTGTCCCTGCCAAGGTACCGGCTCCGCCTGCACCGGCTGTTCGTTGAGCTGGCCGGCTCCTCCGAAAGCAGGAGCATCACTGTTTAGTATTTCATAGTACTGCCCGGCTGCCGGTACACCAATCCGATATTCCGGGTAAAAATCCGGTTTAAAATTTAACACCACCAGCAGGAATTCGCCGTTTTTAGCCCTTCGCAAAAAGACATAGACGCTTTGGGCTGCATTATTGGGTTCCAACCAGGTAAAACCTTTCCAGCTATCATCCAGCTGCCAGAGGCTTCTTTCCTGCCTGTATAGCCAGTTGATCTTTTGTACGAATTCCTGCAATTTTCTGTGCATTGGATATGCAAGCAGGAACCATTCCAGGCCCTCATAATACCGCCATTCGATGAACTGGGCCAGTTCACCGCCCATGAACAAGAGCTTCTTTCCGGGATGGCACATTTGATAAAGATACAATACCCGTAATCCCGCAAACTGCTGCCAGTAATCACCAGGTATCCTGCCGATTAAGGATTTCTTGCCATGGACTACTTC
>JAAZLQ010000336.1 GCA_012799255.1 Bacillota bacterium
GCCATCCAGGGGAAGAGAACACCCGGAGGAATTTCTGCGAGGCTTCAAGGGTTATCTCATCACAGACGGTTACGGCGCCTACAGCGGTTTGCCGAAGAATGTTACCAATGCAGGCTGCTGGGCTCATTATCCAAGAAATATGGTTATCCGAGAAAAACCACTAAGCGCCGTATAACGCTAGGACCTTTTCTCCTTTTTCTCGGATAACCTAAGACTGCCTCTTAGTTAAACGTAAGGAAATCAGGAAGTCTGTTCTTGTCGCTAGAACCTTTCTTCTCTTCATGTTCGTGGAAGAACCATTTCTCATTCCATGCCCTTAGGTGTTTGTCCACGGTATTCTGTGACAACTCAGCATAAATCTGTGTTGTTTGAAGCGAGGCATGACCAAGGAAGTTCTTTATAACCACAATTGGGACACCCGCCTCCAGCATATGACTTGCAGTGGTGTGTCTCATAGAATGCGGCGAATATCTATCTTCTCTGAAGAGAGTCGGGTTTTCAGCCTTGGCCTGTCGGACGTACTTCTTAAAGATCCCTTCAACGCAGGAAATAGTCATATGTTCATGTGTTTGACTTGAAAAAACATGTCTGTCAGGCTTAGAAACCAATTGCCGGTGAAGAATGTATGTTTGGAGCATCTTTGCGCAGTTCTCTGGAATGCCAATGCGTCGTAATTTCCCGCCTTTTCCTTTAATGTTTAGGGTAGCTGCTTTCGTATGAAACTGTATGTTCCCTATCAACAAATCGCAGATTTCCTGTGCTCTTGCCCCGCTTGCATACATCAAGCTAAGTAACACTTTGTCCCTAAGACCGGTCCCTTTGCTTTCGTTAGGTAAACGGAGGAGTATCGCGACTTCCTGCACGGAGAACACCGCCCGTTGTTTCTTTTGAGCTTTTTTCATCGGGATCCTAATAATGTTACTCCGAAATATTGATGCAGCATCAACATCTCGGTTCTGAGCATACTCAGAAAAGGATAAGAGGGCTGATAGTCTCTGGTTCTTCGTTGAGGCACTACATCCCCTTTCATTTTCTATCCAGTCGAAAAACTCAGTCAACATGCCAAAGTCTAGTTGCTCAAATGATACCTCATCTGCAGGAATCTCCTTCTTGGAGTACATGAACTCGAGTAGTAACCGGAACGCATATTTATATGAGGTAACTGTATTGGGACTTGCTCCAATTGAACAGGGCATATAGTTTGTAACAAAGCCGTTGAGTAACTCCAAGAATCTCGAAGACTTATTCATTGAAGTTGACCTCCGGAAAAACCTGTGCCGTGTAGTCATCAAATAGTTCCATGGCATCTGGAAACATCTCGTTACTAAATTTCAAGTATTTTTCTGTTTCTCTCAAGCTTTCATGCCCCAGATAAGTAGAAAGGTAAGGAACAGTATCATCAATCCTGCGACCTTCTCTTTCCGAATTAGCAAACGACTGGAATGCAAACACATGCCTGAGGCAGTGCAAACAAGGTCCTCTCTGATGTTTCCGTCTTCCAGGAAGGGAAATGTTAGCTCTTTCCAGTATGAAATTGAACCTGTGCTGAGCATTGTGCGTTGACACTGGCTCCGTTGGATCAGACGTGGGAAAAAGATATGCTTCTGGATATCCGATCATCCCCATAGCCATGCAGTATTTCCTAAGGATGTTTGTCAAAGAGTTGTGCATTGGTACAAGCCTTTGTTTGTCACCCTTAGCGTGCCTCAGTGTCAGCACACCGATATCAAAATCCACATCCTTTATTCTTAATGAGAGCGTCTCGCCTGTGCGGAGCCCGCACCCAAACATGAGCCGTAGAATCATCGGAAATTCCATATGAATAAGAGTGTTTTTTTGCGGTCTCCCCTTTTGCATTGCATCTGCAATGGAAAACAAAAGATCCATCTCGACCTTAGAAAATATATATGGGACATAATCATCGCTGACCTTTGGAATCGGCGGGATGTACGCGTTAACGCCATATGCTTTGAGTTGAGTCAGAAAAATTCTGAGACTACGCACCACGTTGGCAATGGAACTGCTTTTTCCTGTGAGAGTACGAATCCAGCCGGTAATCTGCTCTTCTGTAAGATTTCTGTCATCACAACAAATGGAGCAGAGATAGTCGTCGAACAACCGAAATGTGTGGCAATCGTGATCATAGGTGCTTTTACTCTTTGATGCTTTCCGAAGCGCCAAGAACTCAGTAATCTCGTCTTGTAGTACACTCCTGAATTGGCTCATAATTGTCCACCTTCAAGCAATACTCTGAAAGAGCCTGCCGGTTCGGGGACTTCTATTGCGCACTCACGGAGCTTTTCAATGTCAATCTTAGCATAATGCTTTATCACATTGGGACTAGAATGCCCCAGGATACTCCTGACGGCTTCGTATGGCACATAATCATTAACCATTGAACTGGCCAATGATGACCGAAATGTGTGAGGGCCATGCTTTCTGCCTGACACATCAATATTAGCCAGACCTAGGTACTTTGTAGTCACAAAACGCAGGACAGAAGTGGTGATTCCCTGATAGGGAGCATAATGACGCAGGAATACGGTCTGGCTTTCGACTCTGGGGCGCGCATTGCTAATATAATCGGTCAGTGCTAACTTGACTTCTGGCAACATCGGGAGATGTAACTTGTCTCCAGTCTTTTGCTGTATGAGGCAGATTTTATCGTTGTAGAAATCCAACTCATCCAAAGAAAGCTTTGCAATGTCCCCGGATCTCATACCAAGCCTTGTCGCCAAAAGCAACATGGCATAATCCCTTTTACCTATAGCATTCGAGCGGTCGATTGCTATCTCAAATCTATGAATCTCCTCTTCACTATAGGTTGCCGGTATAGTCGTAGGTCGTTTAGAGCGGGGAACAAGTGCAGACAAGTCTCCTTCAGTAATACCATTGATACTTAAAAATCTAAGGAATGCCCTGACCACGGGCAATGCATCCTTATTCTTGATTCTCAGACATGCGCGTGTGATGTAAGACGCTTCCAAAGACGAAATGTTCGGGCATCCAAACACAATGCATCCTCGCAAGAAGCTACGAACGAACCGCTTTTTAGCCTGGATGGTGTTATCTTTATTGCCATTTTGAGCGCATTCCGTCGCATACGAACTTAACACATGTTCAAAAGTGTCTGGTAATAAACTTATCTCCTGTTGCTGTTGAACCCGATACTCATTGCCAGAGTAAACATCGTTGAGTCTTCGGATGGCCGTGAACATGGCTTTTTTCCAGGAAGTACCGAGTTCTTTCTCAGCGATATAAGCCTCGAAGTACTGCAAGCCGATTTCAGGAGTGTACACATCCGTACCACGCTCAACCATAAACAATTCAATTTGTCTGAGTGTCCGGCGATAGTTAGCCAACGTCATCTGCGTATAGGATTTCTCCTTAAGATCGTCTAGCAATCTGTCTAGCAAGTCTCCAAACGATAGGTCTCTGGTTTCTTCTTGATTCATTCCAATACCCCCTTAAATGGTTTCTAATTCCATTCTACCGGAGACTATCGTTATGTGAGAAGATATTAGGTAAACATGGTATCTATGCCATTTCAAGAGAGTCTTATTGGATAACCATATTTCTTGGATAATGGGCCTTATCCGAGAAGTAGAATAAGGCTCATGCTCGTCGCAGGTTTGATGAAGCCATCAAAGCCAGCGGCGGAAAAAAGAAGAATCCTAAAGCACTCGAAGGGCTTACGTTCATCAACGACCTCTACGACATTGAACGGGAGTTGCATGAA
>JAAZLQ010000093.1 GCA_012799255.1 Bacillota bacterium
CCTAATAAGAAGTCCTCTAATTGACTTATGTGTTTGCTCTCTGATTTCTTTCAAAATAAAAGAGTAAGGAAAATTAAAGTCATAATAATCGCTTCTTCTTTATTTGTATAAACTTATTATATCAAACTTGTATTATAAGTTCTTATCAAAGTTTAACTCTTTTTACTTTGTCTTGTAAAAATGTGATAGAATTGATTAGCGAAAATGACCAATCAAGAACTGAAAAACAGAAGAACTCACAAGGATGACATAATGAAAGAAAACAAAATAAACATTGAAATAATTCGTAGTGGCAGAAAGTCAATTGCCATGGAAATAACAAGAGATTTGCGAGTGCTTGTAAGAGCGCCTTTTCGCATGCCTGATAGCGGTATCCAGAAATTCATTAAAGATAAATCCTCATGGCTGGAAGAGCACTTGGAGCTTGTGCAAAAGAAAATCGAGTTACTTGAACAACAGGAAAAAACCGTGCAAAAGCTAACAATGGAGGAAATCCACCAGCTTGCAGATCAGGCCCTTAAGGTAATTCCTGAGAAAGTGGCATATTATGCTCCCATTGTTGGCGTAGATTACGGAAAGATAACGATACGGAATCAGGTATCACGCTGGGGCAGTTGCTCAAGTAAAGGCAACCTCAATTTTAATTGTCTTCTGATGCTTACGCCGCCCGATGTAATTGATTATGTAGTTGTACATGAGCTTTGCCACCGCAAAGAGCTGAACCATTCATCAAAATTTTGGGGCGAGGTCGAGCGGGTTCTCCCGAACTATAAAGAGCCAAGGGAATGGCTTAAGAGCAATGGCGGTGGGCTGATACAGAGGATGAGGTAAAACCAATTATCCCACTTTCCTGATGTTATGTGATAGAATATCTAGAAATGAAAGCAAGGAAAAGGAAGCTTAAATCTTTTTGATGATACCCTGGATTTGGCAGAGTATGTTTACAATAATCATGAGAGATGGGATGGGAAAGGATATCCCAACGGACTCAAAGGCGAAGAGATCCCTCAAATCTCAAGGATTATTTCGATTGCAGAAACCTATGAACAGGTCTTGCGAAGAGAGGGTGGCTCCAGCCCCGAGGGTAAAAAGAAGGCACTTCAAGTTATTTAAGATGGCGCAGAGAAGAAGTTCGATCCTGACATTGTTGCGCTCTTTGTACGCATGATGGAGTCGAAAAACCGGTAGCAAGACATACTAATATAATATTCCAGAAGCTTCTGCATAACCTTGACAATATCATGATTGATTTGCTTAATAATGGTGTCTACCACCCATGGAATAAATAGTAAAAGAAACGAAGTACGCATTTCTGTCTATTTGAGCAAATTTCATATTCTACAGACCAGTGAAATAGCAGGTTCTAGATAATAAAAAAACCATTTCACCCCTGGAATATGGGAATCGCACACTATTTTACTGAAATCTCCAAAAGGAAAAACCCCAAACGTGTCGAAGTTTTAAGTATCACCAAAAAACAAAACACGGAGGGGTGATACTACCTATATTCGACAACAATGTCTACTTTTAATAAAATTTCAACCAGAAACAAAACTAGCAATGGTCTTTGAGACATTGGATTTATCAGAAGGTAGCTGGTTGTCTACAAAAAGAATCCAAATCCGATCCCAATGATCATGATCCGGAAAACATGCTTCGTGCGTTGCTAGCAAAGAGACTTGAGAATACTAAATATACGAAAACATTGGTGGATCGTCTCAAGTCAGGTCCTGTTTTCCGCTATATCTGTGGTTTTCCTGTAGCTGGCCAGACACCCAGTGAAGCCACCTTTTTAAGGTTTACACAAACTCTTTCAGATACCCCATATTCCCTGGAGGATATTCTTGAGGAGCTGGTGATGAAAGCGAAAGAGCTTGGAATTATTGAAGCCCTGAAAGCTCAGCATAAAAACAATTATATTTAATTAATCCAGTCACAGTGTTCTAACCATTGTGGCTATATTTTACCTTCTTTTACCTGATGGTAAAAGTCACTGAATTGATTTCAAACGGTTTTTGTTGGTATGGGCGAAATGACTAAAACTTTTGCTTCATCTAGTACAAATTATAACTTCGTGCCTCATCTGCACATGCCTTTCGTAACTCCGTATACTCCAGGCAGTGGGGGGACTTTTATCTCTCCAAAAGAAGTTTTTGTCTTAATTCTGCTATGATTTATACTACTTTAGGATTTTTGTAACAAGAATCATAATCTTTTTTGTTATCAGATTCGAAAATTTCAGTTTTCAAAGGTTTTATTTATATATACAAAGTAATTACTTGTACATAAAAAGCCAATATGATACAATTGTAATAAATTGGTGGATAAGGAGGTGTATAACTGATGGTTAGTTATAATAAATTATGGAAGTTATTGATCGATAAAAAAATGAAAAAGAAGGACCTTTTAAACCTTGCAGAAATCAGTACCTCCACATTGGCAAAGCTGGGAAAAGACCAACAAGTTAGTATGGACGTTATTACTCGTATTTGTAACGCTCTTAATTGTAATGTTGGAGATATAATGGATATATTGCCAGACAGTAATCAATAATCAATAGCTGAACAAGCAAA
>JAAZLQ010000356.1 GCA_012799255.1 Bacillota bacterium
GAATGTAATTGATATATTAAATGATGATTTTGCATTTGAACATTTATGTTCTACTAATCCTGATAACTGCTACTTTATTGACAGATTTCCTATTCAAATAGAAAATTCTGACAAATATTCACAGATAGAAGTATTTTATGACTCTGTACTAAACGGAGACCTGTGTGTAGAGATTTACAACAAAGAAGAAGAAAAGATAAAAAATATATTCAAAAAGCTATGGGTATATAGCTTGCTTGAAGTTGAAACAAATTTAGCTTATGTAGAAGATGAAAAGATAACCAAAGTAATTGATACCAGCAAAATGCCTTTTGTAAATGAATTGAGGAAGATGGTTGGAGAAAAATTATTTACTGTTGATAATGTCAATCATTTGGATACTCTTCTCGAATTGGGTCTGAGAGACAGAGTACATTCATGTTTTGTATTGTCTGACATGAAGATTATCGCATGGACAAATGGTTTGATAATATTACTCTACATGGTGAATTTGGATAACAAGAATTTAGTGGAAAAAATAGTTTGCACAGAAGGAATGTATTTGAGACCTTACAAGCAAGCAGAATAAACAATCAGTTATACTAAAGAGAAGGTGTAAAAACCTTCTTTTTTATTACCACTACTTACCTTCTATTGTGAGGGATTTTTACCTCAAAGCCTTACAACCACGCCGTTTATTACCAGTGACATCATCTTTCCATTACAGTATAATTGTATTATGTTAACCACATTTCAATTATACAGGAGGTCACTAATGGCAGAGAAGAAAAAGAAAACCAGAGGTCACGGAGAAGGAACAATTACCCAACGTCCCAACGGTACATGGATGGGACAGGTCACACTTTACATTGACGAAAATGGAAAAGCTAAAAGAGCCACCTATTACGGTAAAACAAGACCCGAAGTAGTGGAAAAAGTCAATAAAGCAAAAGCCCAAATAGATACAGGCACTTTTGCACCACCTACAAGGCTTACATTCGGCGACTGGCTGGATACATGGCTACACGAATATAAAGCCACCAGTACCCGACCAACCACCTTTGCAGGGTATAAAATGCTTGTCAGAGTCCATATAAAACCTTCTATCGGTTATTTACCCTTACAGGATTTGAGAGCCGACCAATTACAGAAATTCTATAATGATAAATTCAAAAATGGCAGAGTGCAAAAAGAGAGTGACAAGCCCGAGAAGAAGAGTCGAAAGAAAAAGAAGTCCGATACTGAGGACGGCACGAATAAAGGACTATCGGCGGCAACCATCAAAAAAATGCACCTTGTTATCCATGAAGCACTTCAACAAGCAATGAAAAACAATCTTGTATCAAGGAACGTATCAGAAGCCACTACCCTACCCAAAGGCAAGAAAAAAGAAATCCGAGTACTGACAGCCGAGGACGAACAAAAGTTTTTGGGAATCATCAAAGAGGACAGAATGAGGACGGCTTTTATATTGGAATTGAATACAGGCTTTAGGCTTGGTGAAGTACTTGGATTGAAATGGAAAGATATTGATTTGGAAAAAGGTAATATTAATATATGCCGCTCCATTGTAAGAGTACCAATATTCAAGGATGGCAAAAAGAAGGGTACAAAGCTTGTAGAACATAGATAGGTATTTGCTTTTTTCATAATATCATATTAAATTCTGTTTTTCACTACTAAAATCAAAAATCATCCAAAACAATATA
>JAAZLQ010000141.1 GCA_012799255.1 Bacillota bacterium
TAACTCTTGTCAATCTTTCTCCCTCGTTTCCAACGCATCATTATACTGTATACTGTTTACTTCGTTATGGGTTGGCTTTATCCCTGTAATCACTTGCTACCGTGGAATAGTCTGCCAATTTTGTGGAAGTGTCAGCGTTTCTATGCTAGACTATCGTTAAAAATGTACGGAGAATGGGTTGCGTTTCAACTACTCCCGTAAACGAGGTGAGTCTCTCTGGTGATAGAACTAAGGCCAATTAACGAAGACAATTATATAGAGTGTTTGAATTTGAAAGCATCTGTTGCTAATGCAGACTTTGTAGACTCTGTCGCCTGGTCTTTGGCCGAGGCCTGGGTGTTTTATGAGGACTCGCGCCCCTTTGCCATTTATGCTGATGATGTAATGGTGGGCTATGTCTTAATGTATGTTGGCGAAGAGAACTATCAAATTATAAACTTCATGATAGATAGCCGTTTCCAAAAAAGAGGCTATGGAACCGTGGCAGCTAGGCTATGCGTTGAATACTTGGTAAAGGAGTACAACGCGAGTAGAATTTCTTTACCGGTCGATCCAGAAAACATAGCCGCACAAAAGCTATGGAGTAGAGTAGGCTTTGAAATGACAGACTATATGGAAGACGGTTATGTTTTTATGCGGTTATACATACCAGCAAAGTAGCTCTTCATTTTCTGCGTTTATGGGTAATACTCAGCCAATTAACAAGGAAATGGTAGACGTTTGTAGAACTTGATAATCCGAAAATCAAACAAGAGGTGAGTACTATGTCACCGTTAATACCCATATTGGTAGTGGTGTTGATTGCAATTTTCTATAATAAAAAAAGGACAAGCTATACCTTGAAGGTGGAGATTAAACCCGAAGAAGCCGCTCAGATTTCAAGAATAATGTATACGAAGGGGCGGGGGAGTGTTATCGCTGAGTTTACAGTAGATATCAAAGAGGGTTACGCCTTAACAGCCTGGACAGGCACTTTGCCTAGGTTAGAAGGATACGATCCATCCCGGTGGTACGATAGTAAGACCAACAAGGTGCGCCTAGAAATCGACAAGAATGAAAAACTGACCCTGCATTTTGAAAAGGTTAAGTCAACCCCATAAAGGGTTTTAGACCTCAAAAATCTGACCATCTATACTGATGATTTCATCCATGGGGATCTCTATACCATCAGCCATGACAATAAGCCGCTCGTGTTCTTTAATCTTCTTTACTTGGCCCACAGTTGTAATGTAGCTACCGCCCTTTTTCATACTGTCTGGCTGGAAGAATGTAATCGAGATTTTTGGCTGCTCTTTGATTCGTTTTGCTATGATTTGCAGTTTCTCGCTTAAGACACACTTTACATATTCGTCCAGTTCAACCCTCTCTTCAGTCACTCTGGCAGTTTCTTCGATAGCTTCTTCATGACCCGCCAGTGCCGCAAAGGGGGAGAACTGGGCTGCACGGTTAATCAAGGCCATTTTCGGGCGCGTCTTGGAGATGTGCCGTGGCAGCTGGATAATATCGTCATAGGAGCTTTTCATGCCTTATGCCCTCCAATCTGCTGATTTCGCTCGATTGTAGTAGCGCCATCCTCCAGATTCATACCCTTTAGGATAGCGTTCTTGCCGTACCTCTTTTTGATCTGGAGCACCGTCTTCTGCATTTTCTTTTCCCTAGCAAGCTCACTTGCTTCCCTTTCCTTTTCCCTGTGTAGCGTCTCGTAATCAGTAAACAAACTAAGCTGCTCAAAACAATCTGTTTGAATGCTTGCCTCACTTACCACATGATTAGCTCTAACATTGATCCTCCTAATTAGCAGGTTCTTATCAACAATGCGCTCAAAGAGTTCTGTCATGGCATCTAAAATCAGTTTGGTAGAAGAGGTATGTCTATCCAGATTGATTATGCCATGGGCTGATTTTGGAATACTGCGTCCATAAGGGTCGGTGGTAATGGGACCAGAGTAGAGCGTACCAGTCTGGGAGTTGCTCAGGTTTTCTAGATCATAGCCTACCGTTAAGGCAAGTTGATTCGTTACCAGCCTTTTGTCTACAAGATCAAGCACAAGCAAATCCGTCATTTCCCGTGCGATTAACTTTGCCTTGTCAAAGGTATAGGGACTATGTAACACCTGACCTGAGCCAAGGCTACTTGAATTTGGCTGATATGCTTTGATTTCAGCAATCGTGCAGGGTTCCCATCCCCAGGCATGATCGATTAAAAGTTCAGCATTGACCCCAAACATCTTGTACAGTAAATCCTCGTTATAGTGATCTGTTGGTTTGCCTAAGGAGCATCTTGCAATATCTCCCATGGTAAAGAGACCTTGATCCTCAAGCCTTTTTGCATACCCCTTGCCAACTCTCCAAAAGTCTGTTAAAGGACGATGGGACCACAATTGCCTACGATAACTCATCTCATCTAGTTCTGCGATTTGCACACCATTTTCATCAACTGGCGTACGCTTTGCTTGAATATCCATGGCCACTTTAGCAAGGTAGAGGTTTGTGCCAATACCCGCGGCAGCAGGAATGCCTGTGGTTTTTAGTATATCCAGTAAGATTTTTGTGGCGAGCTCACGTGGTGATAAGTGATAGGTTGCAAGGTAATTTGTTACATCCATAAACACTTCATCAATGGAATAAACATGAATGTCATCAGCGGCAACGTA
>JAAZLQ010000075.1 GCA_012799255.1 Bacillota bacterium
AAAATGACGACCATAACTACGTTATGGTTGTTTTTTTATGCGGCAGAAAAGGGTTTTTCATCTCGCCCGCAAATCTGATCGCCGCCGTTTGGAACTTTTGCTCACGAGCCCCAGAACTACCAGGGTAGTAGCGCACAACCTGTCATTATTTAGGAAACATTAACCGATCAATTCGTAATGTTGGGTTTCGAATAGATCCGTTAAATATCGACACCAGGAGACGCCCATCCAAAGCGGACTTCGGGTTAACGAACGAACCCGCTCTGGGTCTACAGCAATAGCGAAATTAAAAAATTTAAGGAATTGGATTATCATTTTGCCCTGTACGCATCCCAAATACGACACTTCGTAATTCAACTCTTTCTGATATGACAAACGTAAACAGGGTAAGCACGAATAGTCGAAGAATAGGATGAAAAAGCAGAGTATTGATTTACAATGCTCATCCCGGCTGTTAAACTAAGTATACAATGTTCAGCGAAAACAAGTTAACAGGAGGGACACAATGGTTGAGTTGGATTGGGTTGACAAGGAAATCTTGACAGTGCTGCGGCAAGATGCACGCATGTCTATGGCCGAAATAGGCAGACGGGTTCATATGTCCAGGGTTGCTGTTAGACAGCGCATAAACCGTCTGATTGAAGAGGGAGTAATCGAAGACTTCACCACAGTAGTCAATGCTAAGGCCCTTGGATATGACGTTCATGCCTTTTTTGAGGTGGAGGTTGTTCCAAACCAGTTGGAGGCGGCGGCTCGAACACTAACACAAATTGAACAAGTGACCGTGGTCTATCAGATGACCGGGCTGAGTGCCCTGCATGTCCATGCATTCCTCAAGGATACACAGGCCCTGGCCGTGTTCTTGCGTGACCACATTTATAACATACCTGGAGTGGTTAAGGTATCGTCCGATTTACTTCTTCGGGGGTTTAAATCGATCTTGACTATCCGCTGATGGGCTGCCTTAGAAGCAGCACCATCCGCGGAATTGAAACACTTGCGTTGGGGGGGAGACTTGACGATGAACAAGCGAATTGCAGCACTAGCTCTTGGGATCGTCGTGGCACTTACAATTATCAGCCTGCCAATTAGCGGTTTAGAACAGCAAGGCAAGGTCTTTTTAGCCCTGACTATGATGACCGTTATCTTCTGGGCATTTCAAGTCGCGCAATCGGGTTATATCGCGGGTCTGTACCTGGCACTGCTGATTCTCTTTGAAGTCGCACCCCCTAATGTGGTGTTTCAGTCCTGGAGTGGTTCTACGATGTACCTGATCATGGGAGCCTATCTGATTGCTGGGGCCGTGAGGACCTCAGGCCTAGGTGAGAGAATTGCCTACAGCTTTATCCTCCGCTTTGTTGATTCCTACCGAAGTATCATTATCTCAACATTTGCTTTGACTCTACTCTTAAGTTTGTTGATTCCTCTGGCCTGGCCCAGGGCATTTCTGGTGATGTCGGTTATGGCTGTGGTTATCCGCAGTGCGCAGCTGCCCAAGGAAGATGCGGTCAAAATCGGCTTTACCGTTTTTGCCTCATCCGTTCCTGTATCGCTCATATTTCTCACTGGTGATAGTGTTTTAAATCCCTTAGTTGTAGCCTCTTCCGGGGTCGCGGTGGGCTGGATGAAATGGTTTTTGTATATGGGAATTCCAGCCATCGTTGCCAGCGTCTTAACTTGTATCGCCATTCTCTTTTTGTTTAGACCCAGTGCACCGGTGCGGATCGATAAGGAGAAAATACGGACCCAACTGGCAGAAAAGGGCAGCTTAACCAGGTTGGAAAAACGGACAATATTTTGGCTCCTGGCCGCGATTATCCT
>JAAZLQ010000352.1 GCA_012799255.1 Bacillota bacterium
CAGGCATTTAATCAAACTAATCTGATTCGAGTAACTGAAGTCCATGAGGTAGATGGGCAGTATTACTATCGCCGTGTTGCGCCAGTGTCTGAGCTGCTGCCCTAAATACTGCGCCACTATAAGAGTTCCATTCATAGTAAATACAGAAAGATGCGCAAAGAGAGCCGAGCTCTCTTTTTTTCTTTTTTTGTCCTTATGGACATGCTGCTTGGCATATAATGTAGGAAAAGGAAAGAAAGAAGAGGTGTGATATGGTTAAGATATCTGACCTCCGTAACCGCGATGTGGTAAATGTAGTGGACGGAAGGCGCCTTGGTGTAATCTATGATCTGGACCTGGATCTGGAAAACGGGCGCATTGCTGCCATTATTATTCCCGGGCAGAGTCGTTTATTTAATTTGTTTGGCGGTGCCCAGGATTATGTAATTCCCTGGGAAAAAATAGTTAAAATTGGTGTAGACACCATTCTTGTAGAACTGAGTGAACCGGTGCGTTATATACGCTAGAAGTTTATTTAGTTTTTTAAATAATAGTACCCTTGCTATACTATATCTGGTATTGTATAATTATGCCAGTACTAGATATGGTATTTTAAGTTCAAAGTTTTTTAATTGTTAGCGTTGTAGGGAAGGAGGAAGGACGTTTGAAGTGCCCCTACTGTGGCCATCTTGATAGCCGTGTAATAGATTCCCGTTCCACAGAGGAGGGTAGTGCCATACGGCGCAGGCGGGAATGTGCTGCCTGTGAAAAACGTTTCACTACCTATGAGAAGCTGGAGGAGACTCCACTGATTGTTGTTAAGCGTAACGGTAACAGGCAATTGTTTGATCGGAAGAAAATACTTAATGGTTTGATTTATGCAGGGGGCAAGCAGAATATACCGCTTCATGTTTTTGAGCAGCTTGTGGATGAGCTGGAACGGGAGTTGCGCAGTGATTATTCTCATGAAGTTAGTTCAGATGAAATCGGCAGGCGGGTCTTAGTCAAACTCTATGATATTGACGAGGTTGCCTATGTTCGTTTTGCTTCGGTATACCACAAATTTAAAGATATTAATGATTTTAAAAAAGCACTGGCAGAAATGCCGCCAGAGAATGTTGAAACTTAACTAATATACGGAGGAATAGTAATGTTTGCAGAAATACGTAAACGAGATGGACGAGTTGTACCATTTGATGCAGAAAAGATTACTGATGCTATCGTCAAAGCAGCTAAAGCTGTAGGCGGCGATAACAGAAAGATAGCTGAGAGCTTAACAAAACAGGTAATTGAGGAGCTAAGAAAATCTCATACCAATGGCCTGATTCCGGCAGTGGAAGAAGTTCAGGACATTGTGGAAAAAGTGCTCATTGAAAATGGACATGCCCGCACAGCTAAAGCTTATATTCTTTATCGTGACAGGCGTAACCGGATCCGTGAAGGTAAAAGCGATTTAATGGATACGGTGAAAGAAATATTAATTGAAACCAGCAAAGAAAATGCCAATGTTTCCAACTCCCCCTCGGCTAAAATGCTGCAAATTGCCAGTGCCGCCAGTAAAAGTTATTATCTGACGAATCTTTTACCGGAGGAATTTGCACGGGCACACACCAGCGGGGCTTTGCATATTCATGATTTGGACTATTATGGTAAAACATTAAACTGCCTGCAGATAGATCTTTACAAATTATTAGCAAAGGGATTTAACACAGGCTATGGCCATATTAGACCACCCAAGAGGATTGCATCTGCGTTAGCGCAGGCAGCCATTATTTTACAAAGTAATCAAAATGATATGTTTGGAGGGCAAAGTTTTCCCCATTTTGACCGTTCATTATCACAGATTATTGCAAC
>JAAZLQ010000151.1 GCA_012799255.1 Bacillota bacterium
AGATGACACATATTTCAACAGGAGGCGGAGCTTCTTTAGAGTTTATGGAAGGCAAGGAGCTGCCAGGAATATCAGCTTTAAATGATAAGTAAATCTTATTCACTTGTGATGTTTAAGCTACTTATAATATAATACTTTTGGAGGTGTTACATAATGTCAAGAAGACCCATGATTGCTGGGAACTGGAAAATGAACAACAATAAAAAGCAAACCCTGGAATTTCTAGATGGGTTTTTGCCGAGAATTAATGATATTACAGCTGAAGTGGTAATTTGCCCGCCTTTTACGGATCTTTTTGCAACGGCTGAAAAGCTTGAAGGCACAAAGATAAAACTAGGCGCACAGAATATGCATTGGGAGGAAAAAGGTGCTTTTACCGGGGAGATATCTCCGGTTATGTTAAAAGAAATACCATGTGATTATGTAATCATTGGTCATTCAGAACGGAGACAGTATTTTGCCGAGACAGATGAAACTGTCAACAAAAAAATAAAATCAGCACTTAAGCATAATATTTTGCCAATAGTATGTGTGGGTGAAAGTCTTGATCAGCGTGAAGCCGGTACTACAATGTCATGGGTGCTGTCACAGGTTGAAAAAGCTCTAAAAGATATTACTTTGGAAGAAGTAGAAAAGATAGTATTCGCATATGAGCCAATATGGGCGATAGGAACGGGCAAGACTGCTTCTGCTTCTGATGCTCAGGAAGTTATTTCTGCTATAAGAAAACGGATATCAGAGCTTTATAGCCAGAATGTTGCGGATAAAGTAAGAATTCTTTATGGAGGTAGCGTAAAGCCTCAAAATATTAAGGAACTAATGGGGGAGGCAGATATTGACGGGGCTCTTGTTGGTGGAGCAAGTCTTGAACCTGATAGCTTTTATGCCCTGTGTTCCTTTAATCTATAGTAGGAGATGAAGCCATTGTCGAGAAAACCGCTAATGTTAATGATATTAGATGGTTGGGGATTAAGCTTAGAAGAAAGAGCTAATGCTATATTAAACGCAAATACACCAAACTATGACCGTTTGATGAAAGAGTATCCAAATACTACTTTGGAAGCATCTGGTCTTGCTGTCGGCCTGCCTGAAGGGCAGATGGGAAATTCAGAAGTAGGGCATTTAAATCTGGGGGCAGGAAGGATAGTATATCAAGATTTTACAAGAGTGAGTCAAGATATAAAAAGTGGTGGATTTTATAAGAATCCTGCCCTTCTTTCAGCAGTAGAAAACGCTTTGAATAATAATAAATCACTCCACCTAATGGGTCTTTTGTCTGATGGTGGTGTTCACAGCCATATCAACCATATAAAAGCATTGCTTTTATTAGCAAAAAAGAATAATTTAGATAGAGTATATTTGCATGCTTTTTTAGATGGTAGAGATGTACCACCTGCTAATGCACAGAAATATGTAAGTGAAATAGAAGAATGTATGAAAGAATTAGACATAGGGGCTATTGCCACCATATCAGGCCGTTATTATGCAATGGATCGGGATAAAAGATGGGATAGGACAAAAAAAGCTTATGATGCCATAGTATTTGGGGAAGGGCTTTTAGCCAGCAGTGCAAAAACTGCCATAGAAAAAAGTTATGAGCGAAAAGAGACTGATGAGTTTGTTATACCTACCGTAATTACAGGTGATAATGGGCAGCCTTTAGCTAAAGTTGAAGAAGGGGATTCAATTATATTTTTTAATTTTAGACCTGACAGAGCTCGGCAATTAACATATGCCTTTTGTAATGAAGAGTTTGAAGGATTTCATCGGAAGAATGGATATTTTCCAGTTTGCTATGTATGTATGACAGAATATGATAAAACAATAAATAATGCAATGGTTGCATATGGGCCTGAATCTATGGATAACATCTTAGCTGATGTGTTATCCAAGGCTGGGCTTAGGCAGCTTCGCATAGCTGAAACAGAAAAATATGCTCATGTTAC
>JAAZLQ010000341.1 GCA_012799255.1 Bacillota bacterium
CTGGAAGCGATGAAAGAAATTCACGAAAAACTTGAGCTGTAATATAGAAAATGCATAAATGCTTTCGATGCTTGCAAAAATAATAAAAAAGAAATGAGAAGAATATGAAAGATAAAAAAGCCAGAATTGAAGCATTTATAAACCAAAAATCATACCATCCGCTGTTGTTTGATGAATTGGCCGTCGTTCTTGATGTGCCTTCGGAAGACAGCGAATTGTTCCGCTGCGTTTTGGAAGAACTTGAGGCGGAAGGGCGGATTATAAAAACGAGGAGAAACCGTTATGCATCCCCTAAAAAAATGGGGGTTGTTGCAGGTTCTTTTCAAGGCCATGAGCGTGGTTTCGGTTTTGTTGTACCTGACGCTGATGATGAAGACGACCTTTTTATCGGCAGTGAAAATATAAATGGTGCCATGCATGGCGACCGCGTGCTTGCCAGGATAACAAAGCATTCTTACGGTGAAAAGAGCGCTGAAGGTGAAATCATAAAAATACTGTCAAGAGCAAACGAAAAAATTGTAGGTTTGTTTGACAGGAGCGGTTCTTTCGGTTTTGTTACGCCTGATCACCGGAAAATCAAAGGTGATATTTTTATTCCTATTGATGAAACAATGGGAGCAAAGCGGCACCAGAAAGTTGTTGTGGAAATAACCAGATGGCCTGAAGCGAATAGAAATGCCGAAGGCCGTATTATAGAAATATTGGGTGGAGAAGGCGATAAGGGAGTTGACATTTTATCCATTGTAAAAGCATACAATATCCCTTCGGAGTTTTCGGAAGATGTTTTAAAAGAAGTTGAAAAAGTACCTGGAAAAGTATCGGATAAGGAAATTGAAAATAGGCGTGATTTAACGAATCTGACAATGATCACAATAGATGGTGAAGATGCGCGGGATTTGGATGATGCTGTATCTCTGGAAATTATCGAAGGTGGAATTTACAGGCTTGGGGTGCATATAGCTGATGTTACGCATTATGTAAAAGAAGGCTCCGCTCTTGACAAAGAGGCTCTTAACAGAGGAACAAGTGTTTATTTTCCGGACAGAGTGATACCAATGCTTCCTTCTGAGTTGTCAAACGGCATATGCAGCCTGAATGCAAAGGAGAATCGTCTCGCGTTTTCGGTTATTATGGACGTTGACTATCTTGGAAGAGTTGTAAACCATGAGATTTTCGAAAGTGTAATTAATGTCAGTGAAAGAATGACATATACTGATGTATATGAAATACTTGAGCATAAAGATGAGGATTTAATACGACGCTACAAGCATTTAATACCTATGCTTGAGCAGATGAAGGACCTTGCGCTGATTCTTGGCAAAAAACGTAATATCCGGGGCGCGATTGATTTTGATTTTGATGAAGCGAAAATAATCGTTGATGAATACGGAAAACCGATTGAAATTAAAAAATACCAAATAACAATAGCGAATAAGATAATTGAGGAATTTATGCTTTTATGCAATGAAACTGTTTCGGAGCATTTCTACTGGTTGAATATTCCTTTTGTTTACCGTATCCATGAGGATCCTGACATTGAGAAA
>JAAZLQ010000212.1 GCA_012799255.1 Bacillota bacterium
ACACCTGAAGGTAGAAGAATTCCCATTATTCCTACCATCGGTAACCATGAAGTAGTTGCTGGCTTTAATGGTTCTAAAGAACTAGCAGTCTTTTACTACAATCGTTTTAAACTACCTGAACCAGAGAGTTACCATGTGGTGCAATATGGTCCAGATTTCACAATCATCTCCTTAGACTCTAATCACACCTCTACTATTGAAGAGCAAGTTCCTTGGTTAGAAGCCACTTTAGAAGCGCATAAGGATAGCCCTTGGACCCTAGTTCACTATCACGCTGGCTCTTGGTGGGGTACAGATATTCTAGATGCAAAAATTCGCTCTTACCTAGTGCCCTTGTATGAAAAGTACGGCGTAGATGTTGTCCATAGCGGACATAGTCACTCTTACCATCGCACCTCTCCAGTCTATGGTTTGGCGGATATAGCTATCGAAGTAAATGACATCATTGCAGATGGTTTAGCTAGAGCCCTTGAAGATTTTGACCCAAGCCAGAATTATGCGCCACCCCTTCAGAAAAACTTCATGCAACTTTCTCGGGGTAATTGGAAGCAAGTGGGCTTCGAATCCCTAACAGATGGCTTTAAGGAACTCGCTTACATGGTGTCTTTATTTGTTATTCAAACGGAAGAGCCTACCTTTGAAGCGGTATTTGAGCAAGTAGCAAGCACAAAGCTTTATCAAGAGTTATGGTCTAAAACCCTTTCACTACAGGACTACCCAGAGTTAGTGGATATTAATAAGGGTGTTGTTTATCTAGTTGGTGGAGGATTAGGAGCAGAAACAGATGGTAGTGTCAGAGAACCTCAAGATTATTGGTGGCTGCAAGCGGCTAACACTGATCATCATTACCGCCGCTTGGTCTTAGATGTGACGAAAAACGAACTCCGGATTGAGCCAGTCTTTTACCACCCTGAAGATGGTTGCTGGGAAGAGGCGGACGCCATAGTAATCAAAAAATAAGGGGGGTGAGGGGCCAATCAGCCCCTGATTTGCCCAAGGTAGTTTAGTCTGTAAAGCAATTCTGCTCTCAGATTGTGCCAAAGTGGTTCTACTTCTGCGTAACAAATCCGTGTTAGGGTCCTTGGGTTTATGGCTTATTATGCTGATGAAGTATTGGTGCCACAGAGTCATTTGGGCAACGGTTCACATTTGGTATAAGGTTTATGGAGCGCGTTTCCTTGAGGGGGAGCGCGTTTTTGTTTGTTCGAAGTAGGTACTGTGGAAGTCGGTTTCGACGAAAAGTATCAGAATAGAAGGAAAAGAATCCTAGCAAGCATTTTTCGATGGAAAAAGCAGGATAATGTTAACGAAGGGGGAAGTTAATATGAACAATTGTTGGCTAACGAGTTGCGATTTGGTCTCTGAGGATTGAAGAAACGGTGAGGCTGCATTTAACAATCAATCGGTTTGATTGGGTGGTGCATATTATGGGGCATTTTTCAAAGGAAAAGAGTACCGATGGTGCGAGAGAGACTTGTTGGACACTTTCTAGTTTTGTCA
>JAAZLQ010000371.1 GCA_012799255.1 Bacillota bacterium
GGGGGTTACCAATGTGGGCAAATCCAGCGTTCTGGAACGCCTTTTGACCATGCGCATTGGTGGAGGGAAGCGCCGGGGCATCAAGCCCACAGTCTCCCCATACCCAGGCACAACAGTGAGTGTTTCCCAATGGCAGTGCCCGGGAGCCACTTTTGCCGATTCCCCAGGCTTTGTTCCTGTGGGCAGGATAAGTGATTTGGTTAGTACAGAGCAGGCCGTGAAGATAATACCCCATCGCAGCCTCAGTTCCCATCTCTATCCTGTACAGACAGGTGACTTGGTTCTAATCGAAGGTTTATGCGCAGTAGAGTGTCTGCAGACAGGTCCAGAAGGACTGCTTCTGGGGTTTACTGGCTCTGGAGTGCGGTGGCAGAAGTCCACCCGCAAGCACTTGGAGAAATGGCTGAACAAGGAGCGTTCTGCGTTCGATCAATGGGAGGCGAGGCAGATGAAGCTGCGGGCAGGCCAGGATCTGGTGACCAGCGGTCTGGGTTGGGTGTCAGCCCGCAAGGCAGACTTCCAGCTGCTGCTGCATATTCCCGCAGGCGTTAAGCATTTTATCCGCCCTAATCTCATCGGCCCGAAAAAATAAAAGGGATTCTATGCATAAAGCTTGTCCTTCCTGCACATACTGTAAATATCAAGTAGGTCAGGGAGGATGGCTAAATGCAGTATCTGGTCTATGAGACAGCAGTGGAGTATGAGTCCAGCGGGCAGTTTCTGGGTGATATCCGCCAGGCTGTGCAGGATCTGAAGCGGGAGGATCCCCGCCTGCATCATTATTCTTTGGCAGACTTCTCGGTGCAGAAAGGCAAACGGACAGTGAATGTCAAACTGTACTTTCAGCCCAAGAACTGAAACCCCTATTCCAAAAGGGGTTTTTCTTTTGCCTCACACTAAGTTAGGCAGGAGTTTCCATTCAGAGGATAGAAAAGACTGATATTACCGCTATTTAGGAGGTCGAGTATGGAGCGAGTAACCCGAATTCGAGAGCGTCTGCAAGCAGAAGGAGCCGATGTGTTCCTGATCTCTAACCCTGTGAACAGGCGCTACCTTACTGGCTTTACGGGTTCTGCAGGTTTGGTATGGATCTCCAGCACTAGGCAGGCTATCCTAACCGATTTTCGCTATGTGGAACAGGTGAAAGCAGAGTGCCCTGGTTGGGACCTGATTCGAATTGAAAAATACGATGATACTCTGGAAGAGTTGATCACTGAGGATCAGGTTCAGACCCTGGTTTACGAAGAGGAGCATGTCACTGTTAAGCAGCTTCGGCAGTGGGAGGACAGGTTTTCCGCAAAGCTGCAGGGCAGCAGTGGTTGGGTAGAAGAGCTGCGCATGCGGAAGACTCAAAATGAGATCGAACAGATCCGCAGAGCTGCACAGATCGCCGATGAAGCCTTTGCTGAGCTGCTGCCCAACATTCGGTCTGGACGTACTGAACGTGAGATCGCCTTGGAATTGGAGTTTCTCATGCGGGAAAAGGGCGCCAGCGCAATGTCCTTTGCCCCCATCGTGGCTTCAGGTCCGCAGAGTGCACTGCCCCATGCCCGCCCAGGTGAGCGCATCTTCACATACGGCGATTTTGTCGTTTTTGATTTTGGTTGTGTAGTGAATGGTTACTGCTCCGACATGACGAGAACCATAGTAATAGGGGAGCCAGAGGAACAGCATCTGCTCATTTACGATCTTGTGTTAAAGGCACAGCTGGAATCACTGCAGGCTGTGGCAGCAGGACGGACTGGTGCCGAGGTTGACGCCGTTGCTCGGGATATCATTACCGCTGCAGGCTACGGTGATTACTTTGGGCATGGGTTGGGACACAGTGTGGGACTGGAGATCCACGAAAACCCACGTCTGTCCAAAGTCGACAACACTGTGTTACAGCCTGGCATGGTAGTCACTGTAGA
>JAAZLQ010000260.1 GCA_012799255.1 Bacillota bacterium
CACCTGAGCTCATAACAGGTCGCAACAGCAGATACAGCACGGCTCCGATTAACGAAGCAAAAGCGTAGATGTGCCTCATGAAAATGTATGGTTTTTTCTGTGTGAAGATATCGCGCATCACACCGCCACCCACACCGGTCAGCATACCCACAAACACTGCCAGAAGCAGGTTGTCGCCATGTCCCTTGGAGATTGCCACGTTGACGCCGGTCACGGTAAAGGTACCTAGACCAATAGCGTCGGACACGTTGATCATGGTTGGCAGATACTGGGTGAACATCCGGGCTAACTTGGAACGTTCCCAGAGCTTGATGATGATCAAAAAGATGGCAATGCTTATGAGCGCGATGGAAACAAAAATAGGCTCACGAAAAGCATTAGGCGGCGCCACGTTGAGGATAATATCGCGTATGACACCTCCACCCACAGCAGTCGTGGCTCCTAATGTGACAATCCCCATGAGGTCCATATCGCTCTCAATGGCCGCCGTTGCGCCTGATATGGCAAAGGCGATGGTGCCAATAACCTCAAAGATGAAAATATCCAGTCCCATGCTGCCTCCTTTGACGCGATCGCCTTGGTGTCAATCGGGCGGTACCGGATGACACGTTGGTAACTCTTGCTTTGATTATACTGATGTAAGGGTGGGTCGGGCATTTATAATGCTACAAAGAACTCGAAAGGTAAAGAGCTCCCGCGAAGGAAGACCGCTCGAAGTTTGAAAAAGGAGCCATCGGCATGCCGGATGCAAGATCCGATCATCTCTCGATAAAGGACCGGGAAAAGTATCGAATAAAGAAAGGAAACTGACATGCTTATTCAATCGCATATGATCATTTTAGATGTTGTAGGAGATTACCCTCCAACCGATCCTGTCTTCAGGGAGTATGATGAGATCGCAGGCAAATGTTTGCTTTGTCACCATCTTTTTGACTCCATCGAATCTGTCGCTAAGGAATATCAACTCGATGAACAGGGCTTGCTTCGAAAATTGAACGAAGCCGCTCAAAGTCATATCGCTCAACAGGCACTCTCAAAGGAAACAGAATAGTACGACTCAAAGCTTTTTATGCGAAAAAGAAAATCCCGGTTAAAAACGGGCACAACTAACAGACTCCAAATTGGAGCAAGGACCACACGAGCGGTCCTTGCTCTCTACATTTTGCGATTAGCCGAGTTTGGCGAATTCTTCTTCGACTTTCTCCAAGAGTTCGGTAGTCAACACATTTGGAGCGAACTTCGCCGCCTGCGGAAGCGTCATCTTCATCGCGAGAGAAAGACCGGGAGTCTTCAGAATGCCAGGTTGCAGTCTTTCAGCGATTTCCGCTAGTTCCGGTGTATTGACAATCTCTCCAATCGTCGTTTTTTCAACAGAATACTTTGCCATGATCGTTTTTCCTTTCCATTTATTGCTTGTCTAGTTTTTTTACATCTCAGTCGCCGGCATGGTGCCGTGAGACTCTTAGTATCGTGTAAGACAAATGCAATTCATCTATCTAATTACTTAAAGATTTTATAGTAAAAGTGCGAGTCTGGCAATGACCCTCAACCGATCCCGTCTTCAGGGAGTATGACGATGTCATTAACGTATGCAAGTTTTGTCAGCATCTTCTCGACTCCATCAAATCAGTCGCCTAGGAATACCGACTCGATGAGCGAGAGATATTTCAATAACTGAACGATGTCGCTCCTAGACTGGAAGAAGGCTGGATCATTGCGGAAATCAGCCGATACTAAGCATAGAGTTTGCGGAAATCGCGTTATAAGGATAGCAGTTCGTCTTACGGCATCTCTAATATGCTAATAAACTGCCTTCAAGAAGAGGATTATAGTAAAAAAGTGAACAATCATAATTATTTTACTTTATGGAAACAAAAATATAATAATACAAAAAATATACTCCTAGATAGCTAAGCAAATCCCTCAAATCAATTGAATTCATTAATAAAAGCGTGTAAGCTTAACTTGGTTTGTGTAAAAACTGGTTTGTGTAAAAACAAGATGAGGTTATAGTTCTGCATGAAAAATTACAATTTTAAGATTAAGAACGATTCATTAACGAAGTTTGTGGTTCTCTTATTAGCTACGGTCGTAGCCATCTCGGGATTGACCCTAAAGACAGAGGCTGAAGGTCCTCCACAACCCGAGAAACCCTACAACACCAATTTTGACTGGAACGATACCGAAGAGGTTTTGAATGAGTGGCCTCTAGAAGAAGGTTTGGAGAAGGTCCGTACGGGGATTGGGACTGCAGGCTTTTCCTATAGCAGATTTTACCATAACGACCAGGGCAGGGTCGTGCTGGAATTTGATTTGAGTATTTTTCCGGATGATACTTCGCGCAATGATTTTGGGTCAAATTACAGAACTTTTAGAAACCAGTGGGACTATGCCCACATTTTCATTGATCCCGATCTTGCGACCAAGGTAGATAACGTTGAAAGTTTCTTTATGATGTCCTACCCCATAGATTCCACAACGGTATCTCTGAACAAAGCGGAAAGATCAAGTACCAGTAACAATATTAATAACGTTTACAAATTGAATGTAAATGACGTGTATCCCACGATGCCGACAAATTCTGACTACATGAAATCCAAGCTCTATCTGGTTTTGAACGATGGCGTTGTTAGAGATGATCTTAATCAAGACTATGCCGTGGAATTGCGTTATACCAACGACGAAAACCAAATATATGATCAAAAAATGGGTTCCAACGGAATAAGTCTTGTTTTAGGAAATTACTACGGTCACGTATCATCGTATCCAACTTTCGATGTCAGTGTTAACAACGACGATGTAACCTTAAAGACCGTGGCACCTTTCCAAACGGCATCCATGCCTAATACGATCCCCAACCCCGTTTTGCCTCCGGATATGATGCGAACGGTAGGGCAATCAGTCATTTATGACAATGTCAGTGGCAAACTCATTGTTTATTACAAGCAAGCACCAAACCATTACATCTATACGAACAACTACGCAAATAACGGATACTTTTTATCGTCATGGATTGGCATCCGTCAAGTTATGGATGCCAGAATTTATAATGCCCTAAAACCTGATGCAAATGGGGTTGTGGGTCACATGAAGATGTTTGACCTAAATGGCGGAGGAACCGGTTGGAACGTAACGACCAGTATTAATGAGAACGAATTTACCTATACGCCAACGACCAACAATGTAGGCACTCAATCCTATATGATGGTGCCCCAAAACTTTAAGTCTGGCGACATAGCTAATAAAGCCATTGCTCCCGGCAGCCCTGTAAATCTGAAGAATGTCTACCTTCATGGTCATAAAAAAGAAGCAGACTACGTTCGCTTTATTTACAACGTTGACAAGAACAAAATGGATGAGCTGTTTGAAACAGTAAATAGCTCCACTCTGAGCATTTCTACCTCCTATATAACGGATAGACCAACAGAAAAAACTCAAACGGAATATCGTTTATCGGATAATATCGTTATTCCCAGGAAAGCCGTAGTGGCATTTGATTTGCCCAAAACTTCTCGCTCTGTGTTTAAAGTCGGTCTAGGCAATAACTATGAGCGTTTGATTGGGGATATGACAACCAAAAGATCTACTGCTGAAATGAACAATTATGGCGTAGATCCTACTGATTTTGGCAAAGCCTACACCATCACGCCTTACGTTGCCACTTCCGGCGGTTTTCTTTTAACAATGGAAACAGGCCTGACAATCTCAAATGAAGACAGCATTAGTTTAACTATGTTTGATTCTTCTTCACCGGACACTGTCACCATGACAGTGACTGCCAATGGAGTAACAACCCCTTACGTGTTGGAAAAACACGCAGAAAATGAAGACAAACTCTACACCATGCCCAACGCCAACGTGCGTTCGGGGATTATTATCAATCGCAGTGCCAATACACCTCATATCGATGAATTCTTTACGGACAGTACGGCTATTACCGGTCATAGCAAATACCCCAATGCCCTTGTTTCAGGAAGAATCGCAAAAACTGTTGAGGCGGAAGAAGAAGTCTTTAAAGAAGCTGCTTCATCCAACACCCCCGAATCTTTTGTTGCTGAAGGCGTAACATATAAAGACGATAATGCTGGTTATGCCTTTACCCTAGACATACCTGCGGATGTTCAAGCTCAGCTGAAAAAAGACATGGCAATTAAGTTTTCTAACGCCGCAGCAGGCTATTTCCGATCGATTCCATCCATTTACAGAACTCAGGCAAAAGTTACTTTTGATATTAATGATGGGGTCAGTGAAGCAGTTAAACGTATCGTGCCCATCAACGAAAAGGCTTATGGAGAAGATGGTTATACAGCCAACGGTTTTCAGGGACCGAATATTCTTTGGTTGAATGAAAATGGGTATGCTGCTCAAGCCACCGATAATGAATACCTCTCAGATTACGAAGGTGAGCCTATTACGGATACCGCAGACACAAACCCAGCATATACAAGCAGACAGTTTTATGCCGCGCCGCCTGAACGTGAAGGCTACACTTTCTTAGGCTGGTCCACGAAGCAAGTGGATTCTATGGGAGCAGCTGCTTTTGGAAGTATGCCGGTACTTGACAGCGTTGACGACTGGAATGATGGGGAAATCAATTATAAATTCACCGCAACTTCTCCCGTAGACCAGAGCCGAACTGTATATGCGGTTTGGGAAAGGAACGAGATTGATTGGATTCATATCGTTCTCCACAACAATAATGACGGAGCTGACGTAAAACACACAATCAAATTGCCCATAGCCAGCATCTCAGATGAAAACGAAGGAGAGCTGACGGTCTATCATGGCAAACCAGGCAACGTCCTCTTTGAAAATGGTTTTTCCAAGCCCGAGCATTACTTTGTCGGCTGGTCTGAGGATAAGACGGTTCTCAATACGACTGAAGTGCACGAGCTCTTTACAAATGGAAGCAAGGTTAAGCTGGTTAACGTTGACAACAAATTACGACTCCGACTTCAACTAAATGAAGTGCCACAGAGCAATTACGACGATCTAAATCCGCATACCAACCTGCCTAAACTTGTTGAAACACAACTTGTCAACGAAAACGGCGTCGCGGAGATCCATCTCTATGCCCAGTACAAGCCACTGCTCAATATGACGGCGACCAAGCAATGGTTTTCTGATGCAAATGCCAAGCAAGCATACGAAAACCATGTCGCCGATCCGGAAACCTACCCACACCCAACACCCGATTCTGTGGCTCACTTTGACAATTCTAACGTTGCCATGGTTCTCATGAGGACGACGGAAGGCAAGAGCTTAGATCCGACCGACTACGAGATTGTCCCAGGCTTTTACGTACAAGGGAAAAACGATAATGAACTCCAGGACGGCGAATCCCCATGGGCAGGGGAACCCCAAGAGGGTCACGATCCCTACGGCAGAAAATATTCCTACCTGATGACAGAATTCAATGCTCAGCCGGGCGGACACGATGAAGATGCGATCATTGAACACTTTAATAATAAGAGGACTTGGGCTTCCATGTACATCACCATGATCGGTAAGAGTGACAGTCTGTCAAAATGGACGGCGATCAGTTTTGCAGATGGTGAAGATACGTTGTCTTATATGGCTGTCGCAACGAGCAACCAGCCCAATGTAATGCAACAGCTCGTCAATAGTACTGTGGATTATAAATTTGTTTTGAGAAACTTCACGGTAGATATCTTGCCGCCGATCATTCATAGAATACAGGAAAACCACACCAAAGTCGTCATTGACAGTCCAACGGACGACGCTAGATACCTTTACCTGACGCTCGATGAAGGCGTAACCGTTGTCCTGTTCGCAAAAGGTGATAACGGATGGGAAGTACGAAGCACGTTTCCAGCCACACCGCCTACGGACTTAACGATAAGCGAAAACACAGATGACGGCATATTAACTATCACTTCTGGCTCCTTAAATTTTACAGGCAAGGCGGGCAAAGATGTCTATGCGCTCTTTACCCTCACTAATGATAATGAAACGTACCTTAGCGAGGATTATCTTCCCGGGAAATATGCGTCAAGAACCATCCAGCCCTACGATCCGCTTCCAGCTCCTACGGACATCAAACAAGAGCCTCATATCAAGGACGAAGATGGCGCGATCACTCACAATGTGGTTTCCGCCAAGATTCCCGCTGGTTCCTATGCCGGTGCGGAATACACCTTGGGCTACATGGAAGGCGAAGAGTTCAAGCCGATTATGGTTGGAGAGAGTCAACAATTGCCGGCAGTTACACCTGATGAAACCGGAAAGCTGACCTTTAAGGTCCCTACGGGCAAGTTGGGAGAGAATGTGCAGTACGTCATTCGCGGTGTCGATCCTGCGGATACCTTTGCCCCGACAGTTTTCGAAGATAATCCTGTCACGATTGACTTAACGCCGCCGGACATTGACGCGGAAAGCTTCGCAGTTATTTCGGGCAATCCAATAGGAGATGGAGTCGGCGAGGTCACGACGAACGATCCTGATGCAACGCTCACCTTCAAGATTAAAAAGGGTGACGTGGAAACGTCCCTCCCCGAAGGTATCACATTTGATCCTGTGATCGGTAAATTCACCGGCAAGACGGCGGATGTTCTTGAAGAAGATCAAGATGGCGTTTACACCATCACAATCACCGCGGAAGATTTCTACGGGAATGTGTCGACAGATGTGGTGATCAACTTGACTATCACACAAAAGGAGACGACGGGTTCAATCACAAGTATCACACAAAGTCATAATGATCTCCTTGGCAAAGCGTCTCTCTCCGTTGAGGGTTTGGCAGGTGCGACCGTCAAGCTCTATAGCAAAAATGCTGACGGAACTTTCGCAGAAATTGAAGTCCAAGGGGTAAGCGGACAAACCATTGAGGCGGATGGCACTTTTGAGTTCAAGCTGCCCCAGGCGGACATTGCGCGTTTCAATGATAGAAAAGTTTATGTAACCCAAAAGCTGGCAACTAAATTGGAGTCGAACAAGATTGAATCTACGGAAGTAGAAAATCGAAAAGACAATAAGAAAATTGCCACTGGAGGTGTCCTCGCCGTGGACAATATCCCTCCGACTCCCCTTCAGTTGGTTCAGCCTAAGGAATGGACTGACAGCTTGAAAATTACCAATGTTTCTGCTGATGAGAATGTCGCAGATATTCAAGATATCGATAGAATTGTCCTCCAGATTGGTGATAATCTCCAATGCGAGATTGAGCGACTGTATGATGAAAATGGAGATCCAACGGGGGAATGGGAATGTAACACTAGAAAATTCTTTGAGATAGAAGAAGAGATCACGGTTATTATAGATCCGAACACCGGACAAACTGAAACAAAGACAGTAAAAGTATTAAATTACAAACTTCCACCGGGATCGCATTTTGTGGCCTACCAAAGCATCACAGCCACCTACTATGACTATTTGGGCAATGCTTCGCTCCCTGTATCCATAAGCGTTCTCAAGTTGCCCGAACCCATTGCACCATACGATATGACGGCAATTAACGACAGCCAAGCTCATCCTACAAGTACAGTAATCAAAGGAAAAGCTGATCCGGGAGCTGATATTTTCGTAACGATCGGTGGACAGACGTATTCAGTAACAGCTAATGAATTCGGTGAGTTTACCTTAGTAGTATTTCCCAAACAAGATGTCGGCAATGTAATTACCGTCACTTCAAAGCTAAACAATTATACAGCGACAGGCACAGTCATCGTTGAAAATGTTCAGGCTGATGACTACGAGCCGCAAGTAACCCCGATCCAAAAACCGTACGGCGAAGCGACAACAGAAGGTGAGATCAAGGCTGCTGTGACCGTTCCGAACTATCCTCCTGGTGAAGAACAGCCCGTCATAACGATCAATGAAGGCACCGAACTCCCGAATGGTCAGACACCCGGTGATTACGAGATTCCAGTGACTGTCACCTATCCGGACGGAACGAAAGACACTGCAACGGTTATAGTGACTGTACTGCCGGACGTCATCGATGTGACGGACGACCCGACACAACAGACACCGAACGGTTATGTCCGAGTCACCGTCGATGCCGGTGAGGGAACCCAGCTGGCAGAAGGACAGGTGAAGAAAGTCTACGAC
>JAAZLQ010000014.1 GCA_012799255.1 Bacillota bacterium
ATACCATTTCTCTCTGTGAAAATGTACTCTGCCATTTTCGGATTCCATCTGCGGGTCTGATGCCCAAAGTGAACGCCGGCCTCTAACAATTGTTTCATTGAAATAACGGCCAAATCGCCCACCTCCTTCCATTGTTTTTTCCTCCGCTTCCTTCATTTAGGGATAAGACCTGGTGGCACCCTTATCTCCCATCGAGAAACGTGTGTGTTACTACACCACTTGCTAATATAGCATATTTAGCTATTTTCAGCAAGGGGCTTCTCGTCTTTATTTAACTCTAAAATGAGTTCCACTTCACCTAAGCCCAATCCCAATTTCTTGGCAATACCTGCCACATCTTGGTTTTGAGCCGCTAATTCTAAAACTGCCAGGACCTTTGGGGATTTATGTTCCTTGGGAACAAAGCTTTTAATGATCTGTTCCTGCAACTCCAAAAGGGCTTTCTGCTTTTCATCGATCTCCGCAATAATCTCGGCTTGCCTCTGCTCGAGTTCTGAAATGGCTTCCTCCACCATCACTTCGAACATGGCATAATCCGTACTAGGACGGGAAAAAAGACCAGGTCGGAGTACAAACACTACAACAACCGAAACAGCAACACCTAATGAAAACACTAGAAAATACTCCATGGTCTCCACCCCCTAGGCACGTAAATCGATTCTGCGCCTTGACCTTGGTCTTTGTGACCCCTGTTGCTGCTCTTGATCATGTCCACCTTTTTGTCGCCGACGTTCGTGTTCTTCCTTATCCCGAATGCGTTCTTTCTCTTCATTCTTGGCGACTTTTCGCTCTCTGTCGACAAACTCGTTCGTTACCTGTGGAGCGATTTTGCCCCCTGCCCCAGTTTGATCACCTTCCCGCGCGACCCTGGGCACTTGCTCTGAACGAGAAACTAGGACCTGGAAATCCGGAAACCTTATGGACATTGCCGTTCCCCCCCTTAGGCGAGTTTACTGCGTAACGTCATAATAGCTTTCGTATGGATCTGCGACACCCTTGACTCGGACACCTCCAAAACATGCCCTATTTCCTTCAAAGTCAGTTCTTCATGATAGTACAGGGCTAAAACAAGTTGTTCCCGTTCACTTAACTGCTCCACAGCGGAAGCCAGTTCTTCGAAGTTTTCGTACTCAACAATTCTTTGCTCAGGCAACATCTCAGAATCCTCGACTAGATCGAGAATCTTGAGATTTTCCCCCGCTTGTTCGCTGGCTACAGTCTCATCTAAGGAAAAAAGATTAATCCCCTTTAATTCTGTTAATAGTGCATAATAATCGTCTGTACTTAAATCTAAAGCTGCAGCCACTTCTTGATCCGTCGGATTACGCCCTAGCTCATTGGTGAGTCGAAATACTTCCTTCTCAAACTGCCTAGCTTTGGAGCGGGTACTACGCGGAACCCAATCTAATGAGCGTAACCCATCGATGATGGCTCCCCTTATCCTTGTGGTTGCGTAGGTTTGAAACTTGATATTGCGCGAAGCGTCAAACTTCTCTAAAGCATCAAGCAATCCGAAAAAACCAAAACTCTCCAGGTCACTGGTCTCCACATTGCTCGGAAGATTCATCGCTAAGCGTCCAGCAACATACTTGACTAGTGGAATATATTCTTCCAAAAGCTGCTCGCGAGCCTCGAGATCCCCGTTTTCTTTGTATCTCTCCCACAACTGATCTAAACGATTTTGCTCCTTTTGCAATGACATTATTTCACCCCCATGGGGTTTGAATTAGGTTTGATTTTCCTTGGTAAGTTCCGCAAGTTCGATTTGTCGCTTAAACGCAAATTGAATAATTCTCTTCCTGATGTGTTCTGGTAGATCTATGAAGGAAAAACCATAATCTTGTCCCGTTTCGAGCGAAATAAAACGAGCCAGAACTGCCTGGGCATTAATCTGTTCTGTCCCTAAGCGGAAGGAAATTCGAACCTCGTCGTTGAGTTCAAATGGGTAGGAAGCCCTCAGTAAAAAGCCACCACCACTTATGTTCAAAATAACCCCTTTCTGATGGGTCCCCTCTTCACCGTCCTTGAGCGGTACAAAAACGGCATCGAAATGAACGGGTACCCGAACAAACATACGGTCTTGAGTCTTCTCCCAAGTACCCAACAGCCTTAGCTGTAGCAGAGGTACATTAGCGCTAAAACGCTTTTCCACAATGGCAGTATTCGTAAAGCGCCCCTCCTGCACACCTTCTTGACGTTTGAACTCTACAATGAGTTCGGTACCCACGCGAATAGGAACAACATATCCTTGCCGCAAAGGGGAACCTACTATCAGCAAATCATCGTACGCATCTTCCACCCTGGTGCGAAACACTTGTGGACCATTGGAGTTCTCAAGACGTAGCTCCACCAACTGGTTAGGTAAGACTTGCATTGTTTTCTACCTCTCTAAATGTGTAAAAACTCGTATACTCTAGAAAAGAACCCTTTTGCACCTGTAGGGGTTGGTCTAGGCACTTCCCCTGTCAAAGTGCTTGCTATCCTTTTTATGGACCGACTCATCATGGATGATGGATAGGCCAAGAGAACTGGTTGTTGCTCAGCAATTGCTTTAACCACATACGACTCTTGGAGAATATAGCCTATATAGTCCACTTCCCACTTGACGTATTCACGTAAAACAGAGTTTAATTTTTCTGCAACCATCGTAGCTTCTGTGGGGTTTTTAGCCATATTCACCACTAAGCGTACTTTACTCTCAGGACTCTCCTTATGAATGACTTTTAACAACCCATAGGCGTCTGTAAGGGAAGTGGGTTCTGGAGTGGCAACAACGAGTATTTCATTTGCAGCCAGTACAAAACTAAGCACATTACGTTGAATTCCTGCCCCTGTGTCCAGAATAATGTAATCAAACTCTCTGCTCAATTCTTCGAAGGACTTGATAAATAGATCTAGACGCCAGCCTTGTAGATTAGCCAAATCAGTTACACCAGATCCACCTGAAATTATCTTTAAACCCAAAGGACCATCTACCAAGACATCTGTTAGGGTAGTTTCACCACGAATCACGTTTCCCAAATTATGGACAGGTGCGATGCCTAAAATAATATCAGCATTGGCTAAGCCTAAATCCACATCAATAAGGCACACCCGGTGATCTAATTGACGTAAGGCTAATGCCAAGTTTACTGCTATGTTTGTTTTGCCAACCCCACCTTTTCCACTGGTCACGGCTACGATTCGAGCGGTGGGTCCTCGCTGCTTCACCAGTTTTCTCAAACCTTCCGCTTGATCTCTCATCATTACGCGTCCCCCAAAATCAGTTGAGCAATTTTCTCGCTATCAGCAACATCAATGTCCTCTGGAACCCCCTGTCCAGTAGTGACGAAAGCAAGAGGTGCCTTGGCCCTTTCACAAGTATGCAAAATGACCCCATAGGCGTTTGTCTCATCGAGTTTTGTAATAATCACCCGATCGATTGGCAATTGCCCAAACGCTTTAATAATCTCATCCACGTCGCTTGGCTTCGTGGTGGCACTGATTACTAAGTGTATTTCAGCCTTAATATCCTCTAGATAGTTTTTTAGTTCTGCAATATGCAGATAATTATTTTGACTCCTTCCGGCAGTATCAATCAATACTAAATCCCGATCCTTCAACTTTGCCAGCCCGTCTTTAAGCTCTTTCGGGCTATAGGCAACCTGGACAGGCAGACCAATAATCTCAGCATAAGTCTTTAGTTGCTCAACTGCGGCAATCCGATAGGTGTCTACTGTGATCAACCCAACATTTCGTCCACCTACAAGGGCGAAATTGGCTGCTAGTTTTGCGATAGTTGTTGTTTTCCCAACTCCAGTAGGTCCAATTAGGACCACTACGCGCTGTTCACCTGTAAACTCCCAAGGATCTAGAGTATGGATGCGTTGGGCTATGATAGTACTAAGCCCCCGATAAGTCTTTTCCTCATCGTTCCAATCTTCCTTAGGTAGTTTGGAGAGTACATCTCTCACAAGACCTTGCGCTATGTCTTTGGGAATGTCGCAACGAACCAAGCGTCCATACAGGTTTTGAATAGCCTCTGACCAACCGGGATCGGACTTCAAAGACGTTTGAGAAGTTTGAGTGGAGGGACCACTTGGAGCCACTACCTTGTCCCGAACGGGAACTCTCGCTTTTGCAGAAGAGTTTCGGGCATTCGGGTCAATAGCACCTAATACCTCATAATGTTTTGGTCCAAGCTTGCCCCACAGCCAGCGACGTTTCTGGGTAGTGTGTAAAATGACAGCATCGCGACCAAACTCACGGCGCAAGCCATCAACAGCCTCTTGCATTGTCTTGCCTGTAAACTTCTTAACTCGCATGGCTCCGCTTCACCGTCCCCACCGCTTTCACCTGAATATCTGGGCTGATTTCATTGTAGGAGAGCACAATGAGACGAGGAATAGTACGCTCAGTCAGCCTTTTAAGAGCCATCCTAATTTGTGGAGAAACTAAAACCACAGGATATGGCATAATATGTTCTTCCAAAGCTTGTCCTAACGCCTGGTAAAGTTCTTGTAGAATCCGTGGATCCAAAGTGACTGATAATCCTCGTTCGGTATACTCGACGGCAGAAGCAAGCTGTTCTTCCCACTCGGGACCTAAGGTTAGCACCGTAAGTTCGTCCTTGTCCAAAAACATCTGAGAGATTTGACGGCTGAGCGCTTCCCTCACATACTCGGTCAGGTAATCCGGGTCTCGAGTTACAGGTGCCATATCGGCTAACGTCTCCAAAATGGTTACCATATTGCGAATCGGAACTCCCTCGCGCAACAGGTTTTGAAGAACTTTTTGCACTTCCCCAACTGTTAAAAGATCAGGCACAAGCTCCTCTACTACTGCAGAGTAATCCTCCCGTGCACTGTCCAACAGAGATTTTACTTCTTGACGACCTAACAGTTCATGAGAATGCTCGCGAATGATCTCGGTAAGGTGGGTAGCCAAAATTGCAGGCGGATCAACCACAGTGTAACCTGCGTATTCTGCCCGTTCGCGATTGCCCTTGTCTACCCATAACGCACTTAGACCAAAAGCAGGTTCTCTCGTAGGAATTCCAGGGACCTGTTCAATGACCCCACCTGCGTCCATAGCTAAATAATGGTTGATCATAAGTTCTCCGCGACCAACTTGGATTCCTTTAATCTTTACTACATACTCATCGGGATTAAGCTGGAGGTTATCCCTAATACGAATCACCGGAACCAAGAGGCCTAACTCAATCGCGCATTGCCTGCGAATCATGCTAATTCTATCTAATAGGTCTCCCCCCTGGGCCTCATCTACTAGGGGAATTAGACTATAGCCGATCTCCAACTCGATTTGATCCACTTGCAGCAGAGAGACCAAACTTTCTGGTTTTCGGGCCTCTTCTAGTTGCTGCTGTTCTAAGGCAACATCCTCTTCTAACTGCTCCCCTTTTTCAGCCCTTCTTACACTGTATGAAATAGCCCCTAACGAACCGGCTAAAATCAGAAATGCAATCTTGGGTAACCCGCCGATCAGTCCAAAAAGGGCTACTACAACTGCGGCTGTACCAAGAACCCGATAATGTGAAAATAACTGCTCGGTTACGTCCCGACCTAAGTTATTCTCCGAAGCTCCTCTGGTAACGATAATGCCCGTTGCAGTTGAGATCAAAAGCGCTGGAATCTGGGAAACCAAACCATCGCCCACTGTCA
>JAAZLQ010000250.1 GCA_012799255.1 Bacillota bacterium
TGCTTTTTATAGCAAAGAATTGCCTATTGAAAATTTAGGGGATCTTATGTTAAAATCATCAAGGTAATGCTAATTAAATAGCTTATGGAGGGGTGTCCGAGTGGCTGAAGGTGATTGACTCGAAATCCACTCGGTCAGTTGCTTTGAAAATGCGGGAAACCCTTGAGTTTTCGCGGGTTTGCGGGATTTTGAGAATTTAGCTTTTTACCGATTTCTACGGTTTTTCTACACTTTGCCTTGACTTTTTCGAAAGGCTCGGTGTATTAAAATAGAATATGGAGGCGTATCGAAGTGGTCATAACGAGCCTGACTCGAAATCAGGTTGTCGAGCAATCGGCACGTGAGTTCGAATCTCACCGCCTCCGCCAGAATATTTTGTAGAAATAAGTCGATTGTTTGCAGTCGACTTATTTCTTATTATGTGGTAAAATACAGATAAACCAATATTATAGTGTGGAAGTGGATGTAATGAAAAGAAAGTATCCTTTTACCTTTTTTATTTTAGGTGTTTTTCAAAATATGATTCGCTACTTCTTAATTGGTTTTATTGGTTTCGTAATTCTAATTATTGGTGTTATCGGCGTTCCTATCTGCAAAATAGTCGGGTTGTTTGTTGTAACAATTTATCTCTTGCTATGCATTATCGAGCAATTGTTTATCCGTTCAATAAGCTTAAAAGAGAGCAACAACCAAGAATTCAATCAATTCATGGACGCTGCGTTTGGCGTTAATAATGATGAGAACGCACTTTCTGCTCACGAAAGAATTATAAAGGTAGTAGAAGATAAGATAAAATCACAGGACAAGGACACGGATGATTAAGTTGGAAGTCTAAGCACGATATATATTAGGGATGCATCTTTTTTGTCAGTGGATCACAACAACAATCCCGCGTAAATCAAGGGTTTACGCGGGTTTTCTTTTGCCTTTTTGTGGTGCCCGATTGCGATAAATCCGGCTCAAATGGTGCCCGTGGTGCCCTGTTTTGTGGTGCCCGGCTCATTCTGTGTTATACACTCTATACACGAAAAATGTATGCTGTGGTGCCCTAATGGTGCCCGGAACTGCTAAAAAGCTATAAAAAGCAGCGCGGAGCTATAAAAAGATACTGCCGTTATAGCTCCATTTCGCTGCTTTTCTTTTTGCTTTTTTTCGGTGCTTCCTTTTGCTCTGCTCCTTTCTCGGAAGCTGCTTTTTGAGGTTGTAGGGCTTTGTGGTAGGTTTCAAGGACGCTTTGTTTTCGTTCAAGCCGCACGTCAACGTACTGCGCCGTTACCGCTTCAAGGTTTGTGGAAATGCCAAGCGACATACCAATGCCCTTTAATGTATGCCCCAATAGGTGTTGCCGCTTTCGTCGCGGATTTTTCGCATAGACAGGTGGGCTATGTAGCTTTGATAATGCTGCAAGACAATTTTCATGGCGTCGGGGTCGCCCTTTGTCGCGGCTAAAATGACCGGGTAAGGCAATAAGCCGCGTTCGTCGGGGATTGTTACCAATCGTTCCATTCATCGGCTCGTTCCTCCAAATATCGTTTTAGCAGTTCAAAAGAGCTTGTCCGGCGGTACTGTACTGTGCTGCGGGGTATCTTCATTGCTTCCGCAATCTCAACGTCGGTCATGTTGAAAAAGTAATACAGCAGTACGGCTTGTCTTTTGTCGTCCGGCAGGGTGTGCAGGGCTTCGGCAAGCAGCTTCGCGGTAATCTTCAAGCCTCCCACGCAAAAGGCTTCTTCGCCGTTCTGAAAATACTTGTCAGCGGTGTAAAGCTGTTTTTCCTCTTGCGGGGTTAGGTCTGAAAAGTTCACTTCGCGGCGTTGCCGACGTTTGCGCTCCCGGCAAGCGTCAATCAGTTCGTTGCGTAGGGTATTTTTGCAGTACGCATTAAACTCACATCTCGTTTGCCATTCCAACCGATTAGGGTAATCCATGTTCTCACCCCCTTTCGTCCCGGGGGCGGGTTAGTATTTATCCCCTTTCGGCAGCCCTCCACGACAAAAGCGCGGATATGCCAACCGAAAAAGCAAACTTTTCAGAAAAACTTTCAGATAAGCAAAATGCGCCCGACTGCAAAATGCAATCGGGCGCAAAGGAAGCGTGAACAGACATACAATGATATGCATGTTCATCTATATAGCCGCAAATCTCCGTTGGGGAGAATATGCTTTTTTTGAGAAATAACCGTTTTTGTTAGGGGCTATAATGACAACGTAACATGGGGCAACCTCCTTTATGCCGCCATGTGCTTACCCGTCGATATAACAAACGGCGGCCTTGATTTCTCAAAACCGCCGTTTGTTTCAACACTTCCTTGCCGTTTTACAACGGTTTTGTCGGTGGGTCAGTGTCAAAGAGAAAGAGCCGACA
>JAAZLQ010000068.1 GCA_012799255.1 Bacillota bacterium
GTAGTGATTTTATTTTTGTGTACAATTTCGTTTGTAAGATCATTTACTAATATAGCAGTCTTTGGGTCAAGAGCAGCAGTATGTTCGTCTAAGAGCAGCAGCTTTGGTTGCTTCATAGTAGCCATTACCAGGGTTAAAGCCTGACGCTGACCTCCCGATAAAAGCTTTACTTTGGTAGATAGGCGCTTTTCCAATCCTAAAGGAATGTCTTTTAAGTAGTCTTTAAACAGTTTTCTTCTGCAAAAGTCTAAACCCCATCTAAGTGTCATATTATTTGGTCTAGCATAGGCCATAGACAAATTTTCTTCTATCGTCATTGAAGGAGATGTGCCAAGCATAGGATCTTGGAACACTCGGCCAATAAAAGCAGCCCGTTTATGTTCTGCAAGGTCTGTAATGTTTTGGCCATCTAAAATTATTTTTCCTTTATTTAAAGGAAATACCCCTGCAATAGCATTAAGCATAGTGGATTTTCCGGCACCATTGCTGCCAATAACCGTTATAAAGTCCCCATCATCTATTTGAAGGGATATATTGTCTAATACTACATTTTCATTTGGAGTGTTTAAATTAAAGACTTTTGTTATATTATCCAAATTTACCATAGGGATTACATCCTTTCATGGGTTTTTAACGAATTTTTAAATCGTGGGGCTGTTAGAGCTATAACAACCACAATGGCAGTAAAGAGTTTAAGGTCTGAAGCCTGAGCAAGACGGAATGACAGGACCAATGAAATACTAAAACGGTATAAAAATGATCCTAACAGTACTCCCAATGTACTTATAAAAATATTATTTCCGCCTAAGAGGGAATCGCCAATTATTACTGATGCCAGACCTGCTACTATAGTGCCTACACCCATACCAGCATCACCGAACCCTTGATATTGAGCTACCATAGCTCCAGATAAAGCTACAAGGCTATTGGATATGACTAGCCCAACAATTTTAGATAAATCGGTATCTACACCTTGGCTCCGTATCATTTGGGGATTATCACCGGTTGCCCTAAGAGCAAACCCGATTTGAGTTTTTAAAAAGGCGTCTAAGGCAAACTTAACAATTGTGGCAAAAAGTATAAAAAACAATAAATGAACATGCTTAGACAAAGGCAGTGAAAAATTCTTTAAAAAGTCCTCGATTATCGAATAAATAGTCGGTTGATTTAACAAAGGAATATTTGGTCGACCCATAATTCTAAGATTTATTGAGTATAGTGAGGTCATAGTTAAAATCCCCGACAGAAGGTCACTAATACCGGCTTTGGTATTTAGAAACCCTGTTATACATCCAGCCAAAGCCCCGGCAAAAAACGCTGCGAGTGTAGCGAAAAAGGGGCTGTAGCCGTTTACGATAAGAGAAGCTGCAATGGCAGCTCCCAAGGGGAAGCTGCCTTCAACTGTAAGGTCGGAAAATTTGAGTATCTTAAAAGTTATAAATACCCCTAAAACCATTATCCCGTATACCAGACCTTGCTCTAGTGAATTCAAGAATAGGTTTTGCAACATGTTTTAAACACCTCGGTTATTTTTCTATGATTTCATCGGCTCGGGACAAAACTGCTTCAGGAATAATCAATCCTAAAATATCCGCTGAATTCTTATTGACAACAAGTTTTAAATCTTTAAAACCCTCTACAGGTATTTCGGCGGGGTTTTCGCCATTTAATATTCTAGCTGCCATTAGGCCTGTTTGTTTTCCCAAAAGATAGTAATCTATCCCTATAGTAGCTAAAGCGCCACCTTCTACATGACCGCGTTCAGCGCCAATTATAGGTATATTGGCGTCATTTGCTGCTTTCACCATAGCGCTAATAGCTGAAGCTACTGTGTTGTCAGTAGGTGTGTATATAGCATCGACTTTTCTGGCTAAAGTTTGGACAGCCTGGTTTACTTCACTTGTATTTGCTACCGAGGCTTCAAGGATTTCTAAGTCTAAATCCTCAGCGGCGGCTTTTGCGATATTTACTTGGAGTACTGAATTAGGTTCTGCTGCGTTATATATAATTCCAAGGTTTTTTGCTTCAGGAAGTATCTCTTTCAACAATTCTAATTGCTCACGGACAGGATTCAAGTCAGTTGTACCGGTCACGTTAGTTTCCGGTTTTTCATAGCTTTTTACAAGGCCTGCATCAACTAAGTCAGTAACCGCTGTCACTATAATTGGTATATCTTTAGTAGCATTAGCAGCTGATTGGGCTGACGGTGTAGCGATTGCCAAAATTAAATCGACATTTTCCCCAACTAGCTTGCTTGCTATAGTTTGAGTAGTTGGAAAGTCTGCTTGGGCGTTCTCGAGTATAATGTCAATGTTTTTTCCATCTTCAAAACCAGCTTCCTTTAGCCCGTCAATAAAACCATCGCGAGCACCGTCCAATGCCGGATGCTCCACAAACTGTGATATACCGATTTTAAATACTTTTTCTATGGAATCAGAGTCGCTATTACTGGGTGTACTGCCACAACCAGTGAGAATTAATGATAATGTAATAAGAAGAATTAATGTTTTGATGAAATGTTTTTTCAATA
>JAAZLQ010000033.1 GCA_012799255.1 Bacillota bacterium
ACTTGTTTGCAGGATTTTTAAGCCACGCCCCATAGTCAGGATTTACTTCATCCTTAAATATGCTATCTGTTTTATTAGGTAAACTCTCTTTCATTTTGTGCAGTCTTTTTTAATGCGCCACAACGGTTTGCGTGTATGTGCAGTAGCGGATTAGAAGCACTTTCTTGTCCGATTAGCACAAAGTTTTTAGAAGCACAGACCTACGATTAACCACGTCACCCGCTATTGCCACATACACGCTGTTACCGCTTCGGTGTTCTTTTTCGTCCGTTTGGTTGTCGGTCGGTTTTGGGGTGCGGTTGGGCAGACACACTCTTTGCCAAGCTTGGGTTTTAGCGTTGGTTGGTGCGGCTTGGCAAATGCAAAGCATTCACGAACACCTTCAAAAATAAACAAGTCGTGAGTAATTGTGTGGCTGTATAGCTCTATATTCTTCATCAATTTTAATTTTATTTATCTTAAACATTGGAAGATCAAGGATTAAGAACTTCTTCATTATAAATTTCGGTTCCCCAAATAGACTCACAAATAGCTTGATATAGCTTTAGTCTTTCAGTGATATCAGCTTTCTTAAACTCTTCGTGTGCCTTAAAAGGAAGATTTAATCTGCTTCGCATTGAAAGAAAATTGGGGTTGTTTTGATAAGTAAGCGGACATAGACTTTGAACCAATAAATTTTCCTTGATGTAATGACTTAACTTTTCGCTAAATGGTTTGGCTCCATACGATTGATTTGTGCCCCTTGGTAACAGCACCAAAGCACCTATACGATTTCGGTATTCTTGAAAGTCTGCCTCCTGCTCGAATTCGTCTTTATGATTGGCAAATTTGTCAGCCCAAATGTGTTCCACTTCATAAGATTTGCCACCGGGATTATGATAGTATTTCTCAAAGGATGAATTGAATCCTGATTGCTGCTCAACGTAAGACGTAATTCTTGAAAGTAGGAATTTGACAAAAACCCTGTTTTGACCGTGTAAGCGGAAATTTTGAATTCCTGTCCAAGGTTCTTCCATTTCATCCAACTTGCGTTTCAAAATTGCTTTCAGTTCGTGTATTTCAGTTCTTCTGATTTCTTTAACCAACGTGTACATTGTATAACGAATAGAACTGGAAGCAAACTTTTTGAAGTTGACCGACCTGCGAACAACAAATGCTTCAATATACCGAGCCACTATATCCATTTTCTGCAATACTGTATCTGAATTATCACTTGACTTCAATGAAGCAAGTAATAATGGATAACTGAGCGAGTTGGCAATTCCCCATCTTCTGATGTAGAATATATGTTGTAGCGAATCGTTTAGTTTTCGCTCAGCAGTCAAAACGTGTTTGTAGGCATTCAAAAAGAATTTGAAGTCATTATCTATAAATGCTTGAAAAGCTTCTGAATCGTCTTGTTCGATTCCGACTTTATCTAAGTTGTCTCTAAACCAACTATGAAAACGTGTTCCTATTTTTTCAAAATCTTCATTTTTTGAACCTGCTTTACCAGGTCTTATCGTTTCGGCATATTGTGCCCTGAACCAAGCCTGAATAAAACGTTGGTCTTCATCTTTGTCATAGGTATGCAGTTCCTGCATTGACGTTTTCCAAAGCTCATTCGCTTTTTGTCGTTTCTTGCTGTCTTCAAACTTTGATAGAATGAAGCCTTTGAGCATTTCCGTTGGGGTTAGATTCAAACCCCTGTCGTTCATTGTTTCAAAAATGGTGTAGGCGTTCTCATCTGAGTAGGCAATAATCTCTACAAGCACGACATTGTATTTTAACCAGTCAATAAAATAGGGCAATACGCTATTTTTGATTTCTTCGGGAAATGCTTTTTCAATATCCGAATAACGAGCTGCCATATTCAGTGTGGACTCATCATCTGATTCTTTTGGCTCGTATTCTCCTGTTTTGAACAAGGATTCCATACAGGTGATGCGTTCATCTACTTGAATGTTGAAGGACATTTCACCGTATTTTTCAGAGAAAATCAGGGATTCTAATTTTTCAGAGATGCCGAGCTCTTTTTGTAGGTTGTTGAGATAAATCAAAAGCAAAGTCAAGGAAGTAAGGCGTTGCTGACCGTCTATAATGCTTCGTTGACCATCTTTCACGCTCACCACAAATGGACCTAAGTAGTAGGAGTTGTAGTTTTCAATGTCCTTGCGCTTGTGATCGGGCTTGTACTCGTTTAAGAAGGAGGAAGTAAGGTCTGATACCAACTGCTCTATGTGGCGCTCTTCCCATTTGTACTCTCGTTGAAAGTAATCTACGGTGTACTTTTTATCGTCCAGTACTTCAGTAATGGAGCGGTCGTGGGCTTCTATTTTATTGCTTAGTTTGCTCATACTGTTTTATAATTTCCCATATTTTACACGCGGCTCTGCTGCCATACTTAATTTTCCCTCCGCTTCTTTTACCCTTACCTGCCCATTCATCAACATTGGCAACAACCAGTCTCGCAAGGCGGTGAGGAGTTGGTTTTGACGTTGATTATTTAAAATTGTCTGATATACAGAAGAAAATTTTTGATTGTAATTTTCAATAACTGATTTATCAGGAATTAGCAATGGAATACTATTTATCTGTTCATTACTAATGTTTGGTTGAGCCGCACCGCCAGCAATGCTAAAAACAACTTCTCTAAAATATTTTTGACTAAGAGAATTAATTAGATATGGAAGTTTTTTAGTTGGATTTGAGCCTAAATTAAAATAACCTACACGTTGATTTACATAAACTGGACTATCTGTAATTGGAACAATAGCATATTTTCCGATTGTAGCTCCTGTCATAGCAATTAAAACATCTCCGGGTTTTGCTTTGAATTTATCATCTACTTTTTTATCTGATAAATCAACTTTGGCTAATTGTGAGATGTCAATGCTGTAGTCTTCTTGAATATCTTTTATTTTAACAACAGACACTCCTTTATCTGTCCACCAACTTGATTTAAAAGCAAAGCCTCCAGTTGAAGGACAATAGTCCCCGAAAGATCCAGCTACCCACCCCTCAGGAATCTCTCTTTTCAACTCGGCATTGTACACCATTTTTCCGCCTGAGGATTTGTAGGGTTTGCCTTCTTCATCAGGAAAATCAAACTGCACAAACCAATAGTCGTAGAGCGTTTTTGCCATTGCTTCCAACTCTCGGATGATTTTGTTATTCAGCTCGATTTTGGCGTCTAAGTCGGATAGGACTTTGGCTATTATATTTCTTTCAATTTTGTTCTCAGGGATAATTAGTTCAAAATCGTTGATGATATCCTTATTTACGGAATCAAATGTTGTTGCGGAACCTTGTTTTATAAGATTGTTAACATTGTATTTTAATGCATAATAAACAAATTGATTATTGCCATCTTTTGCTTTAATACTGGCTAAACCTCGCCCAATACATAAATCACAAGGTGCATAATTTAATGCCCCAACAGGTGCTCTTACACTCATCAAAACATCGCCTTTTTTAGCCATTTTTGTAACTTTATGAGTGTATGTATCAAAGAATGGATAAAGATTTCCAAAAGTTCTATTTCCTTGTAAAAAGGGGACACCATCACATTCAGAATAAAAGTTAGATTCTGGGGATTGTCCTTGAATAACATCTGCAATAGTTGATAATTTTGTAGTGTATCCTTTTTTACTCATACCTCAATCCCTTTAAATTATTCTGAATCTTCTTTTCTAATTCCCTGCCTTCGGCAAAAAGTTGTTTCAAATTATCTTCAAAGCCTTTCATTTTGGCTTCAAATTCTTCTGCGGTGATGTCCACATATTCAATCTTCACCTCAAAATATTGCCCTGCACTCAGCGAGTAGTTTTTCTGCTTTATCTCGTCATAGCTTACCACTACCGAGAAATCATCCACCGCTTTCCGTTGGTTAAACGTGTCAATTATTTGCTGTTCTTCGGCAGGGGTGAGTACTGTTTTTTGGTTTTTGCCTTCTTTTATGGTTTCGCCCAAATTGGAGGCATCTATCAGCACTACTTCGTTTTTGTTGCTTTTGTCCAAAAACACAATGCTCACATTGGTGCCCGTAGTGGCAAAAATATTGCTCGGCATACTCACCACGCCTGCCAGCATTTTGCTCTCTACCATTTTTTCACGAATCTTTTTGTCAATCCCACTTTGAGCGGTAATAAAACCTGTAGGCACTACAATAGCGGCTTTCCCTTTTTTGCTTAGCGTGTACATAATGTGCTGCAAAAAGAGCAGGTATATCGCCATTTTGTCTTTGGCTTTGTTAGGCACTTTGGGTATGCCTGCAAAAAAGCGTTCATTGTTTTCTTTGCTGTCTAAATCATCGCGGTAATCGGAGAAATCCAATTTAAAAGGCGGATTGGAAACGATGTAGTCGAATTTTTCTAAATTTCCGTCTTTGTCTTTATGATAAGGATGTAGAATGGTATTCCCCTGAATGATATTTTGAATGGAATGTACCAAGTTGTTTAATATCAAATTCAGTCGTAATAAGCTCGATGATTTTTGACTGATATCCTGCGAATAAATGGTGCATTTGTCCTCGCCAATAGCATGAGCAATATTCATCAAAAGCGTACCCGAACCTGCCGAAGGGTCATATACGGTTACATCTTGGTCGGGTTCGTTCACCAAAATAGCCGCCATAATTTTGGCTACTGCGTGGGGTGTAAAATACTCGGCATATTTGCCACCGCTGTTGGTATTGTAGTCCTTTATCAGGTATTCAAAAATGGTGGCGTAGAAATCGAATTTTTGGTGGAAAATATGCTCAAAGCTCACGCCCACTAATTTGTTGATGATGGCTTTGGCAAAGGCATCCCGCTTGCTGCCGTCACTGATGTATTCGGTAATGCGGTCGAAGAGTACCACCTTGGCTCCACCGTCTGTTTTTACCGAGAATATATCATTGTTGGTAATAGCAATGTCTAAAAGTGTATCGTCAAAGAGTTTGGCAAAATCGCTTTCGTTCTGTCGGCTGAAGAGTTCAGATATAAAATGTTGCGGTTTGAGTTTGGCGGTATCTGCCCCCAATTGCAAAAGCAACATTTCGTAATCGTCCTCTGAGTAAGATTTTACGGTTTCTTCCCAGTTTTCGGCATTTTTCAAGTTCGGGTCAAGTTTTTTAAGTTCAAAAGCGAACTTGTCGTTCATAAACTTATACAGGAATACCTGTGTAATGATTTTGAACTCGTTGCCATCATTGCCCAAGCCATAGTTGGCACTGATACTTTTAAGGCTATCAATGAGGGCTTTGGTCTTTTCTTTAAAATCTATGTCGTTCATATTGCTCTTCCGTAAAATTCATTGATATATTCGTTTACCACCAAGTTGTTGATGTACTTGGATGATTCCGCATTTAAGTTAAACTTGTTTTTGTTTTTGAATTGGTCTATTACCAATCGCATCATTTGGGTGCTGAAATAGCTTTCATTTTCAAGCAATCTTGTGTTTTGCAATACTTGTAAATCTGCTTCCTGTTTTACGTTTATCAAGGCTTCAAAAATCTGACTTTCTTTTTGGGTCAAATCGCCTTTTTCAACCAATCTTTTGTGGATGCGGGCATATTTCGGGTCGCTGTTGTATTTATCTTTCAGCAAATTGTTTTGGCGGTTGAGTTCCTTCACTTTTTCATATATCTGCGTGAGTGCTCCAATGTTTCTCCGCATTTCGTCTTGGGTAATCTCGTCCAGATTTTTCTTGTCGAAAAGGCGTTTCAGTTCTTCATACAGCGAAACAAACTCAGGGTCTTTCTTGTCGAAATTACTCGCCAAAGTTTCTCGCGTTTTACGCAAAGTGTCTTTCAGTTGGTCTGCCAATACCAATTCTTCTTCTGATATTTTGGTAAAGTGAAACAGCACATCTTCCAAAGCCACATTCAACAAATTGGTATTGTCAATATTGTTTTTGAGTGCCTCTTGTGTATTGAGTAGGGCTAAATGATTTTCTGTTTCACGGTACA
>JAAZLQ010000040.1 GCA_012799255.1 Bacillota bacterium
TTACCATACTCTAATTTTTAAATTTATAATTTACTTTTACTTTTCCTGCACTAATATCTTGAAGTTTCTTTTTCAAGATCATCTTTTTAATCGGAGAAACCCGATCTGTAAATACCTTTCCATCCAGGTGATCAGTCTCATGTTGCATCACTCTGGCATTCAGTCCGGTCACATGTTCAACCTTTTCCTCTCCATCCAGATCTAAAAAGCGTATTTTAATCTCCGATTTTCTGGTTACCTCTTCATACACCTCCGGAACGCTCAAACATCCCTCTGCAAATGTAAACGGCTCACCCAATTCCTCTTCTATAACCGGATTAATCATAACCCTTTTCATCGGCACTACATCCGGAAAAGCTTCAATATAGGGGTTCGTATCCATCACAAACAAACGGATATTCAACCCCACCTGAGGCACAGCCAACCCGACTCCATTTGCTTTGTACATAGTTTCAAACATCTTTTCAATCAGTTCGTTCAATTCCGGATAATCCAGATCAATTTCTTTAGATTCTCTTCTTAATACGGGGTTTCCTAATAAATATATGGGTAACATCTCTTTTTAAAAATTTAATTCATACTCTCCCTACCGGCAGCAATCTCTAACTGTTGTAAGAAAGATTGAAGGATAATAGTTGCGCTGATTTTATCCACTAACTCCTTATTGGTTCTTTTCTTTTTACTCAAACCGGCATCAATCATAGTTTGAAAAGCCATTTTAGAAGTAAAGCGCTCATCCATTCTCACAATAGTAATGTCAGGTAAGTTTTTTTTCAATCGTTTTACAAAAGGCTCAATAAAATGGGAAGCATCTGAAGGCTGATTATCCATGGTTTTAGGTTCTCCAATTACAATGATATCTACAGGTTCTTTACTCACATAATCCATGATGTAATCAAAAACCTCAGAAACATGAACTGTGTCCAAACCCTGAGCAGAGATCCTCAACTGGTCTGTCACCGCCAGTCCGACTCTCTTCTGCCCATAATCGATTGCCAATATGCGTCCCAAATTACAATATTTAGATTGCAAAGGTACAAATTAATCGTACAGGCATTTATTAAAATTTCTTAAAAATTAAAATAGGGGGATTAACCCTTACCACTTTTTAAAAAGTACGATCTCTGAAATCTTGTTTTAGAGGTATCTTCAAGTCTTTCAATACAGAAGCTTTCACATTGATAGTCAAACTCCATCCTCGTCTGTATCCGAACGGAATCCAGTTAAAACGCATTTCCCAACAGTGCAGATCCCGGTAAACATCAAAAGAGGTGTAGGACATTTGACGATTTTTAAAGTCATACCCTGTAGTAAATCCTACTTTCCATTTTTTACTCACATTAAAATCTCCCATCAGGTTGAGTGTCTGGATTATATCCCGTTTATAATGGGGCACTGAATCGGTAATCAAATAGAGATAATTCTCGTACACGTTAAAGTTAAAGGAGTAGTTGATGGTTAAGTTCCAGGGTGAAGAAAAGTCAGCAGAGACGGATTGAATACCCAGACTATTTTCCAGAAACAGGTCCGGACCTCCCTGAAGTTGATTTTGTGACTCTCCCGTTGATTTTCCCTTAAAAAAATCATTATTTAAGCGCCAATTCAACCCTATCTGTACCTGAGAACTGGAAAAACGGAACGGTTTTTTGTTCACCTTCCATTCCGTCTGATTCAGTCTTCTTCCGTATGCATCAGTAATATAAGGATCAAATCTGAAACTATAAGTCAGGTCTAAAAATTGAGTAAACTTGGAGCGACCGGAAATATCGAGGGTACTCCATTGGAGCGAATCTGCTGCAAAATCGTAACCTGCCGACAAAGTTAAATTTTCTATCAAAGTAATCTTTTTCATTCCGGTGATGCTATCTTTTCTGGAAGCCACTTTGATCTCAATATTGTTGGATATGGAAAAGCGTGAGATCGCTTGTGTTTGAGAAGATACGCCTCCAAAAATAGCACCTGAAAAATGGGAGTACTCCTCATAGGTTCCTCTGATCGTATTGTAATATCTTCCATAAGTATTTCCGCTCAAATTGGGACGATAGGTGAAACTCAAATCCGGTGAAAGTACGTGTCGGACAGCTTTCAAATAGCCCCTTTGGAACCCGTATAAAACATAAATTTTCGTATTCAGTGAGGTTTGTGCATAAATATCATGCAGCATAAAGAATCCTCTTTTCATGTGATCCTGAATCTGCCCGGAAAGGTAATCCCCAACCGTATCAACCGAAAATGTTTTTTCTGTCGACTGCAAATACCATTTTTCCTGAATGTTAATGGAGCTGTTCCAGTTGATTAATTTGGCAATTTTTAACGGAATAGAAATAGGAATCGAGTGTCGGATTCCCATCTCCATTTGATCCAATGTTTCTTTTTGCAAGAAAGTAGAATCTACGCCATTCACTCTGTTACTGAACTGAGAACTCCATTTGATAGAGATATTCTCATACCATTTGGGTTTCCCTGCCCTGCCCTTTTTTCTGAAAGGGTATAATGTATTCAACGACATGTTGATATCAGGCAAAGAGAGCGACACCATTTGAGTTTGCGTGTTTTGGGTGTAAGAGCCGGTAA
>JAAZLQ010000278.1 GCA_012799255.1 Bacillota bacterium
CTCTCCACACCGAACACTGGTTCTGAAAATGGCCGGTTTTATTTCCTGAACCCTTTTTTAGTTTCCTTTGGTACTTTCAAGAAAATTTCTCTGTATCACCCTCTTGACTTAATACCACAAGTCTTTTCATCGGTTAAGAATTTGAGTGGTTGAAAATCTAGCCTAGGTTAATTATAACTGGAAGACGTTTCTTATGAAAGGGATACTTTGTGTCTAACTAGTTTCTCGCCTTATTTTCAGACACTGAGGGCCTATTAGTCAGACAGTGGGTGCCTTCTTATAACATGGGCATTCTATGTTCCCTTAAAAACAACCGAATCTATCGTTATTCTGTGATTGTAATATCATTGATTTGATTGTCGGTCATCACCACTCTTAAATTATATCTCCAGCACCCTTTGGTATATTCGCCTTGAATCCTACATTTCTGTCAAAGGTTTTCGTGGATCCCTAAGGGTTTAAACTTGGTCGGGAGGTCCACTTCAAGCGTGAGTAGGTCCTTAAACCGTGCATCGTAAGGTTGTTACTAGCTAACTGTACAGAATAGTAGAGTACTGACTTCTGATGCGGGAAGGGTATTCGCATTTCGTGTTGAATGGATACGATGCCAAATCGTTGTGGAAGGAATTACACAGCTTCAGTACGGATTTCTGACAAAGGGGTTGATGGTGTGGCAAGGACTGTCCGCGTAGATGTTAATCCTGAGGTTCTGCTTTGGGCTGTTGAGAACTCTGGAAGGAAAACCCAAATTGTCAAACAGATTCCTATGTTGGATAAATGGTTAAGCGGTGAGGTGAAACCAACCCTCCGCCAGCTCGAAGATTTGGCGAAGAAAGCCTACGTTCCTTTAGGCACGCTGTTTCTATTGGAACCTCCGGAAGAGAAACTACCCATTCCAAGTTACAGGACTTTTGGAGATGATTTTGTTGATCGCCCCAGCCGCAATCTGCTTGACACTGTTCGGGTGATGGTTAGGCGTCAGTCTTGGCTGAGAGAATATTTAATTGAAGACGGGGCGCTCCCAAAGGGATATGTCGGAGCATTTACAGTCAAGGACGACTATAGGGTAGTTGCTGATGACATTCGAGAAACGCTGAATTTGCCGGACAATTGGGCGCAAGAGGAACGAAATTGGGAGAATGCTCTGGTCAGATTATTTGGAGCCGTAGAGGATGCTGGTATAATGGTGGTTCGCAATGGAGTTGTTGAAAACAACACCTTTAGGCGTCTTGATCTTGAAGAATTTCGTGGATTCGTGCTTGTGGACGAATACGCGCCATTAGTTTTCATTAATGGGACTGACTACAAAGCAGCTCAGATGTTCAATCTTGCTCACGAACTAGCACACATATGGCTTGGCACCAGTGCTGTCTTTGATTTAGCCCTGCTTCAGCCAGCAGACCACGATGTAGAGCGAGCTTGTAATGCAATTGCTGGGGAATTCTTGGTTTCACAAGCAAGACTTCTCGAAGAATGGCGCAGTGTTGATTCGCCTGAGGATGCGTTTTACGGTATGGCGCGGCAGTTTAAGGTCAGCCCCTTGGTTGTAGCTAGACGAGCCCTTGATTTGCAGCTTGTCTCGAACTACGTTTACGACGAGTTTTACCGAGAGTACATCAGCAACATTCCAGATAGAGAGGCAAGTGATGGAGGGAATTTTTACAGAAATCAAAACTATCGTGTGGGACGGTTGTTCTTGACTCATGTTGTAACAGCGCTTAGAGAGGATCGTCTGCTTTATAGGGATGCCTATCAGTTGACGGGTCTGCGCGGAGAAACGTTTTCAAGGTACGCTGCTCAGCAGGTAGAGGAAGTATAAGAATGATGACTAGCGGTGTATTCCTCCTTGATGCCAATGTCTTTATTGAAGCTGCAAGACGCTATTATGCTTTCGATATTGTTCCATCCTTTTGGCCTAAACTCGTGATGGCAGCTGAAACAGGTAGAGTAATCACGATTGATCGAGTTCGAGAGGAGATTGTTAAGAACAATGACGATCTGGCGCAATGGCTAGTCGATGATTTTTCAACTTAGATTGCAAGCAGCAGTACTCCCGAAGTGGTTCAAGCGTATGGGGTAATAATGCAGTGGGTGTATGACGCCAAGCGAAGTTTCATTTCTAATGCCAAAAGTGAATTTGCATCGGGAGCTGATGGTTGGTTGATTGCCTATGCTTTGGTTCAAAGTTGTTGTTTAGTTACTCATGAAGCGTATAAGCCTGATATCCAACGGAAGGTTCCCATTCCTAATGTCTGCCGGGCATTTGGCATACCCTATGTTGATACGTTCGCTTTGATGCGAGAGCTATCGGTTGTCCTTTAGGACTCGTCGGTTAGTTTGGTGAATTTACATTTCCATCACCAATATGCTGCGGACTTGGTTTTGAACACGATGACTATGAATCTTACCAGAGTATTGCTAAGATAGAGTATGAATGGGATGGTCCTTTTGGCACAGGTTGTACGAAAGATGGGGAGTCGGGCTATGTGAAGAATTTGGCCCAGTATTGGAGTGGACTTGACAATCAATGGTTAGCAAGAGTTCCTCAGCAAGCCATTCCCGTTTATGTCAAGGTCATTAAGAATGGTCTGCAGGTAGGTTCATTGTAGAATGAAATGCAACAGCAAGAAATAAATAGAACCACAGCCAGAAACCTAGTATGATATTGGTAACCAAACTAATAACAATACGGAGGTCTCGGCTATGGCTCTTGAACATAAGAA
>JAAZLQ010000243.1 GCA_012799255.1 Bacillota bacterium
AAGGACAGCCCGGTTGTCATCCAAATGGCCTGGCCGGATCTGCCGTGCTTAGATTCCTTAATCGAGTCCAGGAATCAGTTGCAAACAAGCCCATATCCTTCCTTCCCTTTGGTGAGTATTAAACTGTGGATCTCCATCTGCTTGACCAATACTGAAACCCTTTGGATTATGAGTAATTAAGTCTGAAAGATATTTTGGGCATTATATATTCTTGGAGCAGTTTTGTTTTGTTGTTACATCTTTCAATGAACTGTTTTCAGATTCATAATTCAGACGAGTTCTACATATAGAACACAAATTGGTTCCGTCATCTTCGGTTTTTTCCACAATTCGTGCAATACATAATAGCTAGAAATAATTTATTCAGTTCTAAATTCATAATAGTTGGCGGTAAGGGACTGAGTTGAATTTGTTAGTATTCGTTTATTTTGGATGTTCGTAATTCTCGATTACTGTCAAGAGATTTTCTGAATAGTTAAATATGTCGTCTAAACTTGATATGGAGTATCTGATTTCCTTCTTCTGGTCATCTAGAATTGCTAGATACTTTTTACTACCATTTAGATAAAGCCTGCAAATTGTCTTGCGATTGTTATCATCTAGTAGAATCGCAAAATATGTTTGTGCATCACGATATGTGATTCTGGTTGCATTTATTTTTTGTCGCAAAATAGACTTCACGATCATAAAACCTTCAAGTTCTTCCTCTGTGGTAACAATAATTCTGTTTTCTTCAACTTTTGCCTGTTCTGCTGCTGTTGATTCTTGTTCTTTTGTTGCTTCGTTTTCTTTTGAAAGTGCAGTCTTCAAACGCTCAGTGATTAAATCACTGATATATTGCTGCATTGATCTTTTTGTCAACGTAGTAAATTGTTCAAGAATTTTGGCTGTTACCATTGACGGGTAAACCTGTTTGGCAAAAAGCTTTACAAAATCGGGGGAAGGATTTGATAGTTCTTGTTGGAATAATTGCTTCAGCTCATTGATGTATTTTAGTTCACTGGCTGTGTTCACGATGCTTTCAGCATCAAATACAGATTTATGGAACCTTTTCAGCTCTTCAATTTGATTGTCTTTAATCTCATTAATATTAAATTCTAAAAATGGCTTCTCATCCATTTTGTTTGGTTCTACCAGATCAGAATAAAAGCGGTATGCAATTCCATTGGTTAAAATACCAAATTTAGCTTTGGAAACATGAAAATAACGTAGAAGTTGGTTATCATGAAGATTAAGGTCTTGAGCCCAATGTTTGCACTCTATTAGGATTGTGGGCACACCATCTTTCAGTATTGCATAATCGATTTTCTCACCTTTTTTAGTACCAATGTCTGTAGTATATTCTGGTACGACTTCAAGAGGGTTAAAAACATCATAACCCAATGCTTGAAGCAAAGGCATAATGAAAGCATTTTTTGTTGCTTCTTCAGTTTGAATTTGGTCTTTGAGTTTAATTACTCTGTCTCCAATTTGCTTAACGTAGTCTTTAAAGTCCATCATCTTTTATTTTAGGGTTAGTTTGAATAGAATTGGAATTATTGTTTATGTGCGATTCGTCAAGTGGCATGATATTAGTTCAGATGCATCCAGGTGAAGTGACTAGAACTAAGGATTACTTCTAGTAGAAAATTGAACTATATCTGTTTATTGGGTTGGAACACTTGGATTTTGGCACGACTCCGTCTTCCTCAGCCACAGTATGGTTTTACATAGTTGGATGGTTGAGGAAAAGAGTGTTGTATCTACTAAATAATAGTCTCGCTATTACAACACTTTTTAACGATCTGTTATATAGGATAGTTTCATATGAACTGAACATTTACTGAAGATGACTAGGTTTATCTCTAGTTTGAAGGAAGCTTCCTTGATATATGAAATGAAAGTGAATGAAAAGGCAACGTAATCACCTAGGAGGAAATCCTTGTATAGTTGTTCCTAATGGTGATATGGCGCCAATAAAGTCCTTATTTATATTTCATAAACTAGTTGGAAACTATTTTTAGCCCAATTATGGAGCAAATAAGTGTTATAAGGAAAAATACCCTTAGAAATGATGCAGGCTCTTTGAATATAATAATCCCTACCAGGGCTGTTCCAACAGCTCCAATCCCGGTCCATACCGCATAAGCTGTACCTATAGGCAGGCTTTGCGTAGCTTTTACAAGCAGGACCATGCTTATTGTCAAGGAGACTATAAAGCCGGCATACCACAAATACATTTCCTGTTCTGTCGTTTCTTTGGCTTTCCCCAGACACGAAGCAAATACAACTTCGAAGAGTCCAGCAATAATTAAAATAATCCAGTTCATCTCCCCATTTTTTTAGACCTCAAAAATCATCCTTACTATCCGAATATCCACTCAGGTGCAAACATGAATAAAATTAACTTCAGATACGAGTTTCATAATTCAATCGGGGTTGTAAGGGTGGACACTAATTAAGAATGTATTAATCATAAAGTTGACGGATCTCTCTTTCATTCAGTATTCGGTTGTAAATCCTTATGTCGTCAATTTTACCTTTGTGAAAACCATGTCCATCCCCACAACCAATTTTTAAATCTCTGCCAGAAGCATTCAGAAGTGGGAGAGACTCGTTTTCGGATATCAATAAATAGCCATCCTTATAGATTTTCATGTAATTAGCCTTAATACTTGATAGGAATATATAATGATGCCATTGTGTATCATTTGGTTCAGGTCTGAAGTAAAGTCTACCAGGTGCTTCACCACCTTCTCCCTGCCATCCGTAGTCCCAAAATGTAGTATTCTGGCCATTATGATAGTAATAGGCCGATATGCCAAAGCGATTATTATCCGGACAAAGCATCATTTGAAATTGAGTTCTTGTGTCAGTTGCTTGTACCCACATTGAGACTGAAATTTCCTCTGTAGGTACTATGTCGCCAAAATCTTTTATCAAAATATAATCGCTGACACCATTAAATGCATATGCACTATTAGGCTGATTGAATCTGTCTGTGGAAAGTGTGGCTCCATTCACTACACCATGATAGCTTCCCGCAAAGTTCTTAGCATTTCCACTAAAGGGATAATAGGAAACCAACCCGTATCTTAGTGAGTCTATATTAGCTTTTTCACAAGAATAGAACAGGCAGGTAATACCAAGGATCAATCCTGGGAGGGTCGGTTTTATCATGATTGAGGGGTGGTTTTATTTTTCCCTTTTATTAAGGGTGACGCCAATTAAATAATGGTGAGGGATGTCCTTAAGTATTTCAGACATATTAAAACTAAAAACCTCGTAGCCTGAAGCATTTAGCAATGGAATATAATCCTCAAATT
>JAAZLQ010000101.1 GCA_012799255.1 Bacillota bacterium
ATTCTTCTGGGAGATCGAGGTAGAAATTACCAGCATCATCTTTAGTCATTTGTGTTCCAGGCCACACACCTAGAGGATATTGAACAGGATTTCCATAGTAGAGGTAAGCATTCGCACTATCCCAACCACCAGGGTTATCAAAGGTTACACGAGTTTTTCCTGCTGGAACATCAGGCATCAAGCCAGCTTTTGAGTACAAGCCTTCTGCTTTGAAATCAAAACCTTCATTTTGTGGATATTGTGAGCCTTGATTATTTGTGAAGATTACTTTCACACCTTCTTCAGCATATGAAGCAGGAACTGTGATTGAATAGCGACCTGATGCTTCTTTAGTCATCTTAGTTCCAGGCCATGCGCCAAGAAGTTTATTATCTTTTGCTGAATACATGTAAGCATAAACATCTGACCAGTTATCTGGGTTTTGGAAGTAAATGTTAGTCTCAGCACTTGGGTCTTTCATTGTGAAAGTGTATGTCTTCGTTGTTGATTGACCGTCAGCTCCTGTTGCAGTCAATGTTAGAGTAGTTGATTGACCAGCTTCAAGCCCTTCACCAACAGTGACTTTATCACCGTCTTTATAAGCTACCTCTTGACCATTATCAAGTTTGTATGTCGCAGAGTCAGCATTTTTAGCTTTCAATGTTACTTCTGTGGCTTTAGAAATGCTATTGTCGCCTTCTTTGTAACCATCAACTGAAACTTGAGCTGCTTGGCTAGCTTGGTCATCATACAAAACAACGGCTGAGCGTGATGGAACGCTACCTGTAATACGACCATTTGAAACATTAAATTGTCGACCAGAAACCTTGTCAGTGTATGTACCATCAGCCAAATTAGTTTCAGAATTAATTTGTTTGTCGCCGTCAATAAGGTTCACAATAACAGCACCTTTTGTGCCACGTTCAATCATTGCAACTTGTTCATCACCACCAGGATTACGAAGATATTCTGACTCTCCAACCATAGCATTATGGAATTTATTAACAGCAGTCACTGTTGCATCCTTATAAAGGTCGCTACCTGCATCACCAATTTGTGATTGACCTGGGAATCGTGTGCCATTACCACCACCGACTGGACGTGAGAAGAACAACGGTGTTCCTTTAGCGCGAGCTGTAATCATAGCCCATCCAAGACGAATATCACTATCATTCATCCAAGTTGATTCTTGGTCATCATTTGCATAATTGTCATGTGATTCTACCCAGGTAACAAGATTTGCTGCGTCAACTCCTGAAACTTGATAATTCATCAAATTGCCTGCTGAGATATGACGGTCTTTTAGCGCTGAACGGATTTTTTGACCGTAATTTGAAGCAGTGATACTCATCAACTTACCGTAGCCAGCATCATTTGAAACATCATCCTGCAAAATTTCTCCGTACTGGAACTCAGAACCGTTGTTCAAGATAACATTCCAGAAGTTACTGCCGTATTCACCTGGCAATTCAATGTGTTTTGCGGCATCATAGCGGAAACCGTCCGCACCATCAGCTACTGCTTGTTTCAAATAACTCAACAAATATTGTTGGACATATTCATTTTGAGTATTCCAATCATAAAGTG
>JAAZLQ010000022.1 GCA_012799255.1 Bacillota bacterium
CATCTTCTTCGGCAAAATAGCTTTGAATAATCTTCTTATTGGATTCAATTTTTAAGTCCTGAAACTTTTTACCGTTTATTTTACCACTTACACTTAGTAACTCTCTTTTGAACTGCCAAACCAAATCGCCTCCAGAAGGAATGCCTGAAGAAATAGACGCACCTGCTCCAAGGAACAAATCAAAGGATTGATTTGAAAGCACTTTGAAGCCCCGTAAAAAGGTGTCTTTTTCTATTCTTCTCATTTTATCTGTTAGCTTATTTTATCCCACCTGTTTTTAAAATCATTATTGTTGAGTGTAGATAAATCTATTATTCCTCTTGTGGTGTATTGTTTTACTTTTTGTTTCGCTTCAATGCCTGTTGCAATGAAGTAGTCAGGCTCTGTCATTTTATCTCCGTTCAGATTAACGAACACATAAAAAATGTTTTCATTCACTTTGTCTGCCATCATTGGCCAACCCACGTTTTTCTTTTTGAAAATGGCTTTAACCTGAATGATAAACTGGTTTCCGCCTTTCTCTGCCAAAATATCAATGGCTTTTGCATTTCCCATTGTAATACCTACGCTGTAACCTCTCCTTAAAAGTTCTGCGGCTACAAAATACTCGCCTGATAAACCTGTGCTACTTCTTTGAATTTCCGCCATACTTATACTGTTTCCACCTCCTTCACCTCAAACGCCTGATGCAACATTGCTTTTAACAACTGCTCGGTGGCTTGTTGGTTGGCAATGATGTGTTCTTTTAATTGTTTGGTTTTAGCTAATTGCTTTTCTATTTCCGCCACAATGCGTTTTTGCTCGGCAAGTGGGGGAAGGGGGAATACAATTTCATTTAAAATTTTAAGACTCAAAAAAGGTTGTAATCCTCCTTTTGTAAGGTCTTTATAGAATTCATCCCTCTTTAAAATGAAGTAATAGAAAATATACTTGTTGTAAATCTCTGATTGGTCAAATTTCAATATAGCAGTGTTTTTGAAACTAAATTCAAAATCCACATCAATTATAGCGGGTGTCCCACAACCTGCTCCAATGTTCACAACAAGTATTTCACCTTTTTTTGGTGTCGCTTTCAAATAAAGTTCTCTATGAAATTTTTCTGAAACATAATGACAGCCATCCCAATCTATCTTGTCAGATTTGACGTGGGTAGCTGCAATATACGGGAAGCCTTCTGCAACTTTTGGTGGTGTATTATGAAAACCATCTGTGATTTTAGAACAAATTTCCCCCAACCGACACCACACCCAATTTTCAGGAATCTGAAATGGAATTTCTTCGGGTTTGATGGGTGGTAAGGGTTTTTCTTTCTTGCCCTTGCCCTGAGCCTGACGAAGGGTTGCTTTCTCGGCTTTGATGCGTTTGAGCAATTCGCTGGCGGGTTCGTCTTTCGGGTCTTGTGGCACCAACTTGCCCTGCACCGCTTCTTGTAAAATGGCTTGGTTTAGGTTTTCGAGTAGGGTGAGTTGGTGGGAGAGTTCGTCTTGAACTTTCCCTAATTTAACCTGCTTTTCTTGAATGTCCTTTATTTCATTTTCAATTTCTTCATCAAAATAAATATCATCGGTCACATTTCCGTTTCTTAAATCATTTAAAAAACGGATGATGTTTTTTTGAATATCCTTGCTTGGAATTGGAAAGTTTAATTCTTCAATTTGTTTAGGACTTACATTTGGAATCGCAGCCCCCCAAGCTAAATTCTTTACAATTCCTTCTACACCTCTTGCAATCCAATAGATGTATTCCTTTTCAAATTCATTTGGGTTCAGAATTTCAAACTTTCCAACTCGTTGATTCAAATAAAGCTTACCCAAACCTCCTTGAACGATTCCTAATTTCCCAATGGTTCCGCCTGTTAAAGCAATGATTATATCAGATTCTTTGAGTTCGTATTTTTCAAGCAATGGTGATTCTTCGTAGTAAACAACACTATCTAAAACGATTCTTTCATTGTTGAAATCAGAAATTCGGATTATTGGAACACCTGAACTTTTGTATTCCGAATTTTTAAATGCATAACCTCCAACAATTTTGATGTGATTTGATAAAGGTTCACTTTTAAAATTCTTACTCAGCCCTTTATTGATTAATGTAATGTAATGACCAATAGAATTGAAAAAAGCTTTTTCCCAATTATCTGTTATGCTTGAACTTAATGGTTTTTTCCCTCTACTCATTTTTCAGACTTTGATAATTCTTTTAAAAGCTCCAATGACTTTTGGAATGAATTCTCCAAGTTTTGAATAATCGCCATTCTATCATACACCACTTCCTCCACTTTCTTATTCGGATTCTTTATATCCAAATCGTAATTGCGGTCTATAATGGTTTGTATCTGCACTATCCAAGCTACTTCGCTTTCTTCACGGTTTTTCCACCATTGTTTAATGGGTTCAAATTCCTCTAAGCGTATGGGTTTAGTTTTACTATACGCCTTTTGTCCATCGGGCAGGGTGTGTTCGTAATACCAAATTTCTTTTGTTGGCTTACCCTTTTCAAAGAAAATCAGGTTGGTGTTTACGGTGGCATAGGGGGCAAATACGCTTTGGGGCAAACGCACAATGGTATGCACATTGCAATCTTCCAGAAGTTTTTGCCTTATCCGTTGTTTTACTCCATCGCCTGTTAAGCTGCCATCGGGCAAAACAATGCCTGCTCTACCACCGTCTTTCAGCAATTGGATAAACAGTATCAAAAACAAATCGGCACTTTCCTTGGTGCGGTAGTTCAACGGGAAATTGGTTTCCATACCATCGCCCACCACACCACCAAAAGGCGGATTGGCAACAATGATGTCCACACGGTCTTTTTGTTTGATAGAGTTGTATTCACGGCTCAGCGAATCACCATTTTCAATTTGCGGCACTTCAATGTCGTGGGTAATCAGGTTTACCACACTCAGCATAAAAGGCAGGGGTTTCAGTTCGCTGCCTGTTACAGTTTCCTGTAAGGTCTTGCGGTCTTCAATGTTTTTTACCTGCTTTTTCAGGTGTTCAATGGCACACACCAAAAAGCCCGCAGTTCCGCAAGCAGGGTCGGTAATTTTCTCGCCCAATTTGGGGTTTACCATATCCACAATAAACTGGGTTACGGCTCTTGG
>JAAZLQ010000284.1 GCA_012799255.1 Bacillota bacterium
AAACTCTTTTTCTACTATTTTGGCTTCACTTTTTAAGTGAAAGCAATAATTAGGTGAAATACAGTAACTATGCGGTGCTAGGCACCGATTAATGATTTATCATGAATAATTCAGGTTAATTTATATTTAAAAAGTTGAGGAGGATTTTATGAGACTAAAAAAAATTACAACAGTCTTATTAATAGCATCATTGTCGATATTATCTCTTATTGGTTGTGGTACAAAGGAAGCTGATACAGGGAATGCAGGTAAATCAGAAGAACCTATTAAAATAGGTGTCAGTCAATTAGTTGCCCATGCGGCTTTAGACGCTAGTTATCAGGGCTTCGTAGATGCCCTAGCAGAGGCCGGTTATGTAGATGGTGAGAACATAATAATTGATTATCAGAATGCACAAAATGATCAATCTAATTCCAATACTATTGCAGCTAAATTTGTGAATGATAATAAGGATTTAATACTGGCCATTTCAACACCCTCTGCCCAGGCTGTAGCCAATGCAACCAAGGATATTCCTATACTTGTTACTGCTGTAACAGATCCAGCGGCATCAGGTCTTGTTGAATCCAATGAGGCCCCAGGAGGAAATGTATCAGGAACTTCAGATTTAACTCCAATTAAGCAGCAAATAGAGTTATTGCTTCAATTAGTTCCTACAGCTAAAAAAATAGCAGTTCTATATTGTTCCAGTGAAAGTAATTCGAAAATCCAAGCTGCTGTTGCAATTGAAGCTGCAGAAGAGTTTGGGTTAACAGCGGTTGAGGCAACTGTGTCCAATTCCAATGAAATTCAACAGGTAGTTCAATCTCTTGTTGGTAAGGTGGATGCCATATATGCCCCAACTGATAATGTAATAGCAGCAGGAATGCCTAATGTAGCTATGGTAGCCAATTCCAATGGCTTGCCTGTTATATGCGGAGAGGAAAATATGGTTAACAAAGGAGGATTAGCCACCTTTGGAATTAATTACTATGAACTTGGTAAATTAACAGGTAAGCAGGCAGTTAAAATACTTAAGGGAGAGACAACAACAGATAAGATGCCTATAGAATATCTTCCAGAGGAGCAATACGATTTAACCATTAATGAAGAGGTGGCAGAGCAATTAGGAATTACTATACCTGAAGAATTATTAGAAAAATATAAATAAAACTAAGTGGCTGTTGCAAAATTGAATTGGGTACACGGGTATGAAAACAGCTATACCTGTATACCCTTATATATTTTGCAGCAGCCCCCTTTTAACTATTAAGAATAGATAAAATATGAGTATAGTTTTTAGGCTGTCAGCATCCAATAGCAGACAGTAAGGAAAGGCATGGTGAATAAGTTGTTAGATATATTAATGAGTGATATAATGGCGATGTTTAACGCCATTTCCCAAGGGTTAGCCTGGGCAATATTAGCGATGGGAGTATACATAACATTTAGAATACTTAATTTCGCAGATATGTCCTGTGAAGGAACATTTGCATTGGGGGGAAGCTTATCTGCCATGTTGATGGTTCGTCATGGATGGAATCCCTTTATATCCATGTATATTGCTATATTTGCAGGAATGCTTGCCGGATTAATTACAGGAATATTACATACCAAGTTAAAGATTCCAGCCATATTATCCGGTATCTTAACAATGATAAGTTTATATTCCATTAACTTAGTAATTATGGGGCAATCTAATACGGCCCTTATAGGCCAAGAAAC
>JAAZLQ010000100.1 GCA_012799255.1 Bacillota bacterium
GGGCATAAATAATATCAAGTAGGAAAATTGTAACGGCCAAAAGGTAAGCATAGATAACAGTGGTGGCTACAATTACGGGTGTATCGAATAGGTTAATCGCTTGTTGGGTTAAGCGCCCAATTCCTGGCCAGTTAAATACTGTTTCAAATACAATGGCCCCAGTCCAGAGTCCAATAATCGTTAACATAAAGCTAGTAATGATGGTAGGTAGGGTAGGCCTTAGCACATAACGCCGTTCAATTTCTCGATCGGACAATCCCTTTGCCTTAGCCATCTCAACATAATCTTCGCTAGAGTAGATTAAGAAAAAGGTTCTGCGCGAGTAAGCACCGGAGAATACCGAAGAAATTAGTAGGGCTGTTACTGGTAAAATCATGTGTTTTAAGATGCTTATAGCACGCAAAAAGATGTTTTGAGGTGGTGGTGCATCAACCATGCCGCCAAAGGGCAACCATCCCAGGACGGCAGCAAATATTAATATGAGAAACATTCCGTAAAACCATGCCGGTGCTGAACTGGTTGGTGCCATGGTAATAATAAACTTGTCTAGGAAACTACCATAACGACGCGAAAGAAATAGCCCCAAAGCCAGCGAGCTAAAGAAGAGGAGAAGTTGACCAGTAGCCATCAACAGCAATGTTGGTCCTAAACGTTCACCTAAAATATTCCGAACTTGGCGTGATCCGCTGTCACTGAGTAAGTAGTTAGCTGATCCCAAGTTGAGTGTAAGTCCATTCCACAGATACTCAAAACTTCTGACCATAAATGGCCGATCGAGTCCTAACTGCTCAATTTGAATTGCGACCTGGGCTGCTTCAAGTTCTCGCCTTTCTTGGTTGGTCAAAAAGGTCATTTCCTGGTCAGCAGCCATCTGCATGGCGACCTGTTCTTTAATTTGGCCTATGCGCATTTGGTCTACATAGCCTCCACCATTAGCGATGAGGATGGCTAGATAGACTCCAATAGTAATAGTAACGAGCAAGGTCAGTCCCCGAACGAGTACGTACTTTAGTACGCGATTGAGACTGCTCAATCTGCGTTGACGTTCGACTGCAGATTGTCCTTGCGCAGTTTCAATGTTTAGCATTTCCTATACCTCCCGGTATTGATCTGGAACAGAGAAGCGAGGGCGTGGACTCCACGCCCTCGCTCATCAAATATGGCGTTGTTATCTAGTTCTCCCTAGGGTAGTGTCACGAATGTGTGTCCACCGAAAGTAGCGCTAGCTACAAGTGTTGGGAGGACAATTGCTTCGATGGTGTTGGAACCGACAGGCAACGCAGCTGTTTGTTCCGCAGTCAATACGATTTCAAACAAGCCATCAGCAACTGGAGTTGCATAACCGCTGGCTGCAACGTTGCCGTTAGCATCCAGAACGATGTACTTCACTTCTTGAATGAATTCCATCTCGTAGGGCTCGCCTGCGAAGGTGATCTCAACATCGAATGCCATTTCGTTACCAGCTCTTACACGGCTTGGGCCGCTTACTTCTACTTCGGCAATCCGTGGTTGGTCGAACATAGACCACTTATCGGCTGGTTCAGAGTAGTTCTCGTAACGTTTCAAGTGAACTACCTTTTCGGTTGGATAAACTGCTTCAAGATACATTGGTCCGTTACCAATCCAGAAGTGATTCTTGGCTTGGTACCATGCTTTAGCATTAGCGTAACGAGCAGCAACTTCTTCCTCAGGAATGAATTGGCTTAGGAAGTCTGCGTATGGAAGATAGTTGTTCTCAATAGCATAGTCTAACCATTTGTCTAGGATAGGCAAGCTTGGTCCCATGTTAAAGCCCATGTGCTCAACATCTAGAGCAGTGGCCTTGGAAACGCTAAATGCTAACTCTCCAGCCTTCTCAGCTAATTGACCCAGAGCAAGGGTATGCCATGGTTGTGCGCCGTAGTTGAAGAGAGGAGCAAAGTAGTCGTTGATATTCAACTCAGCATCAATGTACCACGAATCTGACCAGAATTCTAGTACAAGCGGCTCAAGAGTTACAATTCTCCAGCCACGAGCATTGTTAGCAGCAGTCTTGGTAACAGCTTCTGCTGATGGGTCGAAAATGTCACTTCCGGTAAAGCCGCGATCCCAGTCTAGGATAACTGGAACTAAGACGTCACCGATAGTATATGGGCTACCATCGTGCCAAGTTACGGTTTCAAACAAGTCATCTCTGTAATGAACAATGGTATGGCGTTTGGCTGTAATGCCTTCTGGATATTTCTCGGCAACAGTAACCATGCGTCCAAGGTCGCCATCCCAATAGAGCCAAGCGTCACCAGGAACAAGAATGCCGCCAAGACCGTCTTCGGATGGAGCGTGTGGCAACTCTATACCTTCGACGAACTCTAGGGTTAACCAGTCTGTGTCAGGAGATTTCGCAACTGGTAAGCCTTCTACTACAGTGATCTCGGCAAACTTCGCACGATGAGGAATGCGGCTACCTGTAAATGGGTTGCTGATGAAACCACGGTCAAAGGTAGCTCTCATTGGTAACTGGTCAAAGGATTGGTTAGAACCAGCGATAGCATTCCATGGGTCAACGAGAAGTTGCTGAGCACCAATTCTAATTTCACCGCCGATTTCGTCACCACGGCGAAGTGTGCTTGGCCAGAGTGGAGTACTACCCATACCTTGAGCCAAGTCAGCAGCTACGTTCACGTCAGCACGACGTGCTAGGTAAGAAATGGTGTCAACAGTATAGATACGAGGCGAATCTTCCAAACCGAGTTCGAGAGCTCTGGAGAAGAGAGCGTTTCTTTCTTCGATAGAAGAGAACTTCTTGTAGTAGAGACGCTCAATGATTTCTTCAAACTCTGGAGTTGGTTTGTATTCTTGCCAGAGAGTGTAGGACATGCCTTGAGGGCTGTACATTTGACGGAAAATGTGTCCTTGATCCCTGTAAACTTCACCTGCTACCCAACCGCCGGTGTAAATGTGCCATAGTCCCAACCAAGGATCGCTAGAAACCCAAATTGGGGAAGCTTCAGCAGCGGTACGGTATTCAACAGTAGCGGTTAGACCGAGAGCTGTTAGTTGATCAGCGACATAGTCACCAACGGAAGCGCGTTGGTCTTCGCTTCTAGCTAGAATAATAATTTCGATAGGTTGGCCGTTATAATGCCATTTGCCATTAACAAGCTTGGCACCGTCTTCCATCATTTCAGTTTGGATTACTTCTTTAGCTAACTCGAAATTATAAGCATATTTTGCTTCAAGACCCCGGGTGGTTTCTACAACGCGGGAGTAGTCTACGTAATTTCGGTTAAGCATGGTGAGTTTTCCAATGGCTAAGCCGCCATAGAGTTCTTGAGCAATGTAATCACGGTCGAGAAGCCAGTTCATTGCTTCACGAATCTTACGGTTACCAAATGGATTGTAACGTCCATCTTCGAACTCAGGACCTACTACGTTAAAGGTGAGTTCGCTATAGGATCCGTATGTTTGGTAGTAGTCGAGATTTGGATCGCTAAGAATTGTGGCGAAAGGAACTGGTTGACTTGAAGTTGATGCATAAACATCAAGGTCACCGGCTTGTAAACGGGTGACAGCAGTAGTGATCGATGGCTCTTGAACGAGAATAACATCGTCAACCCATGTTCCCATTCTTTGTTCGGCAAACGCAACTGCAGACAAAACAACGAGTAATGCTATCGCCAAGAAAGCGATGCGTGTCTTACGATTAAACAATATTAGTCACCTTCCTTATAAATAGTAGTTGAACAACACGAAACCATTAGTCGCCGACCCCAAATTTCAGCGATCACCCCCCCATTTCAGTCCGTGCTTTACGATTCTGCAATTTAAACCTGGTAAAGCTTGCGAATGTACTTCCACCTCTGTGGCGAATTTCCTTCTTTAATGTTCTAAAATGTGAGATATTCGACCTTAATCTGTTGTAATAATTTAGAGGTTTAGCTATAAAATCCTGCTAAGAAAACGTTTAATTTTTAAATAAATTGCAAACCGCCAGGTTGAAAGCCCGATGGGGAAGGCTTTTGGGAATTAGGTGGTAGCCAGGTGCAGTGCATAGCGTAGTGGTTGTTCGTAGATTGCTGACATGAGCTGGGGCTGCCCTAAGGACCCAAACAAGCTTTTCATGGGTTTGGCATTAAGCTCAATGATCCAAGTTTTCGCCTGTTGATCTAGGCCGAAGTCGACACTCAGTTCACCAAGTGACCCAAAGGGTTCTTCCAGAGACCGCGCCGCCTCAATACTGATTCTTTCTAGTTCTGACATAATGTCGTCTGCTGGAAAAACCTTTTTCAGTGTATCTTGGGCCGAGACGATTGCATGACAAATGTTGGTGACGTACGAATATCGTAAAGCTAGGCGAGTTAATGCTCCCGAAACTTGCCAGTCGCCTTGTCCGTCCTTTTGCAACAGCAAGCGTACGTCGAAGATTCTGCCGTCGAAAGTGGCTAGGGGGATGAATTTTTGTAATAGGAAATCTTTCTTGGTTAGGACTTCAAGTCCTGCAAGAAGATTATGCCAGGAATGAAAGGATGCGACAGGAGACTTGGTACCTTGGTGAAGATGATAAATACCTTGCTTTACCTTCAGCAAGTAGATTTCTTTGCCGCATTGTCCCCTTGCGGGTTTTAGAATGACCTCACCGAAACTACCTAGGAAGTCTTTTAGATGCTCAGGGTCATAGGGGACTGTATTTGGTAAATGGGACTTTAGTGCAGAGCTGGCTAGAGCTTCATGTGTTTTCCATTTGTCAAACCGGGTAATGTGGTTGAATACCTTATTCTTTCCAATAATAAGTTCTAGTCGGTTAATTACTTTTGGTTTTGGTCCGTAGTAACGATTGTATATAGCTTTGGGAATTGGAACTGTGGAGGGCACCCATTCATGACCGTTGTAAAGGAGTGCATCAACTTCATTGGTTTGCCAGTTGATTCTATTAGGAGTAACTACAACTAAGTCGATATTCACGTTAACAGCAGCGGTTTGGTATCCCTCGATAGGGCGGAAGAAGGGGGTTAAGAGCCCAATTTGCGCCTTTGCAGTCATGACGACAACCTCCAATTCTGGGATTAGTGCATAGTACTTTCTAAACTGTCTATTGCGCTAGCTCCAGGCTCCTAATTTGGTAAAGTTGCGTTATCCTCAGATTTTTAGTGTTTCAGTACCATGCCCATAGAGTCGTTCTCTTCATATAGTGAGGCAAAGGAGGGATTGTGATGGGGCTTAGAAATGTGTGTTGCAGATGTCCAGAGTCTTGGGCGAACTTTATTAATGAATGGGTGTATATTGTTCTCGACAATGATGATCAAGTTTTGTTTGATACACAATGGCAACTAAGGCAAGTACAAGAAACTTATCTAGTCTTCAGGAGACCGGTAGCTGACTTGGATGGATTCCAAAGGGCAATCATCCCCTGTCAGCATATTGTGGCATTAGTTCAAGCGCCACCTCCGCCACTGATCAATGGGTAGGCAACTAGAAAAAATACTTGAATCCATCCGTGAGGGTGGGTTCTTTTTTGGATGTTAATGTGGTAGACTATGGGCGATCAACAACAATTGCAAGGTGGATTGGTAGATGCATGTCGTTTTTTAATAGGTTTCCCGTATTGGAAACAGAGAGGCTGGTGCTGCGCCAACTAAGGTACGAAGACGGATCAGACATTCAGGCTTATTTTAATGAAGATTTAGCTAAGTTCTATGATTGGTGGCCTAAAACCTTGGCAGATGGTCGTGGGTTTGTGCGCTTCTTTAAAACGGGCTACCAGGAAGAACAATCCATTCGGTGGGGAATAACCCTAAAGCCAAACGATAAGGTTATTGGAACCCTAGGCTTTAGCGATTTTGACCATTTTTCCAGGGCAGAGCTTGGTTACGAACTATCAATGGACTATCAGCATAAAGGGATCATGGCTGAGGCTTTGAAAGCGATTATCCCTTTTGGGTTTAATGAAATTGAAATGCACCGTATTCAAGCCTCGGTTTTTCCCGAAAACGACGCTTCTATTCGACTTTTAGAAAGATTTGGTTTTAGGCGCGAAGGAGTTCTGCGTCAATACACCTATATCAAGCATCGTGATGCTTGGGAGGATTGTCTAGTGATGGCGCTACTCAAAAGCGAGTGTGATCCGGCCCTGTTAAACGGTACAACTTATTCACTAGTACAGGACATACATGCTAACTAATTAGGTACAAATAAGGCCACTGGCGGTTTTCTCCAGTGGCCTTTTCTTCCTATAATGTATCTAAGACTACTTTAAGATCTTGAATGATGTCCTCTGCATCCTCTAATCCTACTGATAAACGAACTAGACCATCCGTGATTCCATACGCCGCTCGTTCTTCCGGGGAATAAGTCGAGTGGGTCATGGATGCTGGGTGTTGAATTAGAGTCTCCGTATCGCCAAGACTTACGGCAAGAGTACAGAGGCTAACATTGTCCATCAGGGAAACTCCGGCTCCTACGCCGCCCTTCAGTTCAAAGGCAATCATGCCTCCGGGCAAGTACATTTGCTCTTTGGCTAAGTCATACTGCGGAAAACTGGGTAGACCTGGATAGAGTACTCGGTCAACTGCAGGATGTTGTTCCAAAAACTCTGCGACCTGTTGGGCATTAGCGGAGTGCTTTTCCATACGCAAAGAAAGTGTTTTGAGTCCGCGGCAAATAAGATATGCATCAAAGGGGCTGAGAACTGATCCAGTCATGTCCTTGACGCCGAAATAACGAACTTGATCAATGAATTCTTGTTTCCCTACGACGATGCCTGCAATTACATCTCCATGTCCATTGAGGTACTTGGTTGCAGAATGTAAGACAACGTCTGCGCCCAACTCAATTGGCCTCTGGAGATATGGTGTGCAATAAGTATTGTCGACAAAGACTAAGCAGTTAGGGATTTTGTGGGCTAGCTCACTGATCTTTCGAATGTCCGCTAGAGTCATGGTGGGGTTGGCGGGACTCTCAATGTAAACAACTTTGGTGTTGGGCCTTAAGGCAGCCTCCACTTCTTTTAGGTTGCTTAGATCAACGAAGGTTGTCTCCACACCGAATTTCTGGACCCCGTGGGCTAAAAAAGCAAAGGTACAACCATATATGGCTTGACCGGCAATCACGTGATCACCTGGTTCCAGTACACTCCACAAGGCGGATGTGATGGCTCCCATGCCAGATCCCGTGGCTAAAGCAGCCTCTGCACCCTCCAACAGGGCTACTTTTTGCTCCAATTCGGTGGAGTTGGGGTTACCAAGTCGGGTGTAGATATAACCCTGTTCTTCTAAAGCAAAACGCTTCGCACCTTGCTGAGCAGATTCAAAGGTGAAAGTGGAAGCCTGATAGATGGGGGTGACCAATGCCCCTGCGCTGTTAGTGGAATGGCCTCCGTGGATTGCTTTAGTAGAAAACCCCATTTTTTTATTATTTGTCGTCATTCTTTTCCCTCCGTTTTACAACCTGCTAACTTTATTATACACGACGTTAATATTTTTGGGAAGTAATGCTTGGAGCAAAAAGGAGTTCGGTTACCCACGAGGTATATCTAAGGAAAGAACTGGGGTGGGAGGAAAGGGGAGCTAGCTGATGTGGAAGGGCTTGAAACCCGAATGGCGCGAAGCTTTTGCCTTGGCCTGGGAAGCCTTTTGCCAGGGTAATGTGCCAGTGGGTTGTGTTATTGTCAATGAGAGTGGAGAGATCATTGCCAAAGGTCGAAATGCCATTTTTGAGCCTAGTTTTAGCTCAGCTTTGGCTGGTACGGATTTGGCCCACGCGGAGATGGTGGCACTTAGTCAGCTCCAGAGAACGGAACATCGAGGCGTGACGGGCTATACTCTTTACACTACTTTGGAACCGTGCCCCATGTGTTTTGGAGCAAGTGTAATGGCAGGAATTCGCAGAATTAAGTATGCCGGACGTGACGGGATTGCCGGTTCAGCGGTGCTTAGTAATGCCACACCTTATTTGCGCACTAAAAGGATGCAGGTTGAGTTGGCTGATCCTGAACTTGAAGTGTTCCAAATAGCACTGAACACTGCCTTTGAGCTAGGTCGACAGCACCCTCGCCAGGCAGAGCTTTTAGATCTCCTCAGGGCAGATTGTCCTCGCGGAGTAGAACTTGGAATGAAGCTATTTGAACAGGGTTATTTTGCCCAGGCAGTGCGGGAAGGCTATACTGTGGAAAAGGTCTTCGAGGATGTCATGGCACGCCTGGTGGCTTGATGAGTACAAGGAGGAGAAGATTGAAAACAGTATTGTTTGATTTAGACGGGACATTGCTTCCCATGGACATGGAAGTATTTATGAAAACCTATCTGCATGAGTTATACCTCAAGGGTATGCAGTTGGGATATGACGGTAATCAGTTGGTGCAAGTTGTGCTAGCCGGTGTAAACGCTATGGTAAATAACGATGGGACGCTAACCAACGAACAACGTTTTTGGCGGCTTTTTATAGATCATTTCGGCGGTGAGATGGACGAACATATTGAGGTGTTCGAGGAATTCTACGCGAATGAGTTCGCGAAAGTGGCCAAGGCGGTTCGTCCTACACCTCTAGCCAATGAAGCGGTGCAGGTTCTCAAAGAAAAAGGATATGAGTTAGTTCTAGCAACTAATCCGCTGTTTCCTAGGATAGCTACGTTGGAAAGAATGCGTTGGGCCGGACTCCAGCCAGAGGACTTTGTTTTGATCACCACCTATGAGAACTCGCGTTTTGCTAAGCCGAACTTGGATTATTACAGGGAAATACTTACCACCATTGATGCCAGAGCAGAAGAATGTTTGATGGTGGGTAATGACGTGGCGGAGGATTTGATAGTAGCCCAACTGGGGATCCAAGCATTTTTGGTAACTGACGATTTGATTCATGCTGATGGAGTGGACTATGCCAACATCCCTCAGGGAAACAGAGAAGAGATGTTGGCTTACTTCTTAGAACTGCCCAAACGGGAGTGAGTTTATGAGAAAACTCGTTGATCTTAGTCACCCATTTTTAAACGAAACCCCTGCTTATCCCGGAGATGAGCCTACTAGTTTGGTTCAGAGGTGTAGCGTGGAGAGGGATGGCTATGCTTCTTTTGCTCTAAGGACGGGTTTACATGCAGGAACTCACCTTGATGCTCCCCTGCACTTCATTGCGGGGGGAAAGATGGTGAAAGACCTTCCTCTGGACACCCTTGTAGGCAGAGGACGGCTCTTGGATGTTAGAACAGAATCTATAATAAGGTACAAATCGGAGTATACCAGGTTAGTGGAAACGGGAGATATCGTCTTGTTATGGACTAATCATGACTCCAAATTTGGAACCGCAGACTATTATTCGGAGCATCCAATTGCTCACGGAGATCTAGTGGACTTTTTTCTAGAACGAAAAGTGAAGATGATCGGGATGGATTTGCCATCGCCAGAAAGACCTCCATTTGAACTGCATAAAAGAATCTTAGGCGCAGGGATACCCCTCATCGAAAACCTCACTAACTTAGGTGGACTTGTTGGTATGGGGAAATTCGAGATTTTAGCATTTCCGCTCAAGATCGCGTCTGAAGCCTGCCCGGTTAGAGTGGTCGCTAGGGAAATATGAGTTAAGGGGAAGATAATATGGAAAGGGCAGCAAGGTGGATTAAACGTTACGCACGCCCGCTTGAGACTGTACAATGGGAGTTTTTCTTCGAGCAAGGTCCTAAAGAAAAAGTATTGGGCTATCTAAGCGCTTTTCAAAATGAGGACGGAGGCTTCGGTAATGGACTTGAGCCAGACTTTTGGTTGCCAAGTTCATCTCCTATGGCAAGCTCAATGGCGGGACGGATTTTGGATGATATCAACGCTGATTCAGATGGGGAGATCATAGTTAAGTTCAAAACCTACCTTATTAATACATCACAAGTTGAGCCAGGCATGTGGGCATCCACTTTGCCGGAGAATAATCTTCATCCCCATGCACCTTGGTGGCATTGGCAGCAAGGTGGGCAAGGAGCATGGATGTTTAACCCCAGTGTGGAGCTGGCCTCTTTCTTGATCAAGTGGTCATCTCCAGAAAGTTCTGAGGCTGAACTGGGTTGGTTTTCCTTGGGACATGCCATGCAGCGCCTCAAACAGGCTGAGACTATGGAGCGACATGAGGTTAAGTGTTATAGGCATTCCTTGCGCCTGCTGGCCGATCATAAGACTCGCTTTAACGCGGTGATGGGCTGGACATTCGCTGAAGCGGAGGACAAAGTTCAGGAGTTGACAAAGAGGGTAATAGATAAGGATGTGGATAATTGGAAGAAAGGTTATAAGCCTTTGCCCCTGGACTTTATTCACAGCCCAGCTGATCCCCTGTACTTGGAACTTAAAACACTGGTAGAACAGAACCTCGACTTTTTCCTTGAAAAGAGAACCTCAGAAGGAATTTGGGAGATCCCCTGGAGTTGGGGCCAGTATCCCAATGAGTTCTCCATTGCGCGAAGGTATTGGCAGGGTATTTTGGCACTCGAAAGGTATAGAATTCTGAAAGCCTTTGGCTGGTTGTAAAACGTAGAGGTGGTTTATGTGAGATGGGTAATTATTGGTCTGGTTATCTTTGTCTATGTGGTTGAAACGGTGGTGGCACTTCTCAACCAGAGACACAGTTTGAAACCGCTCCCAAAGTATGTACAAGATGTGTATGACCATTCACGTTATGAAAAATGGTTGAACTACTCCTTGGAAGGGCATCGGCTGGATTTGGTTAGGAAGGGCTTTGGTCTCCTCTTACTACTGGTACTTCTCTGGGGACCATTTGCTAGCTTAGGAGAGTGGGTCGCTTTACGTACAACACACCCCATCGTAGAATCCTTACTCTTCTTGGGTGTCTATCAGACCTTGATAACATTACTGCTGCTACCCTTTGGGATTTACCGCACCTTTTTCATAGAAGAACGTCATGGTTTTAACCGTACCGGTATCACGACGTTTGCCCGTGACCAGATAACTAGTTACTTAGTTACGCTCGTGCTTGGTGGTCTTATCTTAGGGGCCATACATGCCCTTTATCTTCGGTTCTCGGAGAATCTGTGGACTTTTATTTTCATTACGTGGTCAGTCTTGAGCGTCATAATGCTTTTTGCAGTGGCCTTTTTCGGAAAACTTCTGTTGAGGCTGTTTAACAAGTTCACTCCACTACCGGAAGGGCAACTTCGTTCTAGGATCGGGCAGTTGGCTTCAGCGGTAGGTTTCAACTTAAAAGCTATTCTGGTCATGGATGCCTCTAAGCGTTCTAGTAAAAGCAACGCTGCTTTTACTGGGATCGGAAAAACCAGGGAAGTAATCCTCTATGACACTTTGCTTGAAAACATGTCTGAAGACGAAATTCTTGCGGTATTAGCCCATGAGTTGGGGCACGCAGTACATAAAGACACCTGGCGTATGCTTGCTCAGCAGATTGTGTTAATGGGATTACAGGCTGTGGCTATTGGACTAGTTCTGCAGAGCCCTAGCTTGTTTACAGACTTTGGCTTTCCTGGGGTTCATTTTGGCTTTGCTTTTATCCTTTGTAGCATCTTGCTAGATCCCCTTTTGCTACTCTTGGGGATTCCTTCGAACTTACTGTCTCGCAAGGCTGAGTTCAAGGCGGATCACTTTGCTGCCAAGCAGACCCAGCCCAGTTGGTTAATTTCTGCCTTGAAGGTTTTGGCCAGGGAGAACTTAGTTAATCTCAATCCACATCCCCTCGCGGTGCTTTTCCATTATTCCCATCCGCCCATGAATGAACGCATCAAGGCGCTACAAGCAAATTAGGAGGTTTTGATATGGCATTTGACTTCAAGAAAGAGTATAAAGAGCTTTATGCACCGAAAACAAAACCCGAAATAGTGGAAGTGCCCCCCATGAACTACGTTGCGGTTAGAGGAGTTGGAGATCCTAATGTGGAGGGGGGAGCCTATCAACAATCTGTGCAGATTCTCTATGCTATTTCCTATACGATTCGGATGAGTTACAAAGGTGAGAGACAGATTGAAGGCTTTTTCCCCTATGTGGTACCACCACTAGAAGGTTTTTGGTGGCAAGAGGGTGTACATGGGGTGGACTATGCTAATAAACATACCTTTAACTGGATCTCAGTGATTCGTCTACCTGATTTTGTGGCTGAAGAAGACCTCTTATGGGCTAAAGGAGAGGCCGCCCGTAAGAAGAAGCTTGATTGCTCCACAGCGGAGTTCCTCCGCGTGAATGAAGGATTGTGCGTACAAGCGATGCATCTAGGTCCCTTTGACCTAGAACCCCAGACGGTAGCGATGATGGATGAATACTTGCTCGAGCATGGCTACGAGCACGATTTTTCGGACACTAGGTTCCATCATGAGATCTATCTTTCGGATCCACGGAAAGTTCCGCCTGAGAAGTACAAAACTGTAATCCGTCATCCCATTAGGAAGTGTTCTATCAGCAAAGCTTAACGTGGCGAAGAAAGGGGTGGCTAGAGTGGAGATTCGGTTTTTTGAACCAGGAGAGATAGATGAGTGTAAGATGAGTTATGCAGTGATTGCTGCGCAATATCAAGGAAAGTGGGTCTTTGTGCAGCAAAAACTGAAAACTACATGGGAGATCCCGGGAGGGCGGAAAGAACCGAACGAGTCTGTTTTGCAGACCGCCAAGAGGGAACTCTTTGAAGAAACGGGAGCATTGGAGTTTAGTTTGCAGGAAATCTGCGATTATTCGGTAAAAAGCCAAGAAACACGTTTTGGAAGATTTTTTTATGCAGACATAGCTAAACTAGGACCTTTGCCTGATTCGGAAATAGCACAGGTGCGTCTAGAAAATGAGATGCCGGGTGAACTTACTTATCCGGAGATTCAGCCGCTTTTGCTGCAGAGGGTAAAGGAAGTCCTTGCGCGCGGTCGTATTGTCGGCGTAACAGAGGAGAACTTCCGCGAATGGCTTGAACTTGGTCTTATGTTGTGGCCAGAACACTCGAGGGCTGAACTGGAGGATACATTTTCTGGGATACTCCGTTCTGAGCGAGAAACCGCATTCTTGTACCAGGTTGGAGCAGAGTTTGTGGGCTTCATCAATCTGTCTATACGTGTTGATTATGTGGAAGGTTCCAACTCCACTCCTGTGGGCTATGTTGAAGGTATTTATGTGATGGATGGCTATCGAAAACAGGGCATAGCCACAAAGCTACTGAAACAGGGGGAAGTATGGGCAAAGGATCATGGCTGCACTCAAATGGCATCGGATATAGAAATACCCAATGCTATCAGCTATGATTTTCATTTGAGTGTGGGCTTTCAGGAAGCAAACCGAATTATTTGCTTTATTAAAGACATTGGATAAAAAGAACAGGGAGGATGGTCCAAACTTGGGGATCAACCTCCCTGATTTCCTTAGAAGATAGAAAATGCGATAAACAACCCGGCAGCCAACGATGCGATTAGTGAGACCACAGTGATTTGAGTGTTGATGGATGGACCAGCCGTGTCCTTGAAAGGATCACCCACAGTGTCTCCCACCACGGCAGCCTTATGGGCAGCGGAGCCCTTGCCGCCTACGTGGCCGGCCTCAATATACTTTTTCGCATTATCCCACAGGCCGCCAGAGTTACTCATAAACAGAGCTAAGAGCAGTCCACTCACAATGTTTCCTGCCAAAAACCCGCCTATGGCGGTTACTCCTCCGACAAAGCCAACTGCCAAGGTAACCACAATGGCCATCAGTCCTGCAGGAATCAACTCCTTGAGGGCACCTTCGGTGGCGATAGCAATGCAATTAGCATAGTCGGGCGTTGCATTAGATTTTCCTTCTTTGAGCCCTGGAATCTCTGCAAATTGCCTGTGGATCTCAGCTACCATCCGTTCTGCATTGCGATCCACTCCTAGCATGAGCATGGCGGAAAAAACGGCAGGTACTGCTGCACCAACAATCAGGCCGAAAAAGACCAATGGGTTCATAATGTCAAAGCCCGCGAGTAACTCCATTCCTCGAGTTAATAGCACCTCATTAGCTTCTGACAAAAATGCACCCAATAGCGCAATTACCGTGAGTCCAGCTGCGCTAATGGCGAACCCTTTGGTAATCGCCTTTACTGTGTTACCAGCACTATCCAGCTCGTCTGTGATTCGTAAAGCATCGTTCCCCAAGTCTGCCATTTCCACTAATCCTCGAGCATTGTCCACGATTGGTCCATAGGCATCGTTAGAAATAATCATACCGACGATTGAGAGCATTCCCACTGCCGCCATAGCGATGCCAAAGAGGGCATCGGTAGTGGTCGTTGGGTCGATACCATTAGTAATTGTGTAAGCTGCCAAAGCAGACACAGCTATCCCGACCAAGGCAGGGAAAACACTTAAGAATCCGTAACTGGTTCCAGAAAGGATTGTGAAGGCTGGACCAGATCCAGATGCATTAGCTACATGGCGAACTGGATTCTTCTCGTCATTAGTGAAATAGTCGGTGGCAACGCCAATGATGACTCCTACTGCCAAACCGATGATAGTTGCTCCCCAATAGTACCAACTAAAATCGAACAAATACGTTGCTAAGGCTGTTAAAGCTGCGAAGATCGAGGTAGTAACATAAGTTGATTTGCTTAGTGCCCCTGTGGGGTTAGCTCCTGGGGCGATTCTGGCCATTAATACTCCAATAATGGAAGCAAGTAGCCCTGAGGAAGCGTAACAAAAGACCATGTTAGTGAACTGACCAATTCCCCGATCTAGTGCCATTGCCAAGACTAAAGCCGCAGAAAGGGAAGCCACATGGGAGTCAAACAAATCTGCACCCATTCCGGCCACGTCTCCCACGTTATCGCCTACATTATCGGCGATTACTGCAGGATTGCGGGGATCATCTTCGGGAATTCCTAACTCAACTTTGCCCACTAAATCAGCTGCAATATCGGCGGTCTTGGTGAAAATTCCTCCACCTGCCTTGGCGAATAGGGCCAAGGAAGATGCACCAAAACTGAAACCTAAAGTCAAGGCCGCATCGCCTGTAAGGATGATGATACCGGTGACTCCTAAGAGGCTCGAGCCAACCACCGCCATGCCC
>JAAZLQ010000233.1 GCA_012799255.1 Bacillota bacterium
AGCCCACCAGGAACTCAAATTCTCCCGTATATAATAATTGTACCATAGTTATGCTCAATTTCAATCAAAACCGCACACTGATCTCATCTGGTACGATAGCCCGCAAGCCGCGGGCATCTTCGATCAATAGGCTACCATCTGTAAGCACTGCCTTAGCCACAGCAGGAAAGACTTGCTCACCATAATAAACGGTAATTCTATTACCAACGAAATTTCCATATCTACGAAAGAGTTGAGTTAGGTCGTGATTTCCTTGGAGCAAATCAACCCCCCGTTCCAGGCCTAGAAGAACTTGATCCAACACGCTCAAGCGGGCCCACAGGCAACCAGTGACCTCATACCAAGAAGTCCTGGGGCTTGATTTAGAGTTGGGTATAGAATTGATGTTCAAGCCCATTCCGAGAATTATCCAGCGCTCGTCTCCCTGTCGCATAGTTTCGGTTAAGATACCTCCCAGCTTTTTTTTACCCACCCAAAGATCATTAGGCCATTTGATCCTGAGTCCCGGGACCAGGGTCTCGAGTTGCTGCACCAAACCTAAGCCTACATAGAGAGTTATGGCAGTGGGAATACTATTATGTGGACTGCGCCAGATTAAGCTAAAAGTGAGCGAAGAGTGATCTGCGTCCCAGCGGCGTCCCCTGCGACCCTTCCCCTGGGTTTGGTTTAGAGCCCATATTACAGTTCCTGAATCACCCCCACTTTTGATCCGCTTTTTAGCGAAGTCGTTTGTTGAACTCAAACTCTGGTACACCTCTATACTCTTTACTATTCCTTTCCCCCATTGGATACAGTTAACATGGTCGTTCACATTCCCACTCCCTTGCCAGAGAAAATTGAGATTGTTATAATTTAATTAGTCAGAAAAAGAGGAGGATTATTATGCTAACCAAAAAACGTGTCATTACTGTTTTATCCATCGTTGCTGTGCTGTTGACCCTTAGTGGCGTAATGGCCCACCCATCATCCAAAACGACACTAGGAGCGCAAGAAGCCCCTCAGATTCAACCAGGCGACATTACCCATAGCGCGGTAATTCCCATGATGGTAGACAACCCCTATATCATTGCAGATATAGCAGAGGTCGCCAGTCCAGCAACGGTTTTTATCACGGTCGAATGGCCAGTTGTAGAGTCTAGTGATCCCTGGCAACGGACTATGCCGCAGGATCCGTTCAGTTACTTCTTCAATTTTTGGTTCAACGATCCCTTTAGTAATCGCCAGCCCTCCCAGACCACAAGTGCTGGTTCTGGATTTATCATAGACCCATCAGGAATCGTCCTTACTAACCAACATGTGGTTGGTAATCAAGGCGAGAATCAGACCATTACAATCGTGATTGATGCCGCAGGGCTCGAAAGGGAGTACAAAGCAGAAATCATTGGTTCAGACCGAGCCCTCGATCTGGCCGTACTGCGGATTGTGAACGAAAATGGCGATGTTTTCCCAACCATACCTTTGGGAGACTCGGACGCCACCAGAGTGGGCGAATGGACAATTGCCATTGGTAACCCCTATGGCAGAGCTTTTGAACACACTGTAACAGTGGGTGTACTCAGTGCCAAGGGCAGAGAGATCTCCGTCTATAACTCCGAAACTGGTCGACCCCAAACCTATCGCAACCTGATGCAAACCGACGCAGCCATTAACCAAGGTAACTCGGGTGGTCCACTCTTAAATATTGAGGGAGAAGTAATCGGGATTAATACAGCTGTTCATGCGCAAGCCCAAGGAATAGGTTTTGCGATTCCCATCAATGTGGCTAAAGAAGTGTTAGATGAGCTAATTACAACAGGTGGTGTCAGCAAAACTTGGCTAGGTATCTATCAACGTGAGATTACTACCTCACTGGCTGAGCAACTACAGCTCCCAGATGAAAAAGGCGTAATCGTGGTGGATGTTGTCCAGGGTTCTCCGGCAGAAGACGCTGGTCTCAAAGCTTGGGATGTAATCAGGCGTATCGGTGATTCAGACATCTTTAACACCGAAGATGTGGCTAAAGAACTTGCTAAGTACAATCCAGGCGACAAGGTATTAGTCACCGTCTACCGTGGTGGCGAAATGCTCATGTTTACGGTAACGCTTGGCAACATGCCCTCCCATCTAAGATAAGAAGCTAGGCGACAAAAGCAAACAACCCTTCATAGTGTGAAGGGTTGTTTTTTTCTACTTATACTTCTCCAATCACAGGATCCGATCTGCGCCGTTCACTTCTCAGCTTGGGATTGGGAGTTTCCTTAGTGCTCTCTTCCTGATATGCAGCGATAGCCTCTTCCGCACCAGACTCTACTGGGTCAGGTAGTTTCTGACCGTCCATTAAGGCCAGGAACTCTTCCCTAGTTAAGGTTTCCCGCTCAAGAAGTGCTGCTGCTACGGCATCAAGCTTATCTCGATGCTCAGAAAGCAAATTCTTAGCCTCAGCGTAACTGGATTCAACCAGTTCGTGTACCTCTTGGTCGATGACTGCAGCAACCTCTTCACTGTAATTACGTTCTCGGGAAATATCTCTTCCCAAGAACACCAAGTCTTCACCATTGGGTCGACCGAAAGTCAGAGGTCCAAGTTTCTCGCTCATGCCCCACTCCATAACCATCTTACGAGCAATACGGGTTACCCTCTCCAAATCATTTTGAGCTCCAGTACTAATCTCGTCCAAAGCCAACTCTTCGGCAGCCCTACCACCTAAAAGGTTAACTAGATCATCTAAAAGCTTGGAGCGGGTGGAGACAAAGCGTTCTTCTTCAGGCAGCATCATGGTATAACCACCGGCGCCACCTCTACCCACAATCGTAACCTTGTGAACAGGGTCACCGTGTTTCGAATAGTGGGCTACAACCGCATGCCCAGCTTCATGATAGGCAAAGACTTTCCGATCGATCTCACTTATGACACGGTTTTTCTTTTCAGGCCCCATGAGCACTCTGTCGATAGCTTCCTCACAGTCCGCCATGGTGATCGTCTTACGATTACCACGGGCAGCCAAAATGGCCGCTTCATTGAGCAGACTCTCCAAATCTGCACCAGAAAAACCAGGGGTCCTGCGGGCTAGAACATTCAAGTCAACTTCTTGTTCTAAGGGCTTATTTCGACTGTGAATTCTTAAAATGGCCACTCGTCCCTGCAAATCAGGACGATCCACAACCACCTTACGGTCAAAACGACCTGGACGCAACAAGGCCGGATCTAAAACGTCAGCACGGTTTGTCGCTGCCATAATGATAATTCCGGAGTTGACCTCAAACCCGTCCATTTCTACCAACAGCTGGTTAAGGGTTTGCTCCCGTTCATCATGGCCACCACCTAAACCTGCTCCCCGTTGACGACCTACAGCATCTAACTCATCAATAAAAATCAAGCAAGGCGCGTTCTTCTTGGCATTTTCAAAAAGGTCCCTTACCCTCGAGGCACCTACGCCCACAAACATTTCTACAAACTCTGAACCACTTATACTAAAAAATGGAACTCCTGCCTCACCAGCTACTGCCCTGGCCAACAGGGTTTTACCGGTTCCCGGAGGGCCCACCAATAAGACACCCTTGGGAATTTTCGCACCCAACTCGTTAAACTTCTTAGGATGCTTCAAAAACTCCACAATTTCAACTAACTCCTGCTTAGCTTCATCTACACCTGCCACATGGTCGAAAGTAACCTTTGGCTTATCCTCATGGTGCAACCGTGCTCTACTCTTCCCAAAGGATAAAGCACGATTATTACCACCTTGCATTTGATTCATGATAAATAGCCAAACAAGGGCCAACATGACGACAAAAAGCAAGTTAGGAAGAAGCGCCATCCACCATGGTGTTGTAGGTGGCAATTCAGCCTCGAGCTGAACATTTCTCTCTTCTAAACGATCAGCAATATCCGGCATTTTGCCCATCGGAACAAGTGCCACAAAGCTGGTACCATCCCGAAGCTTGCCTTCTATATGCTGATCCCCAACCAATGTAACAGATGCAACCTTGTCTTGATCAATATATTGTAGCAACTCTGAGTAATAGAGTTCTTTGGCTACACTGCCCGGTGAATACAAATTACTGACAATAGAAACTGCAATAATAGCTATCAGTAAATATAGACTGATTCCGCGAAGAAATTTATTCAAAGCTTGCCCTCCCTTTCCATAGCCAAGGCAAAAAAGCGATACGTCAATCAATTATACCACAAGGGTTGGGGCGTGACAACAATCAAGAACCTTTCACAATAATCAACCGTAACACCTGCTCAGATGAGTCAGATAGTGCTCCCCGTTCACTTCTACGAACCGTAGGAATCCACAAAATCCCCTGCTGATCACAGATCAGAGGAAGCAGATCTCTTTGCTCCTGAGGAATATGGGCATCAATGAGCAGATCCTTCACTTTCTTGGTGCCCGCCCCTCCAAAGGGACGCATCCGATCACCTTCCTGACGGGGTCGAATAGATAAGGGAAGCGTTATGGTATCTAGGTCAAAGTCTTCGCAATTTTCCGGTCTTGGACCTAAGTTCTCCCTTGCATGGAACTCAGCTCTAATCGTAAACCCCCCAACGCTGACTTCTCCCGGTACCTGTAGTTCCACAGGAGCCCACTTCTCTGCCACTAAGTCCCCTACAAAAATATAATCTACGTTAGCAGAGACCCATATTTGAGGGAGGGACAACTTAAAAGTGGTGTTTTCCACTAGCTGTAGACGCCATTCTTCTATGTGCTCAAAACCAATTTGAAGCAGGTGTCCCCGATAAAACCGTAGTAGGGTCCTCAATACCCGTCGCTGCATAGCAACTGTCAAGTCGCTAAACAGTTGACGGGGAAACAGCACTTGCCCTCTCCTCCATTGAATGTTTTCCCTACAAATAGAATCCGCCCTAGTCTGCAGTTCCAGCTCATCTTCGCGAGCAAGTTCAGCCAACTGTACTAGCTGGGATATGATCTCCGGATTATACTCTTGGGCCAAATGAGGCAAGAGTTCCTTTCTTACCTTATTCCGTAAATAGATGGGTTGAAAATTCGTCTCATCTTGCACATAAGGAATTCCAAAATCCTGGCAGTAACGGAGAATTTCGTTTTTATAGATGCTCAAGAGTGGCCGAATAAACATACCACGCTGAAGGGGGATCCCCCCGAGACCGTGCAATCCTGCGCCACGAATAATCCGCATTAGTACTGTCTCTGCCTGATCATCACCATGATGTCCCAGAGCTATCCAATGATAACCATGTGCTTCCGCGTAGTTCTTCAAGAGCTGATAACGGATTTTACGGGCCCCTTGCTGTTTCGACTCACCACTGAGAGTCAAGTAACGATTAATATCATACTCCTGTACCTCCACAGGAATATTCATCTTCCGTGCGTACTGCTCCACGAAGCGTGCATCATCAGCAGCATTTTCGCGAAAGCCATGATTAAGGTGAAAAACACCTATTTTTCTGGTATTCCAACGCAAAAAAAGGTGAAGGAGAGCCATAGAGTCTGGCCCGCCACTCACCGCAACAAGAACCCTTTCTTGCTTGGTGACAGACATTGATGCTAGGTTTTGGGCAAATACTGAAAAAATATCACAGGACACTCGACTGTACCCTCCTATATGTTTCAATCCCCCAGTCAACTGGCACTATTCTAGCGACTACAACCATCATATCATCATCCACTCGACCATCTGCAATTTCAATGCTGTCATAGAGAATTTCCTCAGCCATGGCTGCCATATCTCCAGAACACTGCAGACGCCGCAGATTCCAGCACATCCACTCATCTTTGCGGGCTACACTGCGCTGGGCATCTAAAACCCCATCCGTGGTCATAACTAATATTTCGCCTTCCTTCAATGTTCTCCTATCAGATTGAACGTCAACTTCATCGAGCACACCTACGGGCAGGGATTGGTTATGAATAATCTCTACCTCTCGTCCCCGCTTAATGAAACTTGGTGCCGCACCGACTTTCACAAATTCCAACTGACCTGAGAACAAGTCCACCACGACCATATCGATGGTTACGAACATATCATCCTGATTACGCAACATAAGCAAGCGGTTGATTAACGAAACCGCTGTACGTAAATCATATCCAGCCTTAATCATGCGTTCTAAAAGCCTGAGCGTAACATTGCTCTCTGTATGCGCTTTCAAGCCAACCCCCATCCCGTCACTAAGTACAATTGCTACCTTACTCGGAGAAATCTCAAAGGTGGTTTGGCTATCCCCTGAGACTTCTTGACTAGCCACCTTAGCTTTACCAATTTCCACACGGTAGCTGGGACAGGGAGAAATGTGAAACCCACAGGTGCCTCCAGTAGAACAACCGGTGTTCGTCACGCCGAAACGCTGAGAAGAGATTGTACCACTGCAAAAATCAGCCACTTCTTGACAAAAGGTACCAGTACCACAGGGCTTACGCCGGGCACCATAGATTTCAAAGCCATCTAAACATTGTAGGGCTGTTATATGGGACAGATCTGCACGGGCAAAGTGGCGTAACAGTTTTTCTTCAAACTCCTTAGTAAAGCGTGCCTCCGGTGAAAAGGAGTTCTTCATCGTTTTCAACAGCTCGGCCATCCCATGCATCTGTTTGTGAAAAAGCGGATTTTCGTTATCCAGCAAAGTCCTTTCTAACTCCTCGAAAACGGTGAGATAACCATCGATTTTTTGATCCAACACCTTTTTCAAGTGCTCGTCATGACCTTTATCCTGTTCCATAAAGGGCTGTGTTCCGGGGACGATGCGTGCCAGAAGCGTTAGTCGTTCCTGCGGGACGCGACTGGCAACCCATGAAGCCCCTAGGACAACTAACATCCACTGAAGTGTTTCCACTTCTACAGGCCCTGGAACACAAAAGACCCAAGCCAATCCTGGACCCACATAGTAACCCCATCGAAACCTGTGTAAAAATCCAGTGAGCAAACTAGCAATAACAATCAGGAGTACCAGGGGGGTCGGTTCACCAAGCAAAAGCATCAGCAACGCTAAGGAAGGGCCCAAAATGCATGAAACACCTAGTCCTCCCAGTCTGGCGCCTAAGACTAAAAGCGCACAAACCAAAAAAAGTCGAAGCGAAATCCCTCCCCAGCTCCATGGGCAAGCAATGATTAAAGTTACTGCAACGAAGAACGCGTACAACTCTCGATGTGCCAATTGCTTCTCTAGACAGCGTTCAACTACCGAGTTCATCAGTCCATAACTAAACACTGCAAAGGCGCATTCTGTAATGGCCACAATAAAAACCATGGGTATCGGCTGCAGCAAATAGTGCAGGATCACCTTTAGCAAAAGGCTGCCACATAGCAGCCAGTTCTTCCCTATTTTTTCATCCTCCCCTGGGAACAGGGCTATTAGGGCAAAGGCTGCATAGTAGGGTAAGGCCAGACGAATGCCAATAGCACTGGTAAGACCAGCAACCACTCCCACTAGGGGGAGAACTAGCTGACTGCGTTTGGCGGTCCGCCATGTCACCAAAAAAGCAAGACCAAAGGGCCAGATTTCACCAAAAATGGCACTACGTCCTAAAAGAAAACCGATTACGCTCCAAGCAAGGGGCGATAGGGCCCAACCATTAACTAGCTGACCTAAGTTCAGTTCATCCTCGTTGGCGCGTAAAAAAATGGACACATTCTTAGCCACGCTATCATCTCCATCCAACTATTGCGTTAAATATAGCACGGGAGACAAGCGTGACATGTCGAAAGGTGTGGAAAGCGAACAAAAATCCCCCCAACATTTCGAGATAATGCGAAAAACCCTACATTAATTTGTAGGGTTTTGTTATTTTTTTATGGTAGCGGCGGCTGGATTTGAACCAGCGACACTACGGGTATGAACCGTATGCTCTGACCAACTGAGCTACGCCGCCCGGACATTGTTTATTATACCCAGGTAGTTTAGCAATGTCAAGGGGACTTTTCACCATTACCGTGTTATAATATGGTTCAAATGCTCCAACGTTTGGAGGTCATAACGTGAAAAGATACATCCAAATCATTTGCCTCATACTTTTTACCTTAGTCCTCAGTGGACAGGCGCCCTCAGCAACATTCCAGGGACGCGTCCTAAATGTTGAAACCACCGAACCCCAAGCTTGGGATGAAGAGGGCTGGGAAAACCAAATTGTAACAGTACGACTCCTTTCCGGGCCTGAGCGAGGAGAAACCATCCGCATTTTTCATACCCTTACAGGTCATCCGTACTTCGACCTTAGAGTCGAGGAAGGAGATCGGGTAGTATTGGAGAGAGATGAAACCGAAGGTGAGTTTACCTATTTCTTAGCGGATTTCTCCCGGAAAAGTCCACTGCTTATTATTACACTCTTATTCATCCTGTTGGTGGTCATCATTGGGGGATTTCAGGGAGTGAAGGCAATTCTCTCCTTGGCCGGCATGGGGATAGTTATCGTAAAAATGATCCTTCCCTTGATACTCAGGGGATACAACCCCATAATTGTTACAGTGGGGCTGGGATCCATAATCACGGTGTTATTCATCCTCTTTATCACAGGTTACAGTAAAAAGACGCTGGCTGCTATGTGTGGCACAGTCGGAGGATTAATCGCCGCAGGGATCTTGGCCTTGTTGTCAGGAAAAGCAAGTTACCTCACGGGGTTATCCTCAGGGGAAGCTCAAATGCTTCAATATCTAGACTCCTCCATTGACTTTCAGGGTTTACTCTTTTCCGGAGTAATTATTGGAGCCCTAGGAGCTATTTTGGACGTGGGTATCAGCATTTCTTCAGCCATGGAACAGATCAAAGAAGCAGATCCCACAACCGATTTTAAGACACTGTTCACCCGAGGAGTTTTGGTGGGTCGCGACTTAATTGCCACCATGTCTAACACCTTGATCTTAGCCTATGTAGGATCATCGCTTCCCTTATTACTGCTCTTTCAAGCTAGCCAAAGTAGCTGGAGTGAAGTTTTGAACATGGACTTGGTAGCCTCTGAGGTGATCCGTTCGATGGCAGGAAGCATAGGTATGACCCTAGCGATCCCCATCACTGCTTTTGTTTCGGCCATGCTCTTCGTCCAACCGCAGGACAAAAGCCATGATTTGGGCAACTAATTCGTAAAGATCAGGTGGAATCTCAGAGCCAACAGGTAAAGCCAGCAGAGCATCGACGAGACCATGATGCTCATAAAATGGCACTTGGTTAGCCCGGGCTATTTCCATAATTTTCTCTGCCAATAAACCTTGCCCCGAAGCAACCACTTCTGGGGCTTTGTTTTTGGTGCGTTCATAACGCAAGGCAACAGCTTTACGCATGGTCCCTGCCCCCTATTCCGATCTGAGTCTGCTCCCATCCACTCGTGGCCAACTCCCGCTTCAATTGCTCCACACACTCCCCGAGCACCTTTGCACCGCTATCGTCCACCTGAAAATCAATTCGTAAAGCCTTCTCCCGAACCCAGAGCTCCACCTCCACTAAACCCAAATTAATAGTAGGAATCTGAAGTTCCACCTTCAGGTTCTCACTAGTTGTACCCGCCCCAGCCTCTTTACTCTGGGAGTCATCATCCTTAGCGATCCTTACCCAGCTAACCCAAAGATCATCCCCTAATAAAAAGGGAAGTGCAAACACAAAACCGGGAGAGAGCGCTTCTAGAAAGCGCTCTTCTACCACCAGGCGAATCAGAGCTTTAAATAGCTCACCATCTGCAAACTTATCACCCCAGGAGCGACGTCCCTCCCAACTGGGGTGCTTAAGCAGCTCCTGAAGTTCACTGGACAATTCATTTTTTACTCCAGGAAAAAGGGGGCGACTTACATCCCTAGCTCGGAGTTGGGCAACCATTTCCACAAGACTTGGTTCGAGGGGAAATCTGGCTTGTAGGAGTTGAAAAGCTTCCTCTAACTGCTCCCGTTCTGCCCACGGTAAAAGGCGCCATAGCAGATCTTTCTGCAAGGGAAATCCCCGCTGTAAGAGTCCCTGGGCCACCATCACCGCTTCTCGAGTAGGAGGGACATTCAACTCCACTAACACACTTTCCAGTTCCCTGGAGAGCAGCACTTCCTGATCCAGTCCCTGTTCAGATGGGGCAGGCAGAACTTTCAGAGCAAGGGTCTCTTCATCCGCCCGAGTAAGTTCAACTTGAAGCCCAGCCTTCAAGGATTGCTTTAAGTTCTGGTCCATGTTGGCCACGGGAAGCTCAACTTCCAGCTGCTTAAGTTGTAAAGACACGGTGTGTGATGTGACGCGCCGAATTATGCCACGAACTATGTGGTGCTCTGAGAAAATGTGGTCTAATGAAATTTCGCTTGTGATACCAGAAGATGAGCCCCAAGGCTCACCCAACAGATGGATACGCATAACTATTTCTCCTCAGCCTTAATCCCTGAGTAACCGAAACACTTGACGAACGCTGGGGCGTTTACCATAGAGCAAGATACCGATGCGATAAATCTTGGCAGAAAACCACGTCCCCAAAATGATTGAAACCAACATAATAAGGATGGAGGCAATTACCTCGATCAGGGGTGGACTAGCCAGAACTATGCGGGCGAACATCACCATTGGTGCGGTAAAAGGAATCAATGATGTAGCCACCGCAAGTGTACCGTTGGGGTTCAAGAATGAAACATAGGCAGCTAGAAATCCCACGATGATAAACATCATTAAAAGCGTAACCACTTGATTTACTTCTTCTACTCGGGACACCAAAGCCCCAGCTGCGGCGAAAATTGAAGCATAGAAAAAGTAACCTAATAGAAAGTAGAGCCCAAACCAGAGCACGGCACTGAGAGGAACCGCCCCCAAGGACTCGCTACTCCCCAAGACCCGTGCTAAAATACCTGTTTTGCCTATGGCAGACATGACAAGACCGGTTGAAATCCAAAGCACAAATTGAAGTAACCCCAAAGCCCCTACACCAATGATCTTGCCGAACATTAGCTCCATTGGTTTCACTGTAGAAACCATCACTTCCATAATGCGTGAACTCTTTTCTTCTGCCACACCGGTGGCTACCATATTGCCATACATAATCAGGGCGGTATAAATCATGAACAATAAAAAGTAAGCTAACACCATGGCTTGGGTATGAGCCGCACTATCTATCTCTACCCCAGACTCACTGTGGGGAGATACTTCCCGTACTCTAAAATCAATGGGCTGAAATAAGCTAAGCAGTTCATCTTGGGACAACTCCAAACTCACTGCAGTCCGCCATGTTACAGCTTGGCTCACAATGTTTTTCACTTCATCATTGAGCACTACATTCTTACTATCTGGAGTAACCAGAGTATATAAAGGTCCATCAATCAGTAGCAACCCTGATAATCCTTGATCCAAAACCATACGGTAGGCTTCAACGTCATCTAGTGCTGTGGCATCGCGGATAACCAGATTATCTTGTTCAGTACTAAGTTGCTGCAAATAAGGAAGGATGCTCGCTTCACCTGGATTCTCTACCACTACAAGTTCGATCTTTCCGGGTCCCAAAGTAGTTGCAAAACGTTCCATTAAGGCAGGCAGAAAGGCGAGGGCCACAAAAACAAAGATGCCGATCAGGGTCGTGATGATGTACGCCGTCCCTTTGACCCTAGATGTGAACTCCCGTTTCATCAAAACTGGAATTAAACCCATTTACCATGCACCAACTTTCTCCACAAAGATCTGGTCAAGCGATGGTTCCACAAGCTCAAACCGGATTACCTGCCCAGCCTCCATGGCCTCTGACAAAACGTAATTGGGATCAACCGTCTCCTCTAAACGAAATTCTAAATAGTCAGCCCGGGCAGCAAGTAGATGGAGACCTGGAATTCTGGCCCAAAAATCTTGATTTCCTTCCAGGCTGATTCTGAGTATCTTGCGTCCCATTGACCTTTTAATCTGCTTGAGATCACCGTATAAAATTAGCCTCCCTTTATGAATCAGGGCAATGTCTTGGCAGATCTCTTCAACTTGATCCATCCTATGACTGGAAAAAATAATTGTTTTGCCTGCACGATGCCGTTCCAAGAGTACCTCTTTCAACAAAGAAGAGTTGACCGGATCCAAGCCAGAAAAGGGTTCATCTAATATCAGTAGCTCTGGATCATGGAGCATAGTGCCAATCGTCTGCACCTTCTGTTGGTTTCCCTTAGATAGTTCTTCGATGCGCTTCCGCTTCAGTTCACCTAAATTAAAACGTTCAATCCAGCGCTCCGTCTCCAGGCGAGCCTTGCGACGATCCATGCCATTAATCCTACCTAGAAACTCAAGGTGTTCGAAGACCCGCATTTTCGGATAGAGTCCACGTTCCTCTGGTAAATAACCAAAAAAGCCTCGCCCCAATCTGCCGAAAGGTTGCCCCTTCCAGCCTACTTGCCCTTCATCTGCTTTTAGGATCCCCAAAACGACGCGCATGGTGGTTGTCTTTCCGGCCCCATTTGGACCTAAAAAGCCAAACATGCTACCCTCATCCACCGTAAAACTAAGATGATCTACAGCGGTCACATCTCGAAAGCGTTTAGTAATTTCGCTAACAACCAAGGACAATGCCATTACCTCCCTTAATTAGGAACAGGCACGAGCTACGATTTTCATCTCCGCTTCACGAACAAAAAAGCGACGAGTTACCAGCTTAGATACGACAGCCCCTAAAATTAGGCCAACAATTCCACCCAGACCTGCCAGGGGATCACTATCATACAAGAGACGGGTTACGCCATAGCCAACAAACAGAGAGATAAAGGGGATACCGTACAACACAGCTACCGCCTTAACCACAGGGCCCATATCTCCATCTACAATTACCTCATCACCAATGTCATACTGGTCTTTGGGATCGGCAAGACGTACCACGTATTCCTCACTGGGGCGGTCTGGGGTCAACCTTATACATCCCTTGCAATCACCGCATACAGATTTGGGGTCCTCAAACCGAACCACAACCTCTTTGCGTTTTTTATCGATGACAACACCTCTTTGGCGCACACTCATCCTCCTTTCTAAAAAAAGACTTGCTAAAAACTCAAATTACCTATATAATGATCATTGCTGGAGCCGTGGTGTAGCTGGTTAACACGTCGGCCTGTCACGCCGAAGATCGCGAGTTCGAATCTCGTCGGTTCCGCCATTTTTGTTTAGTAAACGATTCAGCTTTATGCTGGATCGTTTTCCATTTTAAGGCGGTGTTTCTCCTGCATCTCGTTATACAGCCTTTTACCAGTTGGAGTAGTTGCTAATCCACCCTGTGATGTCTCTCTAAGGCTTTCGGGGAGAGCTTTACCAATCAATTTCATCGCTACAACCGTTTCATCATAGGGAATCACTGCAGGAATACCAGCCAATGCCATATTCACTGCTACAATCGCCGTTGCGGCTGAGGTAGCATTGCGGGTAACACAAGGAACTTCCACTAACGAGGCGATGGGATCACATACTAGCCCCAAGTGACTTTGAAGCGCTAAAGATGCAGCTGCAAAGACCTGTTCTCCAGAACCACCTAAGAGATAAGTGACTGCTCCCGCGGCCATGGCTGAAGCTACACCGCATTCCGCTTGGCAACCACCTTCTGCTCCGCTAATGGGACCCTGAGCTGCAGATACAATGCCTACTCCGCCCATCACTAACAGTGCTTCCACTAACTCCTCATCACTACTACCTAGTTCATCCGCCACTGCTAAGAGTGCACCTGGAACCACTCCACAACTTCCAGCCGTAGGGCAGGCCACGATCCTACCTAAGCTGGCATTATACTGTCCAACCGCCAAAGCATAGAGCGTAACATTACGGAATAATCCATCGCCTAAGAGGCGTCCTTCAGAACTGGCAGTCCTAAATTTTCGGCCATATCCAGTGATAATATGGGATAGTTCGCCTTCATCTTCCATACCCTTTTCTACAGATGCCCGCATCACACTAAGCGTCTTAGCCATCTGCTCTCGCACAGTGTCAACAGACGTATTAGTTCGAAACGCCTCATATTCGGCAACCACTTGCGCCAGCTCTTGCTTTCGCTCAGCACATAGTTCTAACAATTGATTTGCACTCGTTATATCCACAAAAATCCCCCTAAAAACAAGGTAGAGTCCTAACCACAAGTACACCCGGAACCCGTTTGACATGTTGCAGAGCCAACTCTGGAATAGGATCGTCAGTTTGAGCCAAAAGGAGTGCTTCAGAACCGCGCATCTTACGGCTTACATCTAGAAACGCGATATTAATACCATGAATGGCCAAAACCTTGGTTACTTCCGCGATCACCCCAGGCTCATCGCGATGTCTCGTCATGAGGACTGAATAAGTCCCGTCCACTCCCACCTCGAAACCATTGATCTCAAAAATATTGATCCGCCCTCCACCTACAGACGAACCAGAAATGGTAACCTGATCCTGCTCACTATATGCCTGAATCTGCACTGAGTTGGGATGCACATCCCCTAAATCTTTAGACTCAAAACTGTATTCGAGTCCCGCTTGTTTAGCCAACTCGAGTGCTTGAGGAATGCGTTCATCTGCCATGCCCATGCCTAAAAGGCCGGCAATGAGTGCAACATCAGTACGATGACCCCAATAGGTGGCGGCAAAGGAACCATGGAGCGTAATCTTGGCACGTTTAACATCAGCACCCAAAATCCTCCTGGTAGCGAGCCCTAAGCGAACTGCACCTGCAGTATGTGAACTTGATGGTCCAACCATAATAGGACCAACGATATCGAATAAACCTATCTGTGCCATGGAAAGTATCACCCCAAACTAATCATACACTTTTTCCTAAATCTTTTCCACAATTGAAAAGTCCTCGGCTAACCCTAGAGGTTAACCAAGGACTTTTATTCAAGTCTGATCTAAGTTTGTAAGTTGATCCCAGAATATATCTAGGACGCAATATTCTTTCTCCCCGGCCCAGTGCGTACAGCTGTCACAGCTCCGTTCTGCCCCCTCCACTTCGGATTCATAGGCGCTGCATGTTTGGCCAACCATGCGCATGTCCATTAGACTAGGCATCATAACCAGCTCCTTTTGCGTATATAGCTAGTATGACCGCTAACACCGAGAACTATAAAAGCTGTTTTAATTAGTTAAGGCACTCTCCACTGCAGCCATAATCGCTTTACTGGTGACTGTAGCGCCACTCACAATATCCACATTCCACGACTGGCTAGCCACGATGGCGCTGGGTATTTGCTCAAGGGCATCTCCAGCAATGTAAGGAGTCTCGCTCTGTTTGGTTACTTCTACTTTAGTAATGGAACCGCTAGCTACCGTCACTTCTACGGTTAGACTGCCGCCAAAGCCTTCGGCACTGCCAGTATGAACTCCATCTTCAAAGCTAGTGGAGGCCTTCTTGATAGCCTGATCAACTGCGGCAATCATGGCTTCACTTGTATAGGTAGCTCCAGACACTATCTGGACATTGGCCGTTTGAGCCTGTAACATATTGTTTACTAAAGTTTCAATAGCAGGGTCTGCAATGAACGGAGTTTCTTGGTGAGGTCTCACCGCAATATCACTAATCTTGCCACCACTAATGGTTACATCCACCACCACATCACCGCCAAACCCCTTGGCTTGCCCAGTAAAAACACCGTCTTTAATACCTTCTGCTTGACTACCCATGGACCAAACCACGCCTGTAACTACAAGCAAACCAATAAACAATACCAGACTAATGTTTCTCCTTGTGTTTAATCTTAGCACCGTCTATCCCTCCGCGTTCTTATGTTTAAGTAGCTTTAATGCTTGAGACGCATCCTTATCACCGCGTCCGGAAATATTCACTACCACTATCTGCTCCTGAGCCAAAGTGGGAGCCAATTTCAAAGCGTGGGCAACTGCATGGGCACTCTCAAAAGCGGGAATAATCCCTTCAGTTTGTGCCAAGACCTGAAAAGCCGCTAGTGCCTCATCATCGCTGACGGGCAAGTACTGCGCCCGACCAGTTGCCTGATAAAAGCTATGTTCAGGACCGATCCCGGGATAATCCAGCCCAGCAGCAATTGAATGCGTTGGCCCTGCCTCCCCCTGTGCATCTACAACAGCGTAGCAACGAAATCCATGAATTACAGCAGGTTCGCCAAAACTGACAGCCGCGGCGTGTTGACCTAGACGAGAACCCACGCCTCCTGGCTCTAAACCAATCATCTGCACAGCCTGATCCTCGTAAAATGGAGCGAAAAGACCTATGGCATTGCTCCCTCCACCAACACAAGCCAGGAGATAATCTGGTAGCTGTCCAGTTGCCTCCAGAATTTGAGCTTTCGTTTCTTCCCCAATGATGGATTGGAAATCACGGACCATTTGGGGATATGGATGTGGACCTACAGCAGATCCCAATAAATAATAGGTATAGTTGTAGTTCTGGGAAAAGTCCTCTAAAGCTGCGTCCACCGCTTCTTTAAGAGTTCTATCACCTGTGTCAACACCAACCACCTCGGCCCCTAAGAGTTCCATTCGAAATACATTCAGCTCTTGCCGGGCCATATCTTCCCGGCCCATATAAATGACACAATCAAGATCCAGAAGTGCGCACGCTGTGGCGGTAGCCACTCCATGCTGACCAGCACCTGTTTCTGCAATGATTCGTTTAACTCCCATGCGCTTAGCCATCAAGGCCTGACCTAAAACATTATTAATCTTGTGGGAACCAGTGTGGTTAAGATCCTCGCGTTTAAGGAAGATGCGAGCTCCACCCAGTTGATTACTAAGCCTTTCAGCGAAATAGAGGGGACTTGGACGCCCCACATATTCCTTTAAGTAATACCTAAGCTCATCTTGAAACTCTTGGTCAAGACGGATTTCTTCATAAAACTCAGCAACATGATCCAACGCAGCCTTTAGCTCTGGCGAGACATATTGCCCTCCGAACTCACCAAAAAACCCACGTACCATCGTCTCAGCTCTTCTCATCTCTACTCGTCTACCTCATCTCTATTTATTTTTCTAGAAATCTTCTCCTGCCCGGCTAGCCCATAGTTCCACAAATCCCAGTAGCTTTTCCCAAGAAGGACTACACATATTACGGACATAGTAACCTGAGGTTGCTTTGCCCAAGGCCAGAGAATCTTCTACACTTAACTCTAGCATCAAACCTAGGCAAAAGCCAGCATTAAAGTTGTCTCCTGCACCAGTTGTGAGGCGCGGTTTGGATGTAAAAGGTCCATCAACATGGAAATACTGCCCATCAACATAGGCGCCCGCTTCGAAAGTGGGATGAACCATCACGCACCACAAACCTAAGTCTTCACCTAACGCCCTAACGATTTCTTCTAACCCGACATCTTCCGCTGGTCCACTCAAAGTCAAGCCTTGAACATTAGCTATCTCTGTTGCTTCCTTGCGGTTAAGCCCTAAGATCACCCGGTAATGGGAGGAGAACTTGGCAATAATCTGCAGAGCATCACGAATATCCCGAGGATTGCGTTTTCCAGGATCCGCGAGATCCACAAAGAAAAACGGTTTGGTGCCCGTGGGCGGACTAAGGAGCGCAAGCAAGCCATCCCAAATTTCATTCATATAGGCGGTCATAGTCCAATTCACTGTGGCAATTAAATCAGAATTACCAAAGATTTGTCTCAGGGTTTCCTCGCCTACCACATCTATAAGGGTGGCCCAATCCACCTCGTTCAAGGTCTCCATTTTACCGAGCATAACCTTACCATCATCAAACTCCACCGCATCAGTGTGACCAGGTTCCGCCAAGGAAAACACCTGGGTACAACCCTCAACCAGTTCTGAAAAGACTGGATGAATGTTTGGTTTGCCTATTGCACCCATATAAGATACATTGGTCCCCAAGCTGACTAGGGCGTTGGCCATAATCGGACCATTTCCACCTAGCTTCACCGTCTTGGGCACAAACTCAATATTAGTGCTAAGACCTGCCGCCTTGGAGATGCGTTCCCCAAACTGGCTCATCTTGTTCATGCGGATGTACGAACTCAATGATTCCCTGCGATCCACAACTTCAACAATTTCGTCTACGAAACCGTCAAAACCAATGGCTACTGTCAATTGCCGAGGATGAATCTCCTGCAAACGTTGGTGCAATTGCCTCAATCTACTCTGCATCTTGTCGTTTTGCCTCCTACAAAAAACTCTCCATACAATTCGCTATCCCAAAGGAGTTTTCCTTGTTGTATTAATCCGTGTCACCCAAATCTTAATTTACCAGAAAAATCACGGCATAGCGGGCCAGGAAATCATACTTGGCCATAGCCTCCAAAATCCTTTGGGTGTCAGCTTCGCTGATGATAACACCTGTCTGAGCAGCATCTGTAACAGCGATCGCTTCCACAAGTAAAGGAGCGATATAAGGATAATCTGGATCCACCTCCAAACGGGTCAATAACTCTGGAGTCAGTTCAGAGCCATAACCGACGACGCCCCGTTCTTGTACTAGTTCTTGTGAGGCTAAAACGCCTCCATAAATCAGCTGGCCTGATTCGCTATAAATACGAGGACTTATACCCCGGCGCACATCCAAATGGCGAGCGTCTATCACTAGACCCGTATAAAAGGTTCCTTGTTCCGCCAACTTTTCGCTCCAATATGCCTGTGTATCTAAGGATGAACCATAGGTTCTGTAGACCTTTAGATCCTTCCAATAATAACGTCCTTCAGTGTCCGCGGTGATAACCATCTCCCAACGTCCAACTCGGTGAGGAATTTGAACTTCAGGAAAACCAATTGTCGTCCACCGTCCCCCATCTCCCAACTCGGTTGTGAGAATCTGGTACTCCAACACCTCATTATTGTTGCTGATCAAGCATAAGGTCATATTAACAACACTCTGGGGCAAATCAGTGCGTAAGTCCATGCTAATGGCATATGTCTTGTTTGCCTCCAGGGGCAAATCGATACGCAACTCTTGTCCTGCCCCCAACATCAAGGCTGTGCCTGTGGCCTGACCAAATTTGGGAAAAAGTAAAATAATGAGTACAGCCAATAACAAGTGATTTGTCATTTTTTGCATAAAAGAACCTCCATCCAAGGCGGCTTAATGTCTCCCAGGAAACACCATTCGTGCCTTTATCCCCCTTTACTTATACAATAAATCTACCACAAAAGGGGGAATCTTTCTTGACTAGAAAATGCTGGTTACTAGCGTTATTTGTACTTACAGTTATCTCATTCACAGGATGTTCGTTCAACTCAGGGCTGGGTGTGGGGTTGCCTGAAGACACCACCACCCCTTGGCTAACTGATGGTTTTGACTTTCCTGTTGGTGATCGAAATGGCCGGGGCTGGGGTATAACTGGTTACGCTTTTTTAGACTGGAGCAATTATAGCAACTCTTACCATCCCGGTGAAGACTGGAATATTCCCAGTGCAGGTAATGGAGATTGGGGAAAACCAGTCTATGCAGTGGCTAATGGAGAAGTGGTCTTCTCAGGTTGGAACACGGCCATGGGTAATGTAATCCTAATCAAGCACTCCATCTCTCCAACTGATTTCGTCTGGTCCCAGTACGCTCATCTTGATCGCCGCGATGTGGAGAAGGGTGACCTAGTGTATAGGCGTCAGCAAATCGGAACTGTGGGTAGAGGTCCAAATAACTCCTTCGCTGCCCATCTTCACTTTGAGATGCGCAAAGAGGATCTCCCCGCTAATGCCTGGCCTCGAACCAACGGAGTGGCGTGGAGTCGCTCCAAAGTGACAGATTATTGGCTTCATCCCTCAACATTTATTAATCAGAACAGACCCCAGTGATGTTTTGTGCTAAAATGGAATTAGTACAACGATACTTTTGGTAGTAAATCAGGAGGCGGTTTAATGTTCATCAAAAACTACCCTCTCGCGAGGGTGACTTCATTAGGTGTGGGCGGCCCCGCTGATTTTTTTATTCAACCTACCACTTGTGATGAAGTAGTCCAAGCTCAGCGCTTTGCCTTAGAGCACAACATACCCCTCACCATTATTGGTTATGGGACTAATCTCTTAATCCGCGATGGGGGAATTCGGGGCGTAGTCATGCAAATCGCCTCTCCCTTTGCTAACGCTCATGTGGACGGGACTACTCTTACTGCCACAACCGGTTGCCTGCTTGGTTCCTTAAGTAAACTTGCCTTACGACATAGCCTCGGAGGCCTAGAGTTTGCTGTGGGTATACCAGGTGGTTTAGGTGGCGCCGTGTTTATGAACGCTGGTGCCTACGGGGGAGAAATCGGTCCCCTAGTCAAGAGTGTCCAGGTTGTCCAAAATGGCAAACTATTAGAATGGGAAAAGGCGGATCTTTCTTTTGCTTATCGGTCCAGCCGTTTCCAGAAAGAGAACGATACCGCAATTGTAACTCGGGTGGAACTAGAACTATCACCGGAAAACAAGGACATCATTCTGCAAAAGATGCTTGACCTCCAAGGACAACGGCGTAGCAAACAGCCTTTAGAGTTCCCCAGTGCAGGCAGTACCTTTAAACGTCCGCCTGGACATTATGTTGGCCCACTAATAGAGCAAGCGGGCTTGAAAGGTTTTCGTATCGGCGGCGCAGAAGTATCAACTAAACACGCCGGCTTTATTGTTAAAACAGGAGCGGCTACCGCCCAGGATTTCTTAGACTTGATCCACACCATTCAAAAGATCATTTTTGAGAAATTCCAGGTTAGACTTGATCCAGAAATCCGCATTCTAGGGGAAGACTAGACCCGGTGAAAGAGTTTTTCCAAGTTTGTCTTCACCTCTGTATATACGGCAGGATTTAGATCTGCTTTTTCCAGGATCTTCAGCGCTTTTTCGAGCTTACGTTGATCGAATTTCTGGTCCTTTTTTACATAGGGTTTAACCACCCGAAAACGCCTTTTGTAATCGTTTATCCCACTCAACTCTTCTTTGATCAAACGCTTACAGTAACCTAACGGACAACGTTCACCTCGACAGGTCGGATCGTTAATACAGATCTGGTTTAGCACTTGCTCAAGGGCGTAGAGTTCTGCAGCTACTTGCTTAAGCTTACCAGAACTGGTTTCGGCTTTACGACGTTGCTGTAAGGGTGGAATGATTAGAACCGCGACAATTGCTACCACAATAGCTAAAAACACCACAACGTTGGGAACCGTGAGAAATTCTGTGGGAACGGTCTGGGATAAGTGAAAAAGCCCGAATCCTATTAATACAGCGCTTGAAATGAGCTTGAGGGCCAAGTCGGGGATTCTGTCTCCAAGTTTGGTACCTACGAAGATCCCGCCTAGACTAGTTAGCACCATGCCCAAAACTGTTCCGGCCAGAATCGCCCCAGGAAAAAGAGCATTAGACGCCAAGGCAATGGCAGTTAGTTGGGTCTTGTCCCCTAACTCTCCTAAAAAAAAGGCTAACGCCACTACAAGAATGGGATGACGAGATGATCTTTTCGCATCATCGTCTTCTTCATCGGCGGAGCGCAGTGTCCAAAGGCCGAATGCTAAGAACAACAGGGCTGATCCTAACCTAATTGTGGAAATGGGAATGATATGGGCCAAATAAGCCCCGATAATTACTGCTAAACCATGATTTAAGAATGATCCCAATGCTACCCCGGCTAGTACCTGGCGTACAGAAAATTGTAGGGCAAAGGCCATGGCGAGAATCTGGGTTTTATCGCCCAATTCTGCCAAGAAGATTAAAAGTGCAGCTTTTCCCATTTCATAAATCATTTTGAATATCCCTTCTTACCATTGTTCTACTCACCATATTAGTTATATCAGATTAATACTCCCTACGGAACTACGAAATTTGTCGAGAAAGCTCCTTGCTTGGCAGGAGTTTCAACCATAGACAGGGTATTAAAATCATTGAGGGGAGGTAATAGAAATGAGCACCATGTTTAAGGCTGGGGAGTTTTTTGTTCGCCTTCGTGTTCAAGGAGAACGCCCCAAGTTGACAGTTTGGAACAACAATGGCACAAAAATAGTCAGTGAGTTTATTAGCTCTGCTACAGAAGACTTTTGGGTAAAAATCGCTAGCTTAACGTCACAAGACGTGGTAGATCAAGTTCAATCCCTACTACAAAACGAAAAATAAACAACTGGTTCGATAAACAGCCTTACCACGACATCGCGGTGAGGCTGCTTTTGTCTGGAAGAAAGATGGACCAGGCTTTGATGCCATGGTAATGATACGGCCCCGCACAGTAGTTTTCCTCTATTAAGACGGAAGAAAAGAGCCATTTATCGATCTGTTTGCAAAAGAGAGTATTGTGAATTATACTTAACACCATAGATTCCATCACATTAATGTGGGGAGTGAACAGGTATGTTTAAGGATTTACTCAGTCTGGTTGTTACCAGTGCCGAGAATGCATTTCTCGAAGTCACCGTGTTTGTCGGTGCCGTTCTCTTGCTCTTCGGCTATGTTGATTATTTGCTTTCAGGGCGTTTGGTCAAGAAAATTGAGAACTCCAAAAAGTTTCAACCTTTAATCGGAGCTTTCCTAGGTCTGACTCCCGGTTGTGGGGGAGCCATATTCTTGATGCCGCTTTTTCCGAGAGGTATCGTCAGCTTTGGGACGATCTCTGCAGCTTTAATTGCAACAATGGGTGATGCGGCCTTTGTGTTTATGACAGTAATGCCCAAGGAGTTTATCATCGTTTCAGCCATTACGTTTGTCTTGGCAGTAATCGTTGGGTACCTAGTGGATCTGTTTCCGTTAGGTGATTGGCTTTTAGAGAAGTACAAAGCGGATCAGGCTAAAAAGGAAAAGAAGCGTGATGCTCATGTGGAGATGGATCACAGTATCTTCCAGAATGAAACTGGAATTGGTCTGGATGATTGGAACCACATTGGTCACGCAGAGGGCGATGAAATCGATCTGATCCTCCACCACGGAACCAAAGGACACCAACCAGTAGATAGCCTTGGCTATAAGGCGACCCACAATAGCTACCTGGTTTACTGGGTAATCATCTCGCTAGGGTTGATACTCGGATTTTTGGGTCTCTTCCAAGTGGATTTGAATGCCCTAGCCATCCCTAATCTAGGCGTGATTTTTGGTCTTGTTGGTACTGGATTTTCAGTGCTAATGATGATCTTCAGTAATAAGTTCTTAGCAGCAGACACCCACGAAGAATCGGAAATGAAGTTAGCTAGTCTGAAAGAAACCTTGATCCACAATGCTCAAGAAACTGCCTTTGTGGGTACTTGGGTGTTTTTGGCTTATCTGGCTTATGAACTCTTTGTCTTTTTCCTAGGTTCTGGCGACTATGTTACTGGCGAAACGTTGATAACAGGATTTTTGACGCAAACTGGTTTGATCGTAGTAATTCTCGGAGTTCTAGTTGGCTTGATTCCTGGTTGTGGCCCCCAGATTATCTTCGTAACTTTGTTTTTAAGGGGTATGGTTCCCTTCTCGGCAGTTTTGGCCAATGCCATCTCGCAGGACGGAGATGCACTCTTCCCATTATTGGCAATCGACAAGCGTTCCGCCTTTTGGGTCACGGTGGTAAACTCCATTCCGGCACTAATTGTGGGAGTGCTAGCCTATTGGCTGGAAATGAATTTTTTCTAAGCTAATGTGAATGGGCATAATAAATTTGAAAAGCGGTAAACCAACACAAGTGGGTTTACCGCTTTTTATTTACTTCAGTGGCGTTAACCCTGCCGCTGCTATCGCTTGGCCAACTCTCCGATCACTTTCATCAGGGAGGTGCAAAGACAGGTGGGCTAACTCTGGAAATTCTGTATCTAAAACTTGGCGTGCTCTCTCTAGCATAATAATTCCACCACGACCAGAGGTGACCCGACCCAAAATGAGTAAGTGCTTAATTTCGTAAAAGTCGGCATAGTGCGCGATGGTATAACCTAAGTAATAACCCATGCTGGCAAAGATCTTCTCTGCCCCTGGATGACCCTTTTCGAGCAACTCCTGCACCACACTTAGTTTCTCTGCAGGTGTGAGGTTTTCGTCCAGTTCAATTCCGGCAGCAGGAGCCAATTTAATCACTGCATCCTGCGAGAAATATTTAACGCCACAACCATAGTCACCCGACCATTCATCCACCATGGCTTGGGGGTTGTAGTCAACAGGTACAAAAGCAAGCTCATTGAGCCACCCGGTGAGAAAACCATCGTGATCCACATATCCGACAGCTTCGCTAGTTCCCATGGCAATACCCAAGATGCGAGTATCCTTCAACGAAGCAGCCCCTGCCAATGCGGTCACATCGCCATCGTTTCTTACTTCAATCGGGACATCGCCCAGTTCCTTGGCGACGCGCAAATAGATATCCTTTACTTTTGTATCAAACAAAACCTGGGGAACCTTCAGGAAAAGGGATGCCACCATAGTGCGATTGTTAATATAAATCCCAGCAGAACTAACACCAAGGGCATCAACCCGGGGTAAATGCTGAGCAGCCCTCTTGACCGAATCCAAAATCCCGGCAAAGTGATAATCTGGGTCTTCTGTTACTTTCGGATGCCAAACGGTTTCATCGGCGAAGAGCACTTCTCCATCCATGACGGCCGCCACCTTCCGGTCACTTCCGCCTGCGTCAAAACCAATACGGCAACCGTCCACATGTCCGCCAACTGCTTCCCGTTTTTCATAAGGAGCGGGCATATTTGCCACATCCACAATCTCCACTGTAAAGTTCCGTTCATAGACCCTTCCCATGAACTTTGCATCAAACTCTCGACTTCCCCCAGGCCTATAAGCATTCTTGATGGCTTCGCCTACAGAAGTGGAACCACCTAGAGTGATTTTCCAACCTCCCTTAACCCAGAGAAGACACTTAACCAGACGCTCCACATAGAAAATATTAGCTTCATCCCATTCTTCCTTCACACCAGAGGGAAAAAGGACTGTCTTATATACAGAGACTTGTTGGTCATCACGTTCAAGGGCTATGACAAAGGGAGTTTCCTGGCCAGATTCTTGTACCGCTTTATTAAAAGCCCTATTCCAGAGGACAGCAGGGCGAAAGTTCGGATCCAACTCTGGGATCAGCCTAGGAGTTGCTGCTTGGTTCAAATTGATCATTTCTATCTACCTCCGTGTTCTTCATGGCAATACTATTCTGGACTGGATGGGATTACCCTTGTATGATTGTAACTCGGCGTTGATAAGAATAAAGGATTAGTACCCAAGAACCAGAAGATAGGGAGCTGACATTGTAAGCTATGGGGATCTAGCCATTCAAAGAGGTATGCGTATGCTCTATCGTCACCGTAATATTACTCCTGAACTATTTGCTAAATACCGCAAGCGCTATTCGCCCTACGGAACAGCTGCAAGTCTCTATCTATGGGCGATTGCCGGTGGAGCCATCTCTGAACTGACGGATCCTGCACCAAAGAAAAAAACGTCGTGCTAACTCTAGCACGACGCTTGACGCTTCTTACACTACTACTAACGAGGTAAAGCCCGGTGATATTGCCAGGGCCAGATCTCTTTGTCTGGCTTATTGTTTAAGACCCAATAAGGATTACGCAGAAGTTCTCGTCCCAATGCTACAAAATCAGCCCGTTCATTGAGAAGTATTTCTTGCACGAGTTCAGATTCTGTAATCAGCCCCACGGCAATTGTCGGAATCCCCACCTCTTTTTTTACTGCCTCAGCGAAAGGTACCTGATATCCGGGACCAAGTTCAATCTGGGCAGGAAGTAAGGCACCGCTGCTGATATCCATTAAGTCAACACCCTTAGCTTTAAGCACCCTACTGATTCTTACAGTATCGTCGATTGTTAACCCGCCATCTAAATAGTCTACTGCCGATAGCCGCACCGACAAAGGCTTCTCGACAGGCCATACCTCTTGGACCGCCTCAACAATTTCTACTAAGAAGCGCATGCGGTTCTCTAACGAGCCACCGTAGGCATCTGTACGCAGGTTGCTTAACGGTGATAAAAACTCATGGATTAAGTACCCATGGGCCCCGTGGATCTGCAAGAGATCGAAACCCGCCTCATCGGCACGCCTTGCTGCTTGCCGCCAGCTCTGCACTACATCTATGATCTCGGACACACTTAAAGCATGAGGTTTTGCCTTATCTGGATAAGGTAAGGCAGAGGGCGCCACCAGTTCCTCGCCCCAAGATTTACGGCCTCCGTGGGCAATTTGAATACCCATGACTGAGCCATAGGCTTTTCCCACTTCTACTACCTTGCTTAGACCTTCAATCTGGTCGTCATCCCAAATTCCCAGATCATTATTGCTTAATCGACCCCTTTTTTCCACCGCTGTGGCTTCAAGGATAATCAAGCCAACTCCACCCACAGCACGAGCACCATAATGAACGGGATGCCAATTAGTCACCTGACCGTCTTCAGTCGCGGAATACGTACACATGGCTGGCATGACAATTCGATTAGGAATGGTGACACCTTTTAACTCAAATGGGGTAAACATCCAACGTACCTCCCTGCTAAAACTCCCGGCGGCGATAGAGATAAAGCGAAGCCACAAATGATATAGCCACGATTACAGCCACACATGCTGCAAAGAATATCCCGATACCAAGACCAGAACTGAGTGCCGGTAACTTGGCGAACAAAGCATCAACCCAGGCTGGTTTTTCTGGAAATAGACGTGGAATCATGTTAGCTAAGAAAAAGACTCCAAAAAACAAAGCAAAGTGCATATACCGAGCCTTGGTATAACCCAGGGCAAAAAAGACAGGCAAGAAGAGGCTGGATAAGAACATCACGACCAATATTCCTATGATTACATAAGGAACCGTAATTGACGTAGAATACTCCGGACTAACCAGATAAAAAACCAGGTTCGCGATCCAGCACATTGGGATGGCGATCGCCCCATAAACAAGCGGAGATAGATACTTTGCACCAACAATTTTCCATTTGGGTACAGGAAGACTGTTCCACAACTTATCTGAGGAGTTTTTCTCCTCCCAGCCCGCTCCCATCATGACAAAGAGATAGCCAATCATGGCGACTATGCTCACAATTTTCTTGTCTCCCATTCCCTGAAAGGTAAAATGGAAGAAAAATGCATAGACAAATCCCAGAATCAACATTCTTTTTTGGAGCAAAAGATCCTTTAAAACTAGATAAGTCATACTACCTTCCCCCTTGTACAAAAGAGCATTATATCCTCTAAAGTCGGTCTTTCAAAAACTGCCTTCCCTTTCGTTAGGTTCTCTACATTCTCCCGCTCTGTTACCAGTGCTTCAAACCCAAACTGATTCTCCCTCAGTCCGACGATATAGGAACGTAAGTTAGCATCCAGCAGGTTCCGTTCTCCCTTAATTACCGAGTACTTTTCGAAGAGCTCCTCCCGCGATTGACTAAACACGATCTTACCTTGATTGATCAACGTGACATAATCTGCGATTCGATCCAAGTCCGAGGTAATATGCGAAGAGAACAAGATGGAACAGCGTTCGTCCTGAATTACTTCGCTGAGAATATCTAAAAGCTCACTACGGACAAGGGGGTCAAGCCCAGAAGTGGGTTCATCCATAATTAACAGCTCTGCCTTATGGGCCAATGCCACTGTCAAAGCATACTTCATCTTCATTCCGCGAGAGAAAGTCTTTATTTTTTTCGTTTCGGGCAAAGCAAACTCTTTTACATACTTCCGATAGGTGTTCCAATCCCAGTTCGTATAGAACGGAGCGACCACTTTAGTCATTTCGCTAATGGTTAGGTCTTCATAAAAATGATTATCATCGTAGACAAAGCCGATCTTTTGTTTGATCTGCTGTTCATGTTTGCGAGAATCGAGTCCAAAAACTTTGATCTCCCCACCCTCGAGATGCAGAAGGTTCATGATTAGTTTAATGGTAGTTGTCTTACCTGACCCGTTAGCCCCAATAAAGCCCATAATGTAGCCTGGCTCTAAAGTAAAACCCACGCGATCTAACGTGAAGCCTGCAAAGCGTTTGGTGACATTCTTTAATTCTAGAATCGGTTCCATTCTTCTCCCTCCAGTAGACGTTCAAATATAGTGCGCAACTCTCCCCGTCCAAGACCCATCATTTTGGCCATTTCAATAGCTTCTTTGAGTTTTTCTTCAGCGAGGCGTTGTTTTGATTCCTCCAACCTATGCTCACCTTGAGCAGCCACAAAAGATCCTTTACCTCGAACCGTATAAATTAAGCCTTCCCTTTCTAGCTCTTCATAGGCACGTTTTGTAGTTATAACGCTTATTTTTAGCTCTTTCGCTAGCACACGAATGGATGGCAGAGGCTGTTCTGAAGCAAGGTCACCCCTCAAGATAGCTCCCTTGATTTGATCCGCAATTTGCTGGTATATGGGTATTTCCCCACTATTAGTTATAATTATATCAATAGAAACCACCTCCCATACTGTTAATATACACTATATACAGTTTGCAGTCCAGTGTCAACAGAAAAATTTAAAACCCCGAGGCCCACTTCAAATGGCCCTCGGGGTTTATTAAACGCAGAATCGTCGCACACTAGTAAAAAGCAAAGGAGAGTAAACATGCCTAAACAATACCTCAAATACGGCGGTGTACGCTTTGTGAATAATGCCTCTGCTGAAGAAATCGCATCCTTCGTGAACAGCCTGCCTGAGGAAGAACGAAACTCACTCTACAACGTGGTAAATATCCTTGAAGAGCAGGGACTAATCAGCTTGATTGAAGGCGATACTACCACGATCGACAAAAATATGGAAGAGTTCTTAGTACCTAATAGTGACGAAGAACACTAATTAAGCTCACTTTTTGGCAAGACCAAGGAAATCTTGCTGCCAAAGTCTTCACGGCTTAATACTTCCAGATAGCCACCATGTCTTTCCGCAATCCATTTAGCAATGGACAAGCCTAGCCCAGTTCCACCAGTAGCCCTGGCCCTGGAGTCGTCTGCCCGATAAAACCGCTCAAAGATATGGGGAATATCTTTTGGTGGGATGCCAATTCCCGAATCTTGAACAGTAAACCAGGCTTTCTCCCCGTTGGAAGTGACCAAAATGCGGATTTTCCCACCTACGGGAGTATACTTGATGGCATTATCGACTAGGATACGACCAGCCTGTTTCACCAAACCTAAATCCGCCACCACATAAGCAGAACTGGCTTTGATTTCGAAGATATGTCCTCCATTAATCATCTCAGTTTCGCGATAAATAGTCTCTGCCAAACTTGCGAGATCAAATCGCTCCATATCCAAATGCATAGTATGGTTATCGCCCCTGGCCAAGAAGAGCAGTTGCTCCACCAAATCCTTCATATTGGCCGCTTCTTCTTTGAGGGCGTCAATGGATTCCTGTAAAGCTTCAGGATCATTTTTCCCCCAGCGATCCAATAGGTTAACATAGCCCTGAATCGCGGCAATGGGGGTGCGAAGTTCGTGGGAGGCATCCGAAACAAAGCGGGCTTGTAGCCGGTAGGATTCGTTAATTCTCTCCAAAAGACTATTAATGGCGGTGGCAAGATTTTTCAATTCATCCTGGGTGCTATCCAAATCAATGCGAGTATCCAAGCGCGCCGCGTTAATCTCATCTAAAGTGCCCGCAAGTGCCTGCATTTCTCTCACGGAAAGTGGACCTTTGTCTTGCGATAAGGTTTGTGCTTGCTGAGCCAGATCAGAAATTGGTTGGAGTATGGTACGAATAAGTTCAGCTCTGGTGATCATGGTGCGAAATGCAGTCAAAAGCTGCCAGATTAAAAGTACTAAAAAGACGGTTTTTAAAACCCAGATCATGGAGGTAAAATGCACCACAACAGTGATGGGGTTCCCCTCTACTTCCACATCTAACTGATACTGTAGATTGTCAAAAAGATTATATAAAGGTACATCTTCTCTTGGGAGATTGACCATTCTCTTTGCGGTCTGGGTCTCTTCAGGAAAGATCCTTTGAACTGGCGGTGGAAAAACGATTCCCCGTGACGGTAGGGATGTGGACTTAATCTCCAACCCTTCTTCGATCAGCCATACGCTTTCTTCCCACGTTGGCATACCATGAGTCTCAAGATGTCGGATCACCTGTACTGCTTTTCGTTCACCAACGAAAAACAGAGTAACAGCACTTGAGGCTAAGAACACGATATTCAGCATTAAAAACGTCCCCAACAAGCGAAACCACAGTTGGACGTTTAACTTTGAGACAAGGGAAAAACCTATGGTACGGACTTTTTCAGGCTTATTTTTCATCGCGAATCACATATCCCACTCCCCGCACGGTAGAAATAAGCTTTAAGTCAAAGACTTCATCAATTTTCCCGCGCAGAAATCTCACATAAACATCAACCGCATTGGTCTCCCCTTCAAAATCGAAGCCCCAGACATTCTCGAGAATCATCTCCCTGGAGAGTACCAAGCCCTTGTTTTCCAGTAGATATTGCAACAAATCAAACTCCCGTTTGGTGAGATCAACCGGTGTACCTCTGACAGTAACCTGCCTGCTGGCGGGATCCAAGATCAAATCGCTTGCTTGGAGAAGGTTAGCATTAGTTCTTGCAGGTGCTTTCCGTAATACGGTGCGAATACGGGCCAAGAGCTCCTCAATGGCAAAGGGTTTAGTAATATAATCGTCAGCGCCACTATCTAAACCGGAGACCTTATCCATCACGCTATCCCTGGCTGTGAGCATAATTACGGGCACGGAGGATGTGCGCCTTAGGCGGCGCAACACCTCCATGCCACTTAGACCAGGCAACATTACATCTAGGAGCACCAAATCATAGTCCCCAGATTCAGCCATCTCCAGACCTGTTCGTCCGTGATGCGCTTTACTTACCTCATAACCTTCGTAGGTAAGTTCCATCTCCACAAACCGGGCGAACTTTTCTTCATCTTCAATGATTAGAATCTTGGTTTTCATGGTTCGAGCTCCCCCTTAGGTTCAATTATCGTTGCTGACAAACTGGTAATGGTAACCGAGGAAGAGACCAATCACGATTGCCGGCAAGGTAATGTGTGGTGCAAAGAGAAGCACTAAGGCTAAGACTGTCACAGGAAAGCTTGCCACATGCTCTTTGTCTTTTAGAATTTCAAAGCTAGTGTTATTACCTTTTCTGATTAGGCCAGCGAGGAAACTCCCAAAACGCTCCAAGGTCTCTCTAAAACTCTTAGTTTCCGTTTCATCGCCGGTGCTACCCTTTTTAGATTCCTGTTCCTTGCGTTCGTTAAAACTTGCTTCAGGATCGCCTGATGTTTCACTACGGTAATAGCCATCACCTTGTGGTGGCCGTACTTTGCCTTGCTTTTCGAGGTAAATAAGGGCATCTAAAAGGTCACCATTGGCCTGTTCATAAGCGTCTTTTGCCTCATCATAACTAACCTGCGCCCGTTCCCGTAGCTTTTCAATCTGTTCAAGTTTATCCATGTTCATTCTCCCTTCAAGAACTTTGATACTTTGATTGTACAGGGACGGACTTTAAGCCCAATTTGTGCCAGATTAAAAACAGATTAAAAAAGCAGAGAAAAAATGGCCCCTTTCGGGGCCTTATTTTAAGCTAAAAAGGGGAAGTCATAATCCAAGTTCAGCTCTGCTACAAGCTCCCGGATATCTTTTTGGAGACTCTCGCCAATGGGAACTCCCAACTTAGTCCGTTCAAGTGAGCATAGGTATTCTTTTTCACCCGCTGTATAGATGCGCTCTTTTCCTGGAGCCTTCTTGGATGCCCGGAGCTCCCGGAGAATATCTCCAGTCGTCTTCTTGAATTCATCCAAACTAGTAAATGCCTCTATGTCAATGGCAATAAAGAAATGACCGAGGGCGTGTGGAGCTGGTTTGCCATCCTTTGATCCTGACAGGGCATGTAAGAATGCTCCTCCTTGAAGAGCGGCCGAGAGGATTTCTACCACGGTGGCATAGCCATAACCCTTGTGGCTTCCAGTTTCTTCGGAGATTCCACCTAAAGGCGTTAGGGCTGCGGTGCCTTGCGTTAGATCTTTCAAAATGGCATGAGTATCAGTCCGCGTTTTTCCATCATTTCCGATCACCCAGCCTTCAGGAATCTCTTTATCCAAGCGACCGTGAACTTCAATCTTACCACGTTGGCTCATTGAAGTCGCGCAGTCTAAGAAAAATGGGAACTCTTCGTCTGTTGGCATGGTAAAGGTTAAGGGATTGGTACCCAGCATTGGCTCTACTCCAAAGGTTGGAGCAATGGACGGCCGGGCATTTGTACCCGATATTCCAATCATACCGGCGTTGGCAGCCATCAATGTGTAGTAGCCTGCAATACCGTAGTGGCTCGAGTTGCGCACCGCAACCATACCCATTCCGTATTCTTTAGCTTTGGCAATAGCCATCTCCATAGCCTGCTTGGAGATTACGTGACCCATACCATGATTTCCATCAAGCACTGCAGTTGTAAGACGGTCTCTTACTACATCTACCTTCGTCACCGGATTAAGTATACCTTGCTTAATACGATTATAGTAGATTGGCTTCAAACGACCAATTCCATGAGAATCGATTCCAAATTTATCAGCGGTAATTAAAACATCCGCCACGATTTTGGCATCTTCACCTGGGACTCCCACGCCCGTAAGTACGTCATACATGAATTTTTCGAGAACCTCCACACTGATGCGCGGATTTTCGGTAGTTGTGCTCATGAAAAAGCCCCCTTCTTTGTTATTCTAATTACAATTATTCCAGACTGCCCTCCTTGTTCCTCCAACAAAATCACAATCTACTGTGGATTAATGTCCACTTCTAGTGTTCTTGTTCTTCTTTTGTTGCCTTAGTCCTTTTGCAATATTCTTACCCCATTGCTTTTTTTCCCTTAGATAGCCATCCTTGTCACTGGTAAACCTCGCTTCCCTTTTGAGGTTGAGGTAGCTGTTCCAGCGTTCTAAGGATAGCTCACCACTTCTGATGGCACCTCTGACAGCACAACCCGGCTCGGTTTCGTGTCTACAATCTGAGAACCTACATTCAAAAAAGTAATGTTCAACATCCTGAAATGCTTCTCCAAGCCCCTCAGTGACATCCCACATACCAAGCTCACGCATGCCAGGCGTATCTATAATCATTGCCCCATTGTCTAAAACGATCAGTTGTCGATGGGTGGTCGTATGCCTCCCCCTGCTATCGTCCTCTCTGATCTCTTTGACTGCCATAATAGTCTGACCTACCAAGGCATTGACTAAGCTGGACTTGCCAACCCCTGAAGAACCTAGTAAAACTACAGTTTTATCAGGCTGTAGATAGGTTTTCAACCCCTGAAGGCCAACACCATTCACTGTACTGATCACATGGATGTCCACACCGGGTGCTACTTCACCTGCCGCATGAACGAAAGATGAGGCATCGGTGACTAAATCCGCTTTAGTTAACACCAAGACTGGCACTGCGCCGGATTGCCACGCTAAGGTGACATAACGCTCTATCCTTCTCGGATTAAAGTCGAAGTTTATTGACTGCATAATGAAGACGAAGTCAAAATTGGCAGCCACTGCTTGCTCTCCTTGAACCTTATCAGGGATACGCCGAGAGAAGTATGTCTTGCGCGGCAGAGTTTTAATAATCTGGCTATCACCACTGGAATTGAACTTAATCAATACAAAGTCTCCTGTTACAGGATAGTCCTCTGCTTGGTCATTTAGGTAGATGCTCCCTTTTAACCTCCCGAAAGTCTGCCCATGTTCAGATAATAATTCATAGCGTTCTCTGTGAACGGCTGATACCCTGGCCACGATGCAGTTGGGTTCTGGCTCAATTTGATCCAATCCGTAACGTGCAAAATCCAATTCGTACATCCTCCATTTCTAAAAAAGGGTACAAAAATACCGCAGCAACCAGCTTCGTTAACAAGCTTGATACTGCGGTTCCCTACAGTACTTGCGAAGGTTACTGAAACAAGGCATGGCTAAAAACGGGTAGATCACCCCATCTTCACCACGCTATTATTCAGTTTAGCCAGCAGACACCTCATATGTGACAATCATCAAAACCACTCCCTTCGCAGCTATGAAGAATGACCAATTGTAGTCAGCGAAAGTATAACATCCATTTCTTAGAGAGTCAATGTACTGAATAGATCAGAAGTAACATTCCCCAGATAACGAAAAAACACCGCCATTGCGGTGCTTCATTTTCATGAATGGTGGACCCAGACGGAATCGAACCGACGGCCTCTTGAATGCCATTCAAGCGCTCTCCCAACTGAGCTATGGGCCCAAAAATATGGTACCCCCAACCGGATTTGAACCGGTGCCTTCGCCGTGAAAGGGCGGTGTCCTAGGCCGCTAGACGATGGGGGCAAGTTAACTAAATTGTATGGTGGGGTTTTAGAGTTAGTTCCACCAACCTAAAGGTCATTATGGTGGTTCCTGTTGGAAT
>JAAZLQ010000094.1 GCA_012799255.1 Bacillota bacterium
AAGTATCAATCCTTTCCAAGGCTGATATCAGAGAACTTCTGGATGTTCAAATCCCGCTCACTAAAAATCAAAATGTCAATGAACTAGTTATAAACTTTTAAAAAAAAATTATCGCATCAGTAGTAATTCGAAAAATAGAATTTATGACAGATCACCTGGAAAACGAGCAACTGCTCGAACAATATTATAATCGTTATGGCGGCTATTGGATATATCCTGATATGCTCGATTATTGCTATCTGGTGAATCCTTATTTCAACCGTTCAAAAATCATCGACGAATTGGAGGCTAATTCCCGTACTCTGGTTTCAGAATATCCGGCAGGTATGAATGTTAACTCAAGGCTTGCCGCTAAATGTTGGAATATCAAGCAGGAGTATATTATTCCCGGGAATGGAGCTTCTGAACTTATCAAGACTTTGATGGAGAATCTTGAAGGTAAAGTAGGTGTGATCCGTCCTACTTTCGAGGAATACCCTAACCGTATGCCGGACGAGCAGATAGTTACTTTCGTATCTCAAAATGCAGAGTTCCGCTATGGAGCTGATGATCTCATCGGATTCTTCGGCAGAAACCCTGTTGACACATTATTGCTGATCAATCCTGATAATCCTTCCGGTAATTTTATTCCTATGGATGGCGTAAAGCAGTTGGCTGAGTGGACAAAAGCAGAGGGTATCCGGTTTATTCTTGATGAGAGTTTCGTAGATTTCAGTATTGGTCACGAAAACAACAGTTGGCTTCACAATGAACTGTTGGAGGCTTATCCGCAAATGTGCGTGATGAAGTCCATTTCTAAGAGCTATGGTGTTCCCGGTCTTCGTTTAGGAATTCTTTGCAGTGCCGACACGGAGCTTATTGCTAAGATGAAGAAGCAGGTAAGTATATGGAACATCAACTCTTTTGCGGAGTATTTTATGCAGATCTATCCTAAGTACAAGAATGATTACCGGAAGGCTTGCGATCAGCTTATTCAGACGCGTGAGGATTTCAAGAAGGATCTCAAGGCGATTCCTTATATACATGTCATGCCATCACAGGCAAACTATTTTTTCTTAGAGGTTTTACCTCCGTATAAGCCGATAGATCTTTGTACTGTTCTTTTAAAGGATTATAACATACTCGCCAGTGCATGTTTGGCCAAGAAGGGCATAGAGAAGAACAGGTATATGCGTATTGCAGTTCGCAACCATGGAGATAATAACTGTTTTATACGGGCACTCTCAGGGAACTTATATAGAATATAATGGCACAGATAAAGACATCTAAAGGATTTCTGAAATATGACAGCCAAATGCTCTATTTTGGAAATCAGGTGATAGATAAAGAGATAATGCTTGAAAATTTACATATTCTCTCAATTTATCTGGATAAGATAGATATAAATTGGGGACCGGCATTTGGTACATTGATAGGTATTATCCGAAATGATGATTTTCAGCCATGGAAGCCCGCATTTGATATATACATTTTGAAAGAGGATGAAGAGAGGTTCAAAGATATACTATGGCTGTTGCTGGATGAAGGATTCAGCCTGATACGATATGAGAGAAGAGGTCTTTATTATATCAGAAGAAGAGGTCAGTATATCAAAATATTTGTATTGCATAAGATAAGCTCAAATGTAAGACATACCAGCGGTACTGATTTTATTCATGAGAGGTACCTTCAAAATACTGTAAAGTGGAATTTCAAAGGGATTGACTTTAATGTGCCTCAAGAGGTTGATGAATACTTGTCTTTTCAATATGGTGATTGGACTATTCCTCAGCAGACTGTATGGTATCAAGAAAATTTTGTTGTGAGATGTTTCCGTCGGTTACAGACTTGGGTTCAAGACCATATGCCTGACAGCTTGTATTATTCGTGGTTATATCATCAGAGAAAGAGAGATTTTAATATTTTTAAAATAAGATGCAGGCAGGCCGGAATACCCCTTCCCGATAACGTGCAGCTTGCCAGTATGAAGCCTCGAAAATACAAAAAAATCCTCACTGTAGGTGTTTATGACCTGTTACACAATGGGCATATCGAATTATTTCGAAGAGCAAAAGGATTGGGGGATTATCTTATAGTCGCGACTCAAGACAGCGACGCTATTTTAAAATACAAGCCAACATCAAGAGTAATCTATTCTACGGAAGAACGTAAATATATGATTAAATCTATAAGATATGTAGATGAAGTTATTACGTACACAGATGTAGATAAAATAGTTCAAGAGATTGATTTTGATGTTTTTGTAACAGGGCCTAATCAAAGTCACGCCGGATTTCAAAAGGCAATTCGATGGTGTGAGGAACATGGAAAAGAGCATATTGTATTGTCTAGAACAAGCGGCATATCATCATCTGAACTGAAGGCAAAAATTGCAGAAATGACAAGAAAAAACAACTGAGGCTGGCGACACTTCGAAAAGAGCTTTAAACGAATAGCGTCCAAAACAAGAGTATTTCTCTGTTTTGGACGCTATTCGTTTGGACGTCGTTTCGTTACGCTGTCGGAGTCATAGGGTGCGGTATTTTTTGCCGTAATCAAGCTGCTGTTTCAGGTAGTCATCGTTATAGATAACCTCATAGTCAACAATTTTACCATCCTTCTCAACCGGCACTATGTCGGGGTTGATGAAGCCGCCGTAGGGTTTCAGATTCAGCGACTCATAACGCTCTTTGACCTCTTTGTGCAGATTGGGGTCTATATTGACGGCGTAGGTCTCTACTAGATGCTTGCCCGCCTCGTAATCGCCCTCGGACTTGATACGCTGTATTTCGGCCAGCATCCGGGCAAAGAGTGAACGCAGTGCCTCGTAGTCATTGATGACAAAATATGTTTTGCCGTCACGCACCCTCTTTTCTATTACATTGTTCTCAGCCCCCTTTTCGTAACACCACTCGGCTATCAGCTTGCGGTTCTGCATGTGGGTCTGTGTGTTGGGGCGGTTCAGCTCCACGCGGGAGAACTGTACCATAATACCATTGCGTATATAGTTGGAATAGCCGGCTTTGTAGGCATCCTTGTCGGGCATTAAACCTAGCTCCACCATCTTGGGATCGGCTATGTAGTAGAGTCCGAACAGATCGGCGCGGGTCTCTTCAATGACCGATGAGTATTCGCCCAGGGCTGTACCCGATACGCCCGGCAGAAGTTGTCCGGAGCCGTGTCCCAGACATTCGTGCAGGTCGGTGTGTATCTCATCTGCATGTGCGCCCCACTTGCGGTAGAGATCCTTCTCCTCCTCATCCCATGCAAACTCGTCAAGCGTACTGGTCGGCGACTCCTGAGCGGCGTAGTTGTATGCGCCGGTTATATTGGTTATGGTCACGGACTTGCTGCCATACATCTTGCGTATCCAGTCGGAGTTGGGCAGGTTTATTCCGATGGGTGTAGCGGGGTAGGCATCACCGGCCATACAGACTGCATTTACCACCTTGGCCGATACCCCCTTGCATTTGGTCTTTTTGAAACGGGGATCCATAGGCGAGTTGTCCTCAAACCACTGCGCATTGGCGCTGAGTATGTTGGAGCGCTCGGAAGCTTTGTGATCTTTTATGTTTACATAACCTTCCCAGGAGCCTTTGCGGCCAAGAGGGTCATTGTAGTCCTCAATAAATCCGTTTATAAAATCAACTGTCCCGATGGTATCCTTGAGCCACTCTATATTGAACTCGTCCCATATCTTAAGATCGCCTGTCTCATAATACTTTATAAGCAGTCCGAGAGCCCGTTTCTGAATATCATTCTCCGCGCAGGCGGCAGCCTTGCTTAGCTCATCACAGATTTTGGCAATGGCAGGACCATACATTCCGTTCAGATGCCAGGTTATCTCTTTGACTTTGCCGTCATCCTTCACCACCTTGGTATTAAGGCCGTAGGCGACGGGAGTTTCGGTGGTTTTGTCCGCAATGGACTCGTAGTACTGCTCAACTTCGGCGCGGGTCACCCCTTCGTAGAAATTGCTTGCCGACAGCAGCACAATGTCACCCTCGTCAGCAGTGGAACGACGCTGCCGGAGTATGGAGGGGTCATAGATCACAGGCAGCAGTTCGGCGCACTTTGCACCATCGCTCACAGCCTCCATAAGATATTTGAAATATTCCTGAGAGCACTCGGGTAAAAATTTCTCTTCGGCATAGTGGTGGTGTATGCCGTTGGCAAAGAAGAGCCGTTTGGCATAGATTGTAAAATCGTCGAACTCCTTGGTGTCGCGTTCACCCTTGTAGTTTTCAAGAATGTTCTCCACCGTATGGCGTATGGCCAGATTGTAACGGCAGTTTTGGTCCCAGAATATATCACGGCCCCATTTGGCCGCCTCGGACAGATGGTAGGCATACTCTTTCTGCTGCAGTGAGAGCTCCTCCCATCCGGGAATGGTGTAACGCATTACCTTTATGTCGGCAAACTCGTCAAGCAGGTATTTGAAATCCGCCTTTTTTTCTACGCAACCGGCAAATACTGCCTGCATTCCTACAATCATCATGATCTTTACAAATAGTTTTCCTTTCATATTTATTAATCTAAAATTTTTATTCCGATTTTGTTTGGGTTGGGGTATCAGCCTGTC
>JAAZLQ010000053.1 GCA_012799255.1 Bacillota bacterium
AATTGAATTGTCGAAGCGCACAAACTTCGTCGTTGATACTTGCTATGCAAGCATCTCAACTTTTGGCTTATTCTCTTCAAACACAGAGTGTGTTTCAAGTTTCTGTTTTGGTTTTTCAAGGTTCTTCTGGCCCTCACAGAAGCCCTCTCAAAAGTGCTGTGTGCCGGGGCCGAGTCTTAATATACCATCTATCTTGCCCTGAATCAAGCATATCAATCCCCCATTTTGGCAAGTTATATGCGTTTAAATCACGCGTTCTATTTTTTTCTCCAGATTGCTATCATTATCATATTTCGTCGAATCAAAAAAGCCTGCTCAGATAAACGATCTCAAGGAGACCGTCCGAGCAGGCTCTATACACAATCTAAACTATGAACGTGGACGCATATGGGGGAATAGAAGCACGTCACGGATTGATGGCGAATCGGTGAATAACATTACCATACGATCTATACCTAGACCAAGACCCCCTGCAGGAGGCATACCATACTCGAGAGCATGAATGTAGTCCTCATCCATCATGTGTGCCTCGTCATCGCCACTTTCCCGCTGTTCCACTTGCTGTCTAAATCTTTGCTCTTGATCGATGGGATCATTGAGCTCCGTAAAACCATTGCCCACTTCCCAGGTAACGATGAAAGGTTCGAAGCGATCTGTCAAATTTGGATTGTCTTTTTTCCGTTTAGCTAACGGACTTACTTCTACAGGATGATCTGTAATGAAAACTGGCTGAATCAACTTAGGTTCAACAAAGGTATCAAAAAACTCATCTAAAACATTGGCAAAAGATGCGTTTTCTTCAACATCAAGACCTTTGTCCTTAGCGGCTTGTCTTGCTTCAGCATCACTGAGACCAGTGAGATCGACACCAGAATACTGCTTAATTGCCTCAAGCATAGGGATACGGGGCCAAGGTGGAGTGAGATCGATTTCTTGTCCCTGGAAAACAATCTTAGTTGAGCCCACCACTTCCTGGGCAATATGTGCGTAGATCTCTTCGGTGATTTTCATCATGTCACTAGCATCCCCGTAGGCCATGTAAAGCTCACACATGGTAAACTCGGGGTTATGCTTGGTAGAAATACCTTCATTACGGAACATTTTGCCCATCTCGAAGACTCGATCAAAACCACCCACTAGCAAACGCTTCAGATACAACTCAGGTGCAATCCTTAAATAAAGGTCCATATCCAGAGCGTTATGGTGAGTTGTAAAAGGCCTCGCAGCAGCACCTCCCGCAATAACGTGAAGCATAGGCGTTTCAACCTCAATATAGCCTCGCCCGTTTAAGAAGTTGCGGATACTCTGGATGATCTTACTGCGAGTCTCAAAAACCTCACGAACCCCAGGATTGACGATAAGATCCACATAACGTTGACGGTATCTCAAATCAATGTCCTTTAGACCATGCCACTTGGATGGTAATGGTCGGAGGGACTTGGAGAGAAACTTCATGCTGTGGACTTCTACGCTGATCTCGCCACGTTTGGTACGGAAAATCTTTCCGTTAATCCCAAGTATGTCTCCTAGATCAAGCTTATTCAGTAGGGCGTAGCCCTCTTCCCCTAGCGTATTAACGCGAAAATAAAGTTGGATTCGACCCGTATGATCCATAAGATCCGCAAAGGTGGCTTTTCCATGAGTTCGCATGGACATGATGCGACCGGCAATCACGGTATCTTGGTTCTCTAACTCGTCAAAACGGTCGAGAATTTCCTGGGCGGTATGAGTGCGTTCAAACTTTTCCCCAAATGGATCAATGCCCAGTTCAATGAGGTCCCGCAGCTTATCTCGGCGTACTGCCATGAGTTCATTAAGCTCTTCCCTATCCTCAGTAAAATCTATGTGCTGCTCGTTCACCGTGATTACCTCCTGTTTATCTGGCCACTTTCAAAATTTCATATTGTAGGATTCCGTCCAGAACCTCTACCTCCACAATGGTCCCGCTAGTCTTACCCATAATTGCCTGACCAACCGGTGATTCATTACTGATCTTAGACTCTGCCGGATCAGCCTCAGCCGAACCCACTAATTGGTACTCAAATACGTCTGATGTTTCCAAATCCTTAAGGGTAATTCTCTTCCCGATGGATACCACTGCTTCATCTTCATCATCATCTGTATCAATAATTCTTGCATTACGCAGAAGCTTTTCTAACGTTAAAATCCTTCCTTCGATAAAGGCCTGTTCATTCTTGGCGTCATCATACTCGGAGTTCTCTGAAATATCGCCAAACTCCAAAGCCGCACTGATCCGCTGGGCAACCTCGCGCCGCTTGACGCTCTTTAGTTCCTCCAGCTCGGACTCAAGTTTCTTCAAACCCTCCGGTGTTAGCAATACTTCTTTATCAGCCATACGCCTCAGTCTCCTTTTAGTTGCATTTCACTCAAGGGTGTAGAGATTAACTTATACAAATTCTTCTCAACGCTTCATCTATTATAAGTAACAAAAAAAGGGATGTCAAGAATCTGACAATCCCCCATTTTTCGGAAAAACACTATTAAGCAATTACTTCAGAACGTTTTCCAGCTGATTCAGCTAACTGCTCACGCCGGGGTACATATCCGATCTCGTCTATGATTCGATAATAATCGTCGGGAGTAATCTCCGAAATCGGTTTGTTAAGGAGCGCCACCATTAGGGCTTCCACCGCGTTAGTCCCGAAAGAACGACCGGCAAAGTTCGGAGTAGTTGTGATCAGTTCCCGGACATTTCTCTGACGCATAAATTCTACGTCTTCAGGTGTAACCGTGTTCGTGATAATTGTCTTTCCAGTCATATCGTCAAGCATGTATTTGCGAATCTGTAGGTAGTCGCCTGCAATAATGTCCGCCCACTCATAGTACTTTCTATATTTATTGCCTGTTGGAGGTTTTTCTTGTTCCGACCCCACTGGATAAAGCCAATGATAGGGAGCCTGCACAACAATAGGTGCTAATACAGCAACGATTTTTTCCAATACCTTCAAATTATATATGGGTATGGGAAGACCAAGGATAAAAATGAAATCACCGTATAAAACTTCACAGTCAAGCTCATGAAGGGCCTGGGCCATCCCGAAACGGTCAACTGCACAGGTAAGTAGCACCTTCTTGCCCCTAAACATCTCAGGCTCGTGTTGAGCTAAATACTCGATGGTGCGTCTTTCCAGAGTGTTTTTTGCCCCAGAACCGTCAACCATAGGCGTTATCTTTGGAATCCGTGCAATAGGTTTGGCCTCGCGCATTGTAAAACGACGTTGACCACCCCAAAAGTACATGCCAATACCACCCATGCCAAAAACGGTAGCTTTGCCGTCTAGTTCCTTAAAAAGGTCCTTGGCCTTTTGCATATCACCATCTGTACCAATTCTCTCGATAGAAAAATCTTCGCCCAACACATTAATAACGGCCTTATGATCTCTAGTTGATGACCCAATGCTAACGCTCACTATTCTGCGCATGGTTGACTCCCCTCTTGGCTTAGATTGGTATCCAACATTTACTTACCTACTTGTGTCAGTATCTCGCGACGTGAGGTGATTTCGATAGTGTCCAACATACGGTTATAGTCTTCTGCTGTTATCTCGTCGACGGGCTTGTTTAGTAGGGCAACTAGCAAACCTTCCATCACATTCGTTCCAAAAGAACGACCTCCAAGGTTTGGCGTGGTAGTGATCAGCTCTTTAACATGTCGCTCCCGCAAGAACTCTACATCCTTTACGGTAATCGTGTTCGTAATGATGGTCTTTCCTGTTAAGTCATCGGGCATATACTTGCGGATCATGTGGTAGTCACCGGCAATAATGTCAGCCCACTCATAAAACTTCTGATATTTGCATTTGTTCGGTGACTCTTCCTGCTTCGACCCCGTTGGGTACAACCAGCGGAAAGGAAGCTGTACAGCCAGTGGGGCTAGAACTGCGACTACCCGCTCCAAGACTTTCAAACGATAAATAGGTATAGGGATACCTAACGCGAACATTAGATCACCATATAGCACTTCGCTTCCCGTATCCTGGAGGGCCTGGGCCATACCAAAACGATCCACGGCACAAGTGAGTAAGACTTTCTTCCCCCTGAACATGTTCGGGTCAGAGCTGGCTAAAGAATGAATAGCCCGACGCTCTAGAGTGTTTTTAAGACCTGAACCATCCACTATAGGTGTGATTTTCGGAGCTCTAGCAATTTGCTTAGCTTCACGCAAAATATAGCGTTTCTTTCCACCCCACAGGTAGAGATCTATGCCTCCCATTCCAAAGGCAGCGACCTTTCCATCTAGCTCCTTAATGAGGGCAATCGCCTTTTGCATATCTCCGTCCGTCCCAATTCGTTCGATAGAAAAGTCTTCTCCGCAAACATTCACCACAACTTTGCTATCTCTTTGAGACGAGCCAATGCTGACACTCACTATTCGTCTCATCTTTATTCCCCTTTTATGGATGTAATTAAGTCTCTCAGTTCCTCGGGCTTAAGGTAGAAATCCTCCTCGATGGGCGAAGGACCAAGTACGACACCTACAACCTTATCCCCCAGAATAGCCTCGGCTAACTTAATCCGCATGTCTGAACCGATCATAATCACATGATCATATTCGCTCATCTCTAACATCAGATCCATTAGCCAGTTGAGAAGACTTTTTCCATCGAAGGATTCAATAAGGTCCCAACGCTCAACATCATTCATGAACATTGTGTACTCTACACCTAACTCTTGACAGAGTTCAGAAAGTTCGTCTTTATTCCCTAAAGGAAATCCAATAATGGCTAAACTGCCGCCTTTACGGACTTCTGCCAAGGTCTCCAAACGCGAGATGAAGGTACGATCACAACCGACGCGCTGTGCAACCTCCTGCTGGGACAAGCCGGAAATTCTCATGCTGAAAATGCGATCAACAATTCGATCCAACTTGACCCTGTTGAGCAACTTATCACCAATCCGGAAAAAGTCCCCCATAGAGTCAGCACCCCCATGTGCACACATTGTTCACATCCATTATAGCACGGGTAAACACGACCTACAACAATTCTTTCAAGAGTAGTTCCATATCAGTCAATGTCGTTGTAGTATTAATTAACTTCCGGACCTCGGCACTGAAAGGGACACCCTTCAAATACCAGGCCAGATGGGGTCGCATTTCCCGAACAGCTTTTTCTTCACCGTCATAGTCCACTTTCATCTTTAGGTGACGCAGGGCTAGAGAGATCCGCTCTTCCACTGTGGGATCAGGTAAAACTACCCCTTCATTCAACCATACTTTTATCTGATTAAAGATCCAAGGGTTACCCCTTGCGCCGCGCCCGATTGCCACATGATCGCAACCGGTCTGGTTAAGAAGATCAGTCGCGTCCTGGAAAGAAAAAACATCACCATTCCCTACAATGGGAATAGTGGTGGCTTCTTTGATTTTCCGAATCCAATCCCAATTAGCCTCTCCCGAATAAAACTGTTCCCGAGTTCTCCCATGCACCGTGATCCAATGGACTCCCGCATCTTCTAACATTCGAGCCACATCCACACAGTTGATGCTAGTCTGATCCCAACCGAGCCGAATTTTGGCGGTAACTGGGATGGGAACCGCCTCCACCACAGCAGAGGCAATTTTCGCAAGTAATTTGGGGCTCTTCATTAACGCTGACCCATCTCCGTTTTTCACGATCTTTGGGGTGGGACAGCCAAAGTTCAGATCGATCATTTCTGGGGCCACACTATGGTAGACGATTTTGGCGGCTTCAGCCATTACCGCCCCATCATGTCCAAAAATTTGAATGGCCACAGGACGCTCTTGCTCGGCGATGGTGAGCATCCTTAATGTTCTTTGGTTTTCATAGATCAAAGCTTGAGCAGAAACCATCTCACTCACCGCCAGATCTGCACCATACTCCCTGGCTAATATTCGAAAGGGCAGATCCGTTATCCCTGCCATGGGTGCTAAGAAAACTCCCACAAAAATCCTCCTTTAACAAAAAAAGCAGGGATTCCCCTGCTTTTTGTAGCTAAATCTTAGTTTTTATCTTTCATGTTATACTTGGTGAGGAAACGTTCTACCCTGCCACCAGAGGTACTTACACTCTGCCGTTGACCAGTATAGAAGGGGTGACATTTGGAACACACTTCCACTCTAATTTCTTGCTTGGTGGACCCAGTCTCAAAAGTCTCGCCACAAGAGCAGGTCACGACGCTCTTACCATAATTTGGATGTATATCAGTTTTCATGTTCTCATTCACCTCGCTAACTTAACTGGCTAAACCAAAAATTATTATAGCATAGTCTAATCCGTCTGGCAACAACCTTATTTCAAGTAACTTTGTGGATTTACAGGATTATTGCGCTGGCGGATCTCAAAGTGCACGTGTGGGCCAGTTGATACGCCCGTATTACCGCTAAAGGCTATCACTTGTCCGCGCTCCACTTTTTGACCAACTTTCACATTCAAGCGTGAATTATGGGCATAGCGGGTCTCGATACCATTACCATGGTCTATGATTACCAAAATACCATAGCCACCGTTCCATCCAGCAAAACTAACTCGTCCGTCTGCTGCTGCTTTCACTTGAGTACCAGTTGGAACTGCAATATCTAAACCATTGTGCATTCTTCCCCAGCGTGGACCAAATGTTGAAGAGATACGTCCCCTAACTGGCCAATCAAAAGCCCTCTGCAGCTGACCATTTACCACAAGAACATCACGTGGTTTGAGTTTTGTAGCTCCAGGAATAACTAATTTCGTGTTAGGCTGTAAGCGATTGGGGTCACTAATATTGTTTGCCTTAGTAATCTCCTCTAAGGGCACTTCATAACGCTCTGAAATCTCCCAGAGACTCTCACCAGAAGCGACTTGATGCAATACCCCTTTAACGGATAAGATGTTCAACTCTTGACCAATGGAGAGCATATTGGGGTTCCGCAAATCATTGGCCGACAAGATCGAATCTACCGTTGTTCCATAGGCAGCGGCGATATCCCACAAAGTCTCTCCTGCGTGAACTTTATGAACAAATATCGTTGGTCGTTCTTCTTTCTTTTCCTCAACCTTCGGTGGAGCCACAGCTGGAGGTGTAGCTACCTGTAGTTGAGATTCGGCCCTAGACGGAGTCGGCGCAGCAGGTACTTCCGCAACTTCTACAACCGCTTCTTCAACCACTTCAAGAACTACTTCCACAGGACCATCTGCCAGCGATCTAGAAACCACTCCAGTAACTCCGTCGAGGGATGCCTGAGTTTCATTTTGCGTTAGAGGTTGTCCTAGATCATCTTGGTGAGCCAAATAATCCATTAAATAGTCGTCCACATTAATGTAAATCAGACTATCTAGATCCCAGTCGCTTCCACCAATATGCATCCTGGTATCCACCTGTCCTAAAATGCCGAAACTAAATATAACGGCAAAAAGCAGTAGAATAAACCCTTTGCTGCGGACAAACCGCCTCCACATGTCAAATCCTCCCTCGACTGGCAATAAACTATTTGAGACACTTCGACGTGCACATTAAATATCCTTTTGCTTATTCCGTACATTTTCAGCAAATGGTGAAGAAGTAATCAGCTCTAACAGCTCTTGGTTTGTCTTAGTGTTCGTAACCCGATCTAAGAGTAAATCCAAGGTCTCAGCGGGGCCAAGTGAGCTCATAGCCTTCCGCAATACCCAAGTTCCATCCAACTCTTCAGGTGTTAAGAGTAACTCTTCACGACGTGTACCCGAACGATAGATGTCAATCGCAGGGAAAATACGTCGCTCAGCCAATTTTCGATCAAGATGCAGCTCCATGTTACCTGTACCTTTAAACTCTTCGTAAATCACATCGTCCATACGACTGCCGGTCTCAACTAAAGCGGTGGCTAAAATTGTCAAACTACCTTGCTCTTCAAGCTTGCGTGCGGCACCGAAAAATCTCTTTGGACGATGTAAAGCAGCGGGGTCTACCCCACCAGATAGTGTTCGCCCACTCGGTGGAACAATTAGGTTGTGGGCGCGAGCCAGGCGCGTAATGCTGTCTAACAGAATCACCACGTCTTTCCCTGACTCCACTAGACTCTTCGCCCTAGCCAACACGATGTCCGCCACCCTCACATGATTTTCCGGTGGTAGATCGAAAGTGGAGCTAATAACCTCCCCATTTACAGAGCGCTCCATATCTGTTACTTCCTCTGGACGCTCATCAATCAGGAGCACAATGATCTCAACATCTGGGTGGTTTTCGGCAATTGAGTTAGCCAACATCTTTAAGATTGTGGTCTTTCCGGCCTTTGGAGGCGAAACGATTAAGCCCCTTTGACCAAGTCCTAATGGGGATAATATGTCCATTAAACGCATGGAATAATTCGTCGGTGTTGTTTCTAGGTGGAGACGCTGATTGGGATAGATCGGTGTTAGATCATCAAAAAATGGTCTCTTTTGGGCCAGTTCAGGATCGGAGAGATTGATGGCAAGTACTCTAAGGAGGGCAAAATACCGTTCGCCGTCTTTAGGTGGACGTACTTGTCCTAAGATTTCATCACCAGTACGCATGGAAAATCGCCTAATTTGCGAGGGAGAAACATAAACATCATCTGAACTGGGCGTATAGTTATCAACTCTGAGGAATCCATAACCCTCATTGGTAATTTCTAGAATGCCACTAATAAACAATAGGTTTTCCTTTGTTGTTTCATGTTTTAGGATTTCTATAATCAGATCCTTCTTGCGAAGTCGCTGAAAACCTGACAAACCTAAATCTTTGGCCAGATCCTGCAACTCAACAAAGGTCTTCGATTCAAGTTCTGCAATATTCAAGCAGTCACCACCTTTGAAAAAAGGGGAAGGACAAACCTTCCCCTTCAATTAATTAAGCCTGACCAGCACAACCAAAGAGCCTCATTTTGGCCCTTACTACTTCTTTCATGGCCTCACGGGCTGGTCCTAAGAGTTTCCGGGGATCAATTTCTTTTGGATTTGAAGTTACAACCTCTTGCACAGCCTTGGAGAAGGCAACTCTCAATTCGGTATCGATGTTGATTTTGCAGATTCCATGGGGAACCGCTTTGCGAATTGCTTCATCGCTTACGCCAGAAGCGCCATGCAATACTAGTGGCACGGGAGTAGCAGCTGCGATTTGAGCCAAACGCTCAAAGTCCAGTTTAGGTTCTCCCTTATAGACACCATGTGCAGTACCAATAGCAATCGCTAGAGCGTCCACGTGCGTGCGTTCAACAAACTCAGCAGCTTCTTGTGGATCAGTGAAGGTTGCATGCGCAGCATCCACTACGATATCGTCTTCAACTCCCCCGATTTTTCCTAACTCTGCTTCAACTGAAACACCATTAGGATGTGCCACTTCTACTGCTTTTTGAGTTAATGCAATATTTTCCTCAAAAGGATGCTGTGAGCCATCGATCATAACCGCAGAAAAACCATGACGAATGCACTGTACCACTTGGGTAAAACTGGTACCATGATCAAGGTTCAACGCTACAGGAACTTTGGCTTTTTCTGCTGCGATCTTGGCCAGACCGGCAATATACTCAATACCAGCATACTTAATGCCACCCTGACTGGCCTGAAGAAACACTGGAGAATTTTCCTCTTCGGCTGCCTCAATAATAGCCTGGATAATCTCCATATTGTTCACGTTAAAGGCACCTACAGCATAGCCACCCTTTTTTGCTGCTTGAAACAACTCTTTTCCAGATACTAACACGTAAATAGCCTCCTTTGTAATCCCGATTTTAAGGTAACGGTTTCAGCCACTCACCCAACATTCGTGATGTGGATGGTTCCATGATTATCTCCGTTACTTTCGCTAACCTATCCCGATGTTTTCCACAACTTGCGTTAACCTGAACCACACTACCACAATACGCACAAACCAATTCGACGCGATCAACATAGACATCGATCCCGATGGAAGAAAACTCACATTCACACCTTATTTTCTGTTGTTCCGCCAACTCCTGCAGCATTTCAATTATTTCAGCCATGACCTCAGGATTAACAGAACCACTCAACTCGGAAAGATAACTAGGGTTTTCCAAAACAACACTATGTACTTTTTGAGGATCGCCCAAGTATCCGAGGTGCTGCCCACTGTGTGCAGAATATAGGTTGTGGAGAGGTGTGAAGAAAAAGACGGTAGTGGGTAATCGTATCCTGGCTCTGTCACCGGATATGCTCAACACATTTAGTTCAAAATCCTTGGTGCATCGGCGCAAGTGACCCTGGGAGAAACCACAACTGCAGACTAGCTGTAATGGTTTTTGGGAGATGGCAAAGAGGGAAAACTTGTGTTCTTCAATGTTCTGGCAAGCAGGACAAACTAACGCTAGCGCCCTCTCGCTATTAAAAACCACAGAAAACTCCTCCTATCGCGAATATAGTTCGCCGCCAAGAAGGATTTTCCTCTGAAATCATTTCAGATTCCCAAATATATCATAACTTATCAAAACACCGTCCTGTTCCTGCACACAATAATTCACCAAAATAACACTAACTTGCCCCCGATGATCCAGCCAACAAAGAACGTCCTGAAAGGCGTCGGGCGCAACTGGCCGCAAACTGGCCAGGGTTACTGATGAGCCTGTCCGCAAAATTTGACAGTCCTCTGTCAGCGTGAGGATCTTTTTTTGATCGTTTGTACGCAATAATAGTTTATGCTGTTCCGCAAAAACTTGTATCACTTCGCCATGAATCGCTTTCCAGGAACTAGTCTTCGCCAACAGGGGCGAGGTACAAACCAAAACAACAAGACAGCAAAGAACCATTAGCTTAATATTATGCATTAACATAGCGCACACCCTTTCTAAAAAAGAGTATGCGCCAAAAATTCCCACCTATGCAAAATTATCCAGTTTAGTTCTCTTTTCGGAAGTCATCTGGTGACAAGTTTTCCAAAAAGGAACGGAATTGCTCCATCTCCGGATCCTCTTCCCTAGGGACCATTATCGCTTGGGGAACAACCTTTTCATCCACAAAAATGGGCGCTCCCGAGCGTAACGCTAATGCAATAGCATCACTTGGTCTAGCGTCAACCCGAACCGTCTTGCCCTCTTGCACCAAGTGCAATTCTGCGTAATAGACATCCTCAGATAAATCTGTAATTACCACTTTATCTACTTTGGCACCGAGTGCCAAAACAGAGCTCAAAAGTAAGTCATGGGTGAGAGGCCGTGATATTTCAACGTTTTCTAACACTACTGCAATGGCGTTTGCTTCTGCAGGCCCTATCACCAATGGAACATAAGACTCTTCAACCTCATCGGTGAGGACAACTACGGGAAGCAAAGTATCTCGATCTATGCCCACAGCCTTCACTTTCATTCGAAGCATAAACACACCTCCAAGTAGCCTATTTCTTGGTTCTGCCCATAGCTGCTTGAATGAAACCGTTGAACAAAGGATGGGGTCTAGTGGGTCTAGACTTAAACTCCGGATGAAACAAAGTACCCACGAACCACGGATGATCCTCTAGTTCAATGATTTCGACCAACTCCCCATCTGGCGAAACGCCGCCCACCCTCATCCCAGCTTGAGTTAGCTGGTCTAGATAATCCTTATTGAGCTCATAACGATGACGATGGCGCTCATGAACCACTGTCTCTTGGTAGGATTGCATACTCAAAGTCTCGGGGAGAATTTGGCAAGGAAAAGCTCCCAAGCGCATGGTACCGCCCAAGCCTGTAACTTCAGGTTGTCCCGGCATAAAAGAAATAACCGGATGTGCACACTTACCGAACTCCACGCTACCTGCATCTTCTAAATTCAACACATTTCGTGCGAACTCAATAACCGCACACTGCATTCCTAAGGAGATACCAAAAAACGGAACTCCGTTTTCCCTAGCATACTTCGTAGCCTTAATCTTTCCTTCCACACCTCGGCAGCCAAATCCTCCTGGAACTACAATCCCGTCCAGTTCGGTTAAGTGTTCAACAGAACCATCTTCCAAAGCCTCCGCTTCAATCCAACGTACATCGACTTCAACACCGTTAGAAAAACCCGCGTGACGCAGTGATTCGGCAACAGATAAATAGGAATCTGGGAGTGATACATATTTCCCCACAATACCTATCACGACCTTATTGGTAAGGGCCTTAATATTTTCCACTAATTCATGCCACCGATTCAGGTCGGCCTTAGGTGCTTTCAGATGTAGCTTTTCCAGGACAATCTCATCTAAGCCGGACTCCGCAAAGCAAAGGGGTACCTCGTAAATACTCTCCACGTCGGAGTTGGGAATCACCGCTTCTTCTTCTACATTACAGAACAAGGCGATCTTTGCTCGGATATCTCTGGTAACAGGAGCTTCACTACGGCAGACAATCACATCTGGTTGAATACCAATGCTGCGCAGTTCCTTTACACTGTGTTGCGTTGGTTTGGTTTTAAGCTCCCCAGCGGCTGCCACGTAGGGGATTAGGGTAACGTGAATGTATAGACAAGAATCTCGCCCAACATCTGTCCTAAACTGCCGAATTGCTTCCAAGAATGGCAGTCCTTCGATATCTCCCACGGTACCTCCTATTTCAACCAAAATCACATCCGCCTTACTTTTTTCTGCCACCGCCATAATTCGTGCTTTAATTTCATTGGTCACATGGGGAATCACCTGAACCGTGCCGCCTTCATAATCGCCTTTCCGTTCTTTAGAAAGGATAGACCAATAAATCTGACCAGTACTTACATTACTCTCCTTGGTCAAATTGGTATCTATAAAGCGCTCGTAGTGACCTAAATCAAGATCTGTTTGGCCACCGTCTTCGGTGACAAAAACCTCTCCATGCTGAAAGGGGCTCATGGTCCCGGGGTCTACGTTCAGATAGGGGTCCAGCTTCAACACGCTGACCTTCAACCCCCTACTTGTTAAGAGCCTCCCCAAAGACGCCACCGTAATGCCCTTGCCTAAGCTGGAGACAACGCCACCTGTTACAAAAACAAACTTACTCACGCTTGGTCCTCCCCTTCAACCTCTTCAGAATTGACTTCTTCTAGCACGTTATCCTCATACTTAACCATCAGCTCATGGTAAAAACAGTTCTGCAAAACGCTTAAGAAACTAGCCACAAAAATCATTATGGGCGCAGCGAGTACTAGGCTCAATGCGATAATAACAATGCTGAATACCACAAGTAACAAACTGGCTAGTACGTTGTCTAACACCATCAATGATGACTTTTTCAGTGCTCCAAGGACTCCAATCTTTTGATTAACCAAGAAGGGGAACACGAACTGTTGTACAGCAAGCCAAAATACAATACCCCAGATCCAAAATCCTGAAAGAACAATGAACAATGTGCTCGGGTTCTGTTGGCTAAACCAAATGTTAAACACTAGAATTGCAAAACCTAAAGCAGCCAGAACATACAAAACTGCCCCTTTGACAAAGTACTTCTTTAGTCCTACCCCGACGTCACGAAAGTCAGAGTCTTCACCCAAGATAACCCGGTTCATCCTGTAGTGAACCGCGCCTGTAACGCCGCCCAAGGTAATTGGCGTACCCAACAGCGCTATCAGAAAGAGATAATCATTTTGAATAGGCAGATAGGTGAAAAGCAAGAAGAGGCTAAAACCAATACCAAACCAAATCAGATTTGTGATCATTACCTTCCCAATATGCTCGTAACTGAGCTTAATAGCCCGTACAAACGTCTGCCAGCTTCCTTTTAAGCCCATTAGTCTAACACCATCCTCACATTTGCTCTGGGGCGTCCACACCCAACAGGTCAAGTACTTTCTTCAATACAACTAACACGTTGGCTACCAAGACTAAGCGGGCATCACGTAACTTGGCTTCTTCACCCAAGATGTGACAATGTGTATAGAAAGAATGGAATAAACTGGCTAAATCAAGTGCGTAGCGAGTTAGCCGATGGGGTTCTCTGCCAAGGGCCGCAATCAGAAGTTCTTCAGGTAACGCTGCCAACTGCTTTAACAGTGCAAGCTCTGCTTCGTGTTCCAGCAACGCCAAGTCCACTTGATCCGTAGTAGGCAGGGTAATGGCCATTTCCTTACCCTGGCGAATAATGCTACTGATCCGAGCATGGGCATATTGCACATAAAAAACAGGGTTCTCGCTGGATTGTTCCACTGCCAGATCCAGATCAAAGTCCAAGTGGCTTTCGGGGCTCCGATGCAAGAAGAAGAACCGAGCCGCATCTTTGCCAACTTCCTCCACCAAATCTTGCATGGTAATGAACTCACCAGCCCGTTTCGACATCTTTACTTGCTGGCCATTGCGTAAAAGAGCCACGTATTGCAGAATCAAGACTTCCAAGGTATCTTCAGAGTAACCAAGGGCTTGAATGGCTGCTTTCATACGTCCGATATAACCATGGTGATCAGGTCCCCAAATATCAATTAGTTTAGTATAACCACGTTTGAGCTTGTCGTGATGATAGGCAATGTCAGCAGTAACATAAGTATACGAACCATCGCTCTTTACGATGACGCGGTCTTTGTCATCACCGAACTGGGTTGATTTAAACCAGAGGGCGTCTTCTGCCTCAAACAACAATCCCCTTTCCTTAAGGAAAGCAATCACTGCTTCAAGGGCTCCTTGCGCGTGGAGGTCACGTTCTCTAAACCAGAGGTCAAACTCTACTCCATAGGCCTTGAGATCCGCCTTCTGCATCTCCACCATTGCATCTGTTCCCCAGCGTTTGCAGAATGCTAGGCGCTCCTCGAGTGGCATTTCTAGCAAATCTGGACGCTCTTGCTTGAGCTTCACAGCTAACTCACCAACATAAGAAGCAGGATAGCCGTCCTCTGGAAATGGATATTCTGGATTGGTCAACTGCTGATAACGGGCTTCCAAAGATCGGGCAAAAATGTCTGCTTGGTTGCCTGCATCGTTCACATAAAACTCAGTACCCACATCATAACCAACAGCTCTGAACATGCGGGCCAGAGTATCTCCAACCGCAGCAGCCCTTGCATTTACAACGTTCATGGGACCAACGGGATTCGCACTGACAAACTCCAGTAGGATCTTTTCGCCTGCACCATGCTGCGAGTTGCCGTACTCTTGACCTTGACGTTCGATCACTCTTAATGTGTCATACAACCAGTCATTGCTCAAAAAGAAATTGATAAAGCCTGGACCTGCAATCTCCACTTGACGGATAACGTTGCCTTGAGACAAATTATCCACAATGATTTGCGCCACTTCTCTAGGTGCCTTCTTAGCGGCTTTAGCCATCACAAGCGCAATATTGGAGGCAAAATCACCGTGTCCTTTGTCCCTAGGCACTTCTAGATTAATCTCCGGCACTTGCCCCACATCCAACTGTCCGTTAGCCAAAGCAGCCGAAATGGCCGCTTCAATGGCAGAGGCAAGCTCCTCTTTTTGTTTTAACATAACGCTCATACTTGCGCCCCCTAACTAAAGAAACTCCCCCATAGGAATTCCTACAGGGGAAAAAATCCGGCAGTGCAAAACACACGACCATTCTTCGTTAGTATACCATTAGTCACTAGAATAGACAACAGAGTTTTTGGTACAGATGGTAACAAGCCCCAAGTATGAGTCCTCGGGGCTTTTGAATCCTAGAATAAACCTGTAATGTTTCCGTCGGCATCAATATCTACGTTCTCTGCCGCAGGTCTGGCAGGTAAGCCGGGCATGGTCATGATATCACCAGCAAGGCAAACCAAGAACCCTGCACCAAGAGAAGGCCTGACGTCAGTAATGGTTAATGTCCAACCTCGAGGTACCCCTTTGAGATTAGGGTTATCTGAAATGGAATGTTGAGTCTTGGCAACACAAACCGGTAAATCTCCATAACCCAATCTGGTGAGATCGCGGATGGAACGTTCCGCTTTGGGTCCATAGACAACCCCGTCCGCTCCGTAGATCTCCTTGGCTAAAGTCTCAAGTTTGGCTTTAATAGGTTGCTTCCAATCATATAGAGGCCTAAACTCGGACGGCTCTGTCTCTAGTACCTCTAACACTGTCTTAGCAAACTCTTCTCCGCCTGCTCCCCCCTTGGCAACAACCTGTGACACAGCCCAGCGCACGCCTAATGCGTCACAGTGACGCTGTACCAATTCTAGTTCTTCTGGAGCATCTGTTGGAAACTGGTTGATGGCCACCACAATGGGAATTCCAAACTTTCTCACATTCTCAATATGTTTGTCTAAATTGGCTAGACCTTTTTCTAGAGCAGCTAAGTTCGTTTCTTTTACCTCTTCTTTAGGAACTCCACCATGCATGTTTAGCGCCCGTACTGATGCCACGATTACCGCCACATCCGGTTTGAGTCCGGAATAGCCATGAACGATATTAAAGAACTTCTCCGCTCCTAAATCAGCGGCAAAACCACCCTCAGTCACTACAAAATCTGCAAGTTTAAGGGCGAGACGTGTTGCTATAATACTGTTATTGCCATGGGCAATATTGGCAAAGGGGCCACCATGTACAAAAGCAGGCTGTCCTTCCAAAGTCTGGACCAAGTTAGGCTTGATGGCATCTTTCATTATTACAGCAATGGCGCCTTGAGCCTTGAGATCCTTGGCATACACAGGTTTACGATCATAGGTATAAGCAACCAGGATTCTGCCCACCCGTTCCTTGAGGTCCTGTAAATCCTCAGCCAAGCACAAAATAGCCATTATTTCTGATGCCACAGAAATATCGAAACCAGCTTCCCGCACATATCCATCTCCAAGGCCGCCGAGACCAATCACGATATTACGCAACTGACGATCGTTCATATCCATAACTCTTCTAAATACAATGCGCTTGGGGTCTATGTTCAGTTCATTTCCTTGGGCAATGTGATTATCCAAGAGGGCTGCCAAGAGATTGTGGGCAGTAGTCACGGCGTGTATATCACCTGTAAAATGCAGGTTGATGTCTTCCATAGGTACAACCTGAGAATAACCACCGCCCGCAGCTCCTCCCTTAACACCAAAGGTTGGTCCTAAGGACGGCTCCCGAATACAGGCGATCACATTCTTACCCAGTTTACCCAACGCCTGAGTGGGACCGATTGTAGTTACCGTCTTTCCTTCTCCCGCTGGAGTTGCCGTGATCGCTGTGGTGTAAATCAGCTTACCATTTGGGCGGTCTTTCAGCCTCTTATAAACTCTAGGATCTACCTTTGCTTTGTACTTTCCATACAGCTCGATCTCCTCTTCCATTAAGGCGAGCTGTTTTGCCACCTCTTCAATGGGTCGCAGTTTGGCTTGTTGTGCAATGGCGATATCACTAAGCATTCGATCATCCTCCTAATTGAGTTTTTCCCTTTCAAAGCGAGTGTAGACCGATCCCTAATCCACTCAACACAGTTTCTTTTAATGCTTCAGAAACAGTAGGATGGGGATAAATTACTGCAGACCATTCTTTAAAGGTTAATCCCTGCTCCAAAGCCAAAGTCGCACCTGAGATTAGCTCGGTAGCCTGGGGACCAATCAAGTGAACCCCAAGCACTTTACCATCAGGTCTGGCCACAAACTTGACAAAACCAGAGTCTTCTCCAGCAATGACCGCTTTTCCGTTCCCCTTAAGCGAATACTTGGCTATGAGCACTTCATCGTACTCTTCCTTAGCCTGAGCTTCTGTTAAGCCAACTGATGCAATCTCAGGCTTGGTATAGACACAACTAGGAACATACCATTTGTTGCGGGCTGGTTCCCCTGCCATAAAGTTCACTGCTGCCCAACCTTCCTCAAAAGCCAGGTGGGCCAATTGAATACCGCCAATAACATCGCCTGCGGCGTAAATATGTCGAACCGAGGTCTGATACTGGTCATTGACTACGATATATCCACGCGGTGTAAGTTCACCCGGGAAGTTGCCCGGCAAAACAGGTCTCCTGCCTACTGAGACTAGAATTAACTCCGCCTCAATTTCAGAGATTTTTCCTTTTTGCTCGACCTGGACCGTAACATAATCACTGTGGCGTGTGACTTCCTGTACCTTGGTTCCGGTAAGTATTTTTACTTTCCGTTTCTTGAACTCCCGGGTCAAGGCTTGGCTAATCTCGCTATCTTCCGGAGGAAGGATACGATCCATGAGCTCCACCACAGTTACTTGAACTCCAAAAGAAGAAAAAATGGTAGCAAACTCGCAACCAATCACCCCACCACCTATAATCACAAGTGATTTGGGCAATGAGTCTCTCGCAAGAAGCTGATCGCTATTCACTATCTGTTGTCCATCAACCTCAAGCCCAACTAACTCAAAGGGCTCTGTTCCAGTCGCTATAAGTACGTTGCGGGGCTTAAAAACTTCATTATCAACCTGGATTTCTGTTGGAGAAAGAAACTGGGCCTCTCCCTCCACTACACGTATCTCACGTTTGCTCATTAAAAACTGCAGACCATTAACTAAACGCTGAACAACTTGGTCTTTTTTGCTCACTACTTGAGAATAATCGAAATCCTGGATCTCCAAATCCACACCATGATCCTTGGCGAACCCAAGATTGGAATAGAAACTGGCACTTTCCAGCAAGGCCTTGGTGGGAATGCATCCGCGGTTTAGGCAGGTACCTCCCAGAGACTTCTTTTCCGCTAACACAACGTTCCATCCCAAATGGCTGGCACGAATGGCTGCCGAGTAGCCAGCGGGCCCTCCGCCAATGACTAGTAAATCAATTTGCTGGGACAAAGTCTCGCCTCCTCACGCTCATTTTGGCTGTTTAGGAACATAGTATGCCAAGCGCTGAAGTTCTAAGGATAAGTCGACGGTAGCCACTTGCACAGTCTCGGGAGCCTGCAACTTAATCGGCGCATAGTTTAAGATCCCCCTAACTCCAGCCCGGATAAAGCGGTTGGCCACTTCCTGAGCAGCATCGGCGGGAACGGCTATGATCACCATTTTCAGTTGATCTTCATTGACCTTTTTCTCGATTTCCTCCAAGGAAAAGACCGGAATCCCTTCCACGGTAGTACCAATCTTAGCAGGGTCACTATCGAAAAGTGCCACGAGCCTGACATTAAAACTATCGTCATCAGCATAACGTTTGAGATGATAGCGAACCAATGCTTCACCCAAACTACCTACGCCCACTAAGGCGACAGATAATTCGTCTTCGAGATTAAGGATCTTCTTAGTCTCATTTCTCAAAAAACCAACCTCATAGCCCACTCCCTGTTTACCAAACTCCCCAAACCAGGCCAAGTCTTTTCTAACCAATGCCGGACCCACTCCAGCTCTCACACCTAGCTCTTGGGAAGAAATCAGCTCTGCTTCAGATTCGTTGGCCAAGTCGTCTAATACTCTCAAATACAATGGTAGGCGCCTAATAACCGCATCAGAAATCTTATTCCAACGCATTACGCCACCTCCTCTCCCAACTTATTTGTGGTAACGTTCATTGTTTACAATGGTAAATGCACGATAGACTTGCTCCAATAGAATTAAGCGCATTAACTGATGGGGAAAGGTAAACTTAGAAAAAGACAGTACCCGGTCAGCGCGCTGCACAACCCTCTGATCTAAACCCCAAGATCCCCCTATAACGAAAGCGATTTGACTAGTGCCACTCACCGCAAGATTCCCAAACTCTGTCGCTAATTCTTCTGAACTACACTGCTGACCCAGCCGATCGAGGGCAAAGACAAATGTTCGGGGCTTGATTTCAGCAAGAATTCGATCACCTTCGCGCATCAAGATCTCTTCAACTTGCTTGGTACTGAGGGGTTCATTAAAGCTTTCCTCTTTTATTTCTACAATCTGCAAACGCCCATAGCGCCCCATGCGTTTACTATATTCCTCAATGCCTTGTTCTAAATACTTCTCTTTAATTCTACCCACGGCTAGGATCTGGACATTCATCATACTGCCCCCATTCAAACTACTAAGTATATGGGAGCTCTATCACAAAAGGTGCAATGGGAAGGCGCACTCCAATCAGTCAACGAAACATCTTCCAGTTCATACAGATCTGGAGGCATTTCATAGACCTCGACAAACTCATCGATGGCTTGTTCAAGATGTTCTGAGCATACCACATACATAACTTTAACTCCTCTGACAGAAAATCACAGTTTTATAATTATCATAACATACTTTCAAACGAAAAAAAAGGAGCAGACCGGCCACGAACCGTGCCGGATGCACCGCGTGGCAGCCTGCCCCTTTTAGCTGGCTATAACTGGATTTCTGCCCGGTTCTCTATCGAACCCCTATAATAAACTATGTTTAAGGTTCCACCAAAACCAGCTCTCTGCACCGCGTCACGTAATTCACGTATCCCAGCAATCTCCTGTCCATCCACTGCGGTGACTATGTCACCTTGAACCAAGCCAGCAGCGGCTGCAGGCGTGTCGGGTAAAACCCTAGTTAAGAATGCTCCCCGCTCTACTGCCACCTCCACATTGGCCTGTTCCCGGAGACTGCGTGCTAATGCTGGGGTTAAGGACCCACCCAAAACCCCTAGACGCAATGGTTTGCCATGGGAGATAATCTGATCGCCAATGTTCTTTGCCGTAGTTGAGGGAATTGCAAAGCCAATACCTTGGGCCTGCTCAATAATTGCTGTGGTAACCCCGATAACTTCACCACGCCGATCAATTAATGGACCCCCAGAGTTGCCTGGATTGATGGCAGCATCGGTTTGAATCATTCCCTCCAAATAACGGTTTTCTCTAGCGTCTACCAAGAGATCACGATTCACAGCGCTAACAACGCCAGTGGTTACAGTATTGTCTTGCCCCAAGGGGTTACCAATGGCGATTACACCCTGACCCACTCTCAACTCATTGGAATCTGCGAAACTAGCCACTGGAAGATCGCTTGCCTCCACTTTCACAACAGCTAAATCGGTTAAGGGATCCCCTCCCACCACAGTACCCGGAAAACTGCGACCATCTGCAAGCTGAACTGTGATGTTCTCCGCACCCGCTACCACATGGTTGTTGGTGAGAATATATCCATCATCACGGTAAATCACACCTGAACCGATCCCTTGCCTTTGTTGGAGTTGCTGAAAGAAAAATTGGTCCACTACAACCTCCCTAGTGGTTTCGATTTTCACTGTAGCTGGGCCAACCTTCTGTACCGCTTGTACAACTGGTTCCTCCCAGTTACCCCTAGGTTCTTGCGACTCTACAGGTGTCTCACTAAGGGGCGCTTCAGCTGGGCTAAAAATCGACCAAACCATAAACACAGCCAACACCAAAACGGTAACTCCAATTATCGACCGCCACTTCATACTCTTTCCTCCTTCGCTACTACCTGGTGGTAGTATAACCGGGAGAAATATCTTTTATGGTACGATGATAGGCCGACCCGTTTCAGGGTGAGTAAGGGTGGGCACAGATACTCTAAAGACCTCCCTAATCAACTCTGGTGTCAATACTTCCTGGGGGGTTCCTTCGCTGACAAGACTGCCCTTGCTTAAAACAAAGACATAATCACAGAAACTGGCTACCAGATTTAAGTCGTGAAGAACTGCTAATACAGTAACACCTTGCTCACTTTTTTTCTTCAAGAGTCGGCAAGTGTTGATCTGATGTTCTAAATCCAAATGTGTGGTAGGTTCGTCGAGTAATAAAACCTCTGTCTGCTGAGCAAATGCCCGAGCCAAAGTGACTCTTTGGCGTTCGCCCCCACTTAGATCGCTGACTAAGCGATGGGAAAAATCCGCCACACCAGTTTCTCTCATACTAGCTTTTGCAACTTCCATGTCCTCATCCGCCGGAGTGCCCAATCTGGTATAGAAAGGACTCCGCCCCAAAAGAACCACTTCTTCCACGGTAAATGGGAAATAGTATGAGGTCTGGGGTATCAGTGCGATTTCCCCGGATAGCTCACGCAAGCTGTACGACTGCAATTTCCGCTCATTGAGATAAACAGTTCCCTTGTAGGGTGTAATGTAACCATCGATAAGTTTCAAGAGAGTGGATTTTCCGGCTCCATTTGGGCCAACAACTCCATAAAAGAGTCCAGGCTTGAGTTGTAAGCTCAGATCTTGTATTACCAGTTCGCGATCGTAGGCAAAGGTGACATTTTCCAGACGAATTTTAGCCATTGAAACCTGCCCCCCCTTTCATTAGATAGATGAAAAAAGGGCCTCCCACAAAGGCGGTAATAATACCAACGGGCAGTTCTGTCGGAGATAGTACTGTCCGGGCCAAAGTATCCGCTACCAGTAAAAATACCGCACCTACCCAAAACGAGTGCAAAGTTAAGCGCCTATGATCAGCCCCCAAAACGAGGCGCAGAGCATGGGGAACCATTAACCCTACAAAACCAATGACCCCAGAGACTGCCACACAAGCGGCAGCCATTAGGGAGCCGATAATCAAGACCGAGCGCTGTAGTTTCTGAACATCTATCCCCAGGCTATGGGCGGTTTCTTCACCTAACAAGTACACATTCAGGTCTTTCGCTAACCACAGTGCCAAGATCAATCCTATAAAGACATAAGGTGTGGCCACGACAAGGTGCTTCCAATTACGTCCAGAAAGACTCCCCATTAACCATAGATAAACGTCCTGCAAGTTTTGAATTCGTAGCACCATCAAAAGAGAAACAATAGCAGTGAGAAAAGCACCAATCGCCACCCCTGCTAAGAGTAAACTTGTAGGTTCCAAACGTCCCTTCCTTTGACCTAGCAAGGAAACTACATAAGTCGCCAGCATAGCCCCGGCAAAGGCGAAAAGAGGCAAAAATCCGAACCCAACTATTCCTTGGGGAATAAAGAACAACAGACCTACCGTTGCTCCTAAAGAAGCGCCGGAAGATACACCTATAATATATGGATCAGCCAAAGGATTGCGCAGACTCCCCTGAAAAAGCACTCCCGCTACACTGAGTCCCCCACCCACAACTAGCGCCAAAAGAACTCTAGGCAATCTCACCCGAAGCACAATTGCTTCCTGGGCAGCGGACCAACTGGTCCCAATTAGGTTTTTAAATCCCGGAAGTTGAGCCAAAATAATCTTAAGCACATCTGCCAGGGGAATTCGTACCGAACCCAAGGCTGTAGCCACAACCACTACGAGCACTAATCCTAAGAAAACACCGCCAAAGCGGCGTAAACTGACGCTCATCTTAAATGCCATCCAATATTTCAATTAGCTCTTCTAGAGCATCCAAGAGACGTGGGGTGGTTCTGGAATAGAGATCTGGGTTCACTTCGTACACGTTGCCATTCTTCATGGCGGTGATGACCTGCCAAGCGGGTCGGTTTAATGCCTCCTCCAGGTTATAACTGGTGAGGAGCACAACTTCAGGATCCCTCTCAATCACTACTTCCTCGCTGAAAACCGGCCATGGTGTTGGAGCATCGCCGGCAATGTTCTGACCACCAGCTAAGACTATCAACTCATCCATAAAGCTACCTGGCCCAGCCGTCATCAGGGGTTCGTTCCAGACTTCAATAAAGACTCTAGGTGTATTTTCCCGCTTAATACCATTTGTTAACTCGGTTAAGCGCGATTCCATCGCTTGTGCCAAATGCTCACCATTCTCCTTAGCCCCCACCGCTTCACCTAACTTGATCAGAGAGTCCTGGACTTCAGCTACCGTTTTTGGATCCACAACGAACACGGGTACACCTAACTCGCCGAGGAGTTCCAGATGACTTTGGACCAAAGTAGAATCTCCCACCACCAGGTCCGGATCTAAACCAAGCAGAAGCTCCACATTAAGATTAAAGGCATCGCCAACAACTGTTCTCTGGGTAGCCGCTTCAGGATAGTCACACCAGCTGGTCACACCCACGACTCGCTCACCCACACCTAAGGCAAAAAGGGTTTCGGTAATACTTGGCGCTAACGATACTATCCGTTGGGGGGCAGCAGAAGCCACTCCCGTACTTAAGGAAAATAGCAGAACCAGGATCAAAGTAAATCTTCTTTTCACAACTAATCTCTCCCGAAAAAAATAATACCCTAGGACTCAGTCTCTAGGGAAAAGATCTTAATTAAAAGCCCCTCTCCTTTCCGCGCAAGATGGTTCTAGACTTCCGATTTGGCAGGTCTCCTGGCTCCCAAATCAACGCAGACTCATTCCTTCCCCACATTATAGATGTGAGTGGATCTTATGAGCTACTCCTTGGATACAGTGGCGGGACCGCGTGGTTTCTCAGACTTGAGCCCAACTTCCCTATTATGCTTCTTGCCTTGGCAAGAAGGCACCAAATCAGCTATGCAATTGTAGTTAAGTATATACTACTCCCCACAGCAATATCCTGCTTCACTTTGGACATAATAGAAGGACCATAGGCCGAAAAGGGGGAGCCACCTTGAGTTATCGTGATCACCTAGAAGCTCAGAAAAAGTATGTTCGCACCAAGAAAGAAGCACTTGAAGCTAAGCGTGATCGAGAAAGAAACCCACGTCCTCCCAAGTACGATCCACCCCCTGCGCCAACTAGTCCCTGGTTAGTGATCACACTAGCCACTTTGGCCTTGCTTCCGTTCCTTTCCCTCTTCTTTCTACTTCAAAGTACACTCGTCACTCAAACGCCAAGAGAAGAACTGACCATTTGGATTTGCTCCAGTGAATTGGAGTTTGACGCGATCAAAAAATGGCTAGAACCGGAGATTCTAGCCAACGAGTTAACTTGGAGCATTGTTCATGCAGAATCCAAAGACCAGTTATTGTACGCCCTAAGGAATGCTTGGATTGACTTGGCTATTATGGAAGAGGAGTTCGCCAGGGAACTATACGAGGCACTTGCCTTGGCACCCCTGTGGGAAAAACTAGAAGGGCCCACTTGGGGAAATGCCTTCATCCCCTTCTGGAACCCCCAACCCTTCCGTAAAACTTTTGGTTGGGTAGTTCCCAGCAATGGAAGGATCACTGAGGGTCGCCATCTCTTCACTGTAATGCGCCAGTTTGCCCAGCCCTTCAATCCTTAGCTGCTGCGTCAACAGTGGCTTTGAGTAACATCGCAATGGTCATGGGTCCGACTCCCCCTGGAACTGGGGTAATCGCTCCTGCCACTTGCCGAACCTCCTCGTAGTCCACGTCGCCAACAATCATGTCGTCAACCCGGTTAATGCCAACATCTATAACTACTGCACCGGGTTTGATCCAGTCTTTCTTGATCATGAGTGGGCGCCCCACAGCTGCAATCAGGATGTCAGCCCGTCTACATTCTGCAGCCACATCTTTTGTGCGGGAGTGACAAATGGTGACCGTGGCGTTTTCCCGCAAAAAGAGGCTTGCCACTGGTTTTCCCACAATGTTACTACGCCCAACAACCACCACATTCTGCCCCGCAATGGGAGTTCCTGTACGTTTTACTAGTTCTAGAATTCCAGCAGGTGTACAAGGAACAAATCCCTCTTCACCAATATGCAGTTTACCCACATTGATTGGATGAAAGCCGTCAACGTCCTTCTCTGGCGAAATGGCATTAATCACTTTCTCTTCATCTAAATGGGAGGGTAATGGCAGTTGCACCAAAATACCATGAACTTTGTCGTTCAGATTAAGATCATTGATTAGTGCTAAGAGCTCTTCCTGTGATGTTTCTTCAGGTAAACGATGGATGGTGGAGTTGACCCCAATTTCCTCACAAGCCTTCTTCTTCATCCTAACATAGACCTTAGACGCTGGGTTGTCGCCTACTAAAACAACGTCTAAACCAGGGGTGTTTCCCTGGGTGCTGAGTTGTTCAACCCGTTTGGCTAAACTGGCACGGATTTCTGCAGCAATGTTTTTTCCGTCAATAATCCTTGCTGTCATCTTGGTCCTCCTCGTCTATACCCACCACGCCTTAGGCATGGGCTCGTTCAGAATGACCTCCTGCAAAAAGCTAACCGCTTTTCCAAAACCTTCATCAATAGACGCCAAAGAGTCTTCGTGTTCAATACTCAAAACATAGTCATAACCGACCATGCGTAGCTCACTAACCATGTCCTTCCAAAACTTGTAGTCGTTCCCATAACCGACTGATCTAAATAGCCAGGAACGCTCTGGAAGTCGATCATAAGGTTTAATATCTAAAACTCCGTTCACAGCGGTATTATAGGGATCAACATGGGTGTCTTTAGCATGGAAATGGAAGATGGCTTTGTGTTTTCCTAATTCTCGAATAGCAGCTACCGGATCCACGCCTTGCCAAATCAAATGGGAAGGATCAAAGTTCGCTCCAACACTGAGTCCAACTGCTTCTCGTAGTCTGAGAAGTGTGCCTACGTTATACACCGCAAAACCGGGGTGCATTTCAAAGGCAATCTTGTCAACTCCATGCTCTAAGGCAAACTTGCTTTCCTGTTGCCAGTAGGGAATAATCTTCTCTTCCCACTGCCAGTTTAGGATCTCCTGAAAATCAGTGGGCCAAGCACAAGTCACCCAGTTGGGGTACTTAGACTCTTCGCTATCACCTGGACACCCAGAAAAAGTGTTAATGATGGAAATGCCCAGTTTTTCTGCCAGGCGCACAGCGTTACGCCAGTCTTCATGAAATTCCCGAGCGATTTTGGCATTCGGATGAAGTGCGTTCCCGTGTACGCTCAATGCGCTAATTTCCACCCCCGCATCGGCAAAGGTCGCCTTGAACTCATCCAACTTCTTTGCATCCCCAAGCAAGACTTCGGGATCGCAATGGGACTTGCCAGGATAACCACCGCATCCAATTTCCACCGTGTTTAGACCGAAACTCTTAATCTTCTCTAGCATATCCCTAAGGGGCAAACCACCATACAACACAGAAAACACTCCGATTCTCATACCTAACTCACTCCTTATCGTACAAAGCTTCTATAATGTGAGTAGTTGGACAATTTGCCATTAATTCCTTCCATAATCACGGTTCTGGGACGCTTGGAGCTTCTGAAGTTCCTCGTCAACAATTTGCTTATCTAAACGCTCAAACAGGACTTCTTGTTGGCGAGTTTTAAAACCCACCGGAATCAGCTGGAATCTCCAGTTGCGTTCTAGTTGAAACCATTTCTCCAGTATCTCCGAGGCATTTGGCCGCACTGTTGTCCGCTGACGTTATTGCCCGCTACCACAGGGCTAAGGGAGGCCAAGCGCTTCCGATTAAAACCTTCGTCCTCTATCTTCCTTTCCATGGTTTGATTACATTTAAAAACCGAAAACGCCCTCCTCTCCGAAAACTAAGTTTTCGGGGACGAGAGCGTATATTGCCTTTTGTAGGATTAGTAGATAGATATGGCGCGCCTAGCAGGACTCGAACCTGCGCTCCCGGCTCCGGAGGCCGGTGCTCTATCCGCTGAGCTATAGGCGCTTGTTTTACGACAACGTAATTATAACAGCTACTTGAAAGAAAATCAAGAACGACGTTTGAAAACTCAGCTTTCTGGGAATGGGCTTGACTTTCCCACAAAACTCCTTATAATTGATAGTAACGATTATCACTATCATAATTTTAGAGGAGGAGTTTCATGTCTTTAATCGGAAAAGAAGTGAATGATTTCAAGGTGAAGGCGTTTCATAACGGAGATTTCAAGGATGTGAGTAAGGAAGACATCTTGGGGAAATGGTCCGTTTTCGTATTCTACCCTGCAGACTTCACCTTTGTGTGTCCCACAGAGCTAAGCGATTTGGCGGATCACTACGAAGAATTCAAACAGATCAATACTGAAATTTATTCGGTATCCACAGACAGCCATTTTGTCCACAAAGCTTGGCACGATGCTTCCGACACGATTAAAAGAATTAAATACCCAATGCTGGCTGATCCTACTGGGCAGTTATCCAAAGACTTTGGCGTCTACATAGAGGATGAAGGCATGGCATTACGTGGCAGTTTTATCATTAATCCTGAAGGTAAAGTCGTTTCCTATGAGATAAACGATAACAGCATTGGCCGCGATGCCTCTGAGCTGTTGCGCAAGGTGCAAGCTGCACAGTTTGTTGCGAAGCATAGTGATCAGGTCTGCCCCGCCAAGTGGCGTCCCGGTGCCAAAACCCTAACCCCAAGCACCGAACTAGTGGGAAGACTTTAGTGGTAGAAGCCATTCCAAGAAAAGAAGCAAGGAACATTTTTATCAAGACCTAATTAAAAAATATTGAAAAATAGAAGAGATGACATATTGTACATATATAGTATGTCATCTCTTTTTCATATATTTTGCAACTTATTAATGCTTATGTTGCATATCCTTTCCGCCGTGAACCCAAGTCCGGAATATTAATACCTATGGTTAATTTGCCATCATGTTCAGTATAACAGTAATTATCATCTATGAAATAGGCGTTTATCCAACCAATGTGTTTTTTAGTTTCATCATTGATGCAGATTTGAAATCCATATCTTATATTTATTCCCAAGCTCATCAATGATATTATGGTCTATTGCAAATATATTCAGTTGTTGCCGAAGCCAACCTTGACTATAAGGTTTACCGTTGCGAGGGCCAGTATATCTTACAAATATAGTTTTCAGGATTGTTGTCTTCGTTACTATTTATCTTGTCAGACTCTATCCAAATATACTGTAATAATAGTAAATGAAGATTAGACGTTGCTCCTTTTTTCTTATAGTTTTGGCTATCACTCCTTGACAATGCGCAAGCTGATCATGTAGACTGAAGACACTAACACCCCCCGGGGGGTGTGGTGGGGAGTGAGAAAAATGGCAAAACAAAAATTCAATGTAAGTGGCATGACCTGTTCAGCCTGCTCGGCCGCTGTGGAAAAGGCAGTTAGCAAGATGGACGGGGTTAGTACTGTAAATGTAAACCTCCTTGCTAATAGTATGGTTGTAGAGTATGACGAAAGCCTGCTAGAAACAACTAAAATTCTATCGGCGGTGAGTGACGCGGGTTATACCGCGACACTGTCTAGCGGAGCAAGTACCCAGGAAGCGACAGGCCCGACTAATCGGGTCCAGGATGAAATTGCCGAAATGAAATATCGGGTCATCGTCTCCCTGGCCTTTATGGCTGTGCTCTTTTACGTGGCAATGGGACCAATGATTGGGCTACCTATTCCCCCGTTCTTGACTGGATTAGAAAATGCTGCCACCATGGCGCTAGCTCAATTTTTGCTGACCTTACCTGTTCTCTATGTGAACCGGCAATACTTCCAGACTGGCTTCAAGACGCTCTGGCGTCGCAGTCCTAACATGGATTCGCTAATTGCCATTGGATCAGGAGCTGCCGTGTCCTATGGAGTCTTTGCACTCTTTAGGATTGTCTATGGATTGGGGCATGGTAATTGGGAGCTGGTTAGACATTATAGTCATGATCTTTACTTTGAGTCTGCAGCTATGATTCTAGCCCTGATCACGTTAGGTAAGTTCCTGGAAGCACGTTCCAAAGGCCGCACTTCCGATGCTATTGCCAAACTAATGGACTTGGCGCCCAAGGTAGCTACCGTTATTCGCGACGATGTTGAACTTGAAATCCCAGTGGCTGAACTCGTTGAGGGAGATATCATCGTGATTAGACCAGGACAGAGTATCCCGGTTGATGGAGTAATTGTGGAGGGCAGCTCTGCCATAGATGAATCAGCCATTACAGGAGAGAGTATTCCTGTATCTAAGGGCGTTGGCGATAAGGTGATCTCGGCAACAATTAACAAAGCAGGATCTTTCCGTTTTAAGGCAACACGTATTGGAGACGACACAACACTAGCGCAAATTATCCGTCTGGTCGAAGAGGCCAGCTCTTCAAAGGCCCCCATTGCTAAACTAGCGGACAAAATTAGCGGGATTTTCGTACCAGTAGTGATCGTTATTGCCTTAGTAGCATTCATTGTTTGGCTTCTCTTAGGTTATCCGTTTGAATTTGCCTTAACTATTGCAGTTGCAGTCTTAGTCATTTCGTGTCCCTGTGCACTTGGCTTAGCCACGCCAGTTGCAATTATGGTAGGCACAGGACAGGGAGCCCTCCATGGGATTTTGATTAAGTCCGCTGAGGCCTTAGAAACAGCTCATAGTGTTAACACTGTGGTTCTAGATAAAACCGGTACCATTACTGAAGGTAAACCGCAAGTAACCGATATTATTCCGAGTTCTGGTTTGACCGCGCAGGAGCTACTTCGCATTGGAGCCTCATTAGAGAAACCTTCGGAGCATCCGTTGGCTGAGGCCATAGTAAACCGAGCTGTAGAAGAAAATCTAGAACTTCAAGCGGTAAGTGAATTTCTAGCAGTGCCAGGCAAAGGCATTCAAGGTCAACTCGGTGAGAAAAATTACCTCGCAGGTAACCTTGCCTTCATGCGTAACAACGAAATCAACCTTGATCAGTTCGAGACTGTAGCGGATGAGTTGGCAGAACAGGGTAAGACGCCCATGTATTTTGCCACAAATCAAGAAGTCTTGGGAGTTATCGCAGTTGCCGACGTGGTAAAGGCATCAAGTAAGAAAGCTATTCAATCCCTAAAGAACCTTGGAATTGATGTGGTCATGCTTACAGGTGATAATAAAAGAACAGCAGAAGCTATCCGCCGTGAACTTGGAATTGCCACGGCCATCGCAGAGGTTCTACCTGAAGATAAAGAGCGAGAAATTCGCACGCTACAGGAACAAGGCAAGACAGTGGCCATGGTGGGAGACGGAATCAATGATGCGCCAGCACTGGCTAGGGCTGACGTTGGTATTGCGATTGGTGCAGGTACCGATGTGGCTTTGGAATCAGCTGATATTGTTCTCATGAAGAATGATCTTCTGGATGTGCCCACAGCCATTAAGCTCAGTAAAGCTACGCTACGTAATATCAAACAAAACCTCTTCTGGGCATTTTTCTACAATAGCTTGGGAATTCCCCTGGCAGCAGGGGTTCTGTATCCTATCTTTGGCTGGAGACTAAGTCCCATGTACGCTGCTGCAGCAATGAGCTTGAGCTCAATCTTTGTTGTATCTAATGCACTACGCCTCAGGCGTTTTCAACCACATAAATAGGAGCGTGTTGACATGAAAAAAATAGTGAAAGTCAATGGAATGAGCTGCGAGCATTGTCAAAAAAGAGTACAAACGGCTCTAGACAAACTACCTGGTATTAAAGCAGAGGTAAACCATAAGAAAGGGCAGGCACTACTAACCGTGGAAGGCGAATGGAATGAAGGGGCGGTAACCAATGCCATCTCTGAGGCTGGATATGAGGTGGTCTCTATCAGCGACAAAAAAGGACTCTTTGGTCTGCGATGAGAAGCGATAAGGACAAAGTTACCAGGCTGCTGAAAACCGCCCGGGGCCAAATAGATGGACTGATACGCATGGTAGAAGACGACCGCTATTGTGTGGATATTTCCAATCAAATCCTGGCCACCCAAGCAATCTTGCGCAACATTAATCTTCAAATCCTGCAAGATCATCTCAGCCATTGCGTAAAAGAAGCCATGGAAACTGATGATGGCCAAGAGAAAATCACCGAAATAATGTCCATTATCGAAAAGCTGACGAAGTAACCAAAAAGGAAGCTGCAAATATACTAGTACTGAAGGGTGGGCTAGAACATACCACCCTTCAGATCAACCATGGAAGTTTCCTTTCATTATTTTCTTGATTTCTAGTTTCTTTTTTCCTATAATTAAGAGTAGAAAGCGGATGTGGCTCAATGGTAGAGCATCGGCTTCCCAAGCCGAGGGTTGCGAGTTCGAATCTCGTCGTCCGCTCCATTTTTTTGCTGGCGTGGCTCAGGTGGTAGAGCAATTGATTCGTAATCAATAGGTCGGGGGTTCGAGTCCCCCCGCCAGCTCCAAATGCTTAAGAAAAGGGCGATTATATAATCGCCCTTTTGCTTTCTCTATTGTGCCTGTCGACCTGGTTCTGGAACTAAGTCCCCCATCTGTTGCGTCCTATCACCTTGGGTTCCCCCTTGGGAGGCTTCACGCAAAGCTTCCATTGCGGTTTCTTTAAAGCGTTCCCAAGTTTGAGTTGCGCCTGATACTACTTCAACCTTTTCTGGGTCTTGAGTTTCTAGAAGTTGGTCTTCATACTGATCCTCTGACTGTGGTCCTAATGGGTAGGGATAGTCTTCTCCCTTAGGATTCCCCTCCTGATCCTTTTCATCATAGTTCACTTCTGTTATTTTACCATCAGCTATAGTAATCTCGATCTCACCATAGTAACCATAATCATCCGGTTCCGTCTTCGCGGTATAAGTACCATCTCGCCACTGGATATCGTCCATAGTATTCTCAGGTCTATCCATACCAACTGGCGGTACCACGGGCTGAATAGGGGCTGGCCTGGATTGATCCCCTTCTTCAGCCTTGCGCAAGGCATTTTTAGCCGCCTCTACAAATCGATCCCTGGTTTGGGTTGCTCCAGAAATGGCATCAACCTGCTCTGGATCTTGTTTTTCCACCAACCTTGCTTCGTAGTCATCATGGGAATCGGGACCCGCGGGATAAGGATAGTTTTCATCCTTCATATTACCCTGTTGATTCAATTCCTCATAATTCGCCTCAGCTATTTTCCCATCTGCGATACGGATCTCAATTTCTCCAAACCAACCTCGCTCATCTGGTTCGGATCTTGCCACATAGGTGCCATCTTGCCAGGCTGGCCCACTTTGCCTTTGGGCATTTATGTAGATGGCCAAACCTAATACGACCAAGAGCACGATCACTATTCCTACTGTCCTATTCATTCACGCATCGTCCCTCCTTGTCAATAATATGAGTGAAAAGGAAGGTTCTTATGCAAAAAGAGTTCAGCAGTTAGCTGAACTCTTTTAATCATCATTTTGGTACCCCCAACCGGATTTGAACCGGTGTCTTCGCCGTGAGAGGGCGATGTCCTTGGCCACTAGACGATGGGGGCAAATGGTGAGCCATCCGCGACTCGAACGCGGGACACCCGGATTAAAAGTCCGGTGCTCTACCGACTGAGCTAATGGCTCTCCTTGTCACAAGTGATATCATAGCCCAGAACTAAACGAATGTCAAGTTTCTTCGCCCCATTTTCTTTTGCAAACTACTCTATGATTGGCTGAAGCATCATAGTCTGATCACGCCGCGGTCCCACTGAAACGATTTGAATTGGACAACCTACTTGTTGCTCCAAAAATGCTAAGTAAGCCTTGGCATTGATCGGTAACTCTTCAAACGACTTGACCCCAGTGGTATCAGCTTGCCAACCTGGGAGTTCTTCATAAATCGGCCTACACTCTTCAAGTATACTCAAATCAGTTGGGAAATGCTCCACTCTTTCACCACGATACTCGTAAGCCACACAAACCTTCAGGTTTTCTAGCACATCTAAGACATCTAGGAGCGTCAGTGCGATACCAGTTAAACCATTAATCCGCACTGAATAACGGACCATTACCGCATCAAACCAGCCACATCTCCGGGGGCGGCCGGTCGTGGTTCCATACTCTCTGCCCCGCTCTCGAATTAAGTCGCCTGTAGAGTCCTTCAGTTCTGCAGGGAACGGACCTTCACCGACTCTGGTGGTATAGGCCTTAACCACTCCGATTACGTGGTCAATTTGGTTAGGACCCACCCCAGCCCCAGGAGCAGCCCCACCCGCAGTGGGGTTGGAGGAAGTGACAAAGGGATACGTTCCATGATCGATATCTAAGAGTGTGCCTTGAGCCCCCTCCAGAAGCACACTTTTCCCCTTTTGACGTGCCTCGTAAATCAAAAGGGAGGTGTCAGCTAACAACGGAGCGATTTTTTCCGCGTAAAGTAAATACTCATGCATCAATTCTTCTTTTGTGAAACCGGGATGATCATATAGCTTCCGCAGGACTCGGTTCTTGAAGGGGAGCACTTGGTCCAAAGCATGGGAAAGGGACTCCTCACTCTTGAGATCAATCATGCGTACACCCATCCTCATGTATTTGTCTACATAACAAGGTCCAATCCCTCGTCCCGTCGTACCGATTTTCAACACCCGTTCAGCTTCTTCCAGCCGATCCAGCTCCCGATGATAGGGCATGATCACGTGTGCTTTTTCACTAACGAATAAGTTGGTTGTCGAGATGCCTGCTTGTTCAAGGTACGAAATTTCACTACACAGAACCTTGGGGTCCACTACCACACCATTTCCGATAACACAGGTTGTTCCCCCATAGAGAATGCCTGATGGAATCAGATGCAACTTGTAAGTCTTGTCGTCTACAACAACGGTATGACCCGCGTTGTTTCCCCCTTGGTAACGTACCACCACATCCGCCTTGGACGCCAACACATCAGTGATTTTTCCCTTACCTTCATCACCCCACTGGGTTCCGACTAGTGCTACAACCGTCATTGCGAATCCTCCTTGTCTTCCAGGCGGAAGAACAGTCTAGTATTCTCCACTGTTTTCTGCATCACTTCATCAAGGGTACACTCATAAACTTCAGCAAGCTTTTCTGCTACCAATGGCAAATAAGCCGGCTCATTGCGTTTCCCCCGGTGGGGATGGGGCGTTAAGTATGGACAGTCCGTTTCCAGCAGAATTCTCTCCAAAGGTATACCAGCGACGACCTTCCTCAACTTATTGGCGTTTTGGAAAGTGATCGGTCCTCCGAAGGAAAAGTAGTGTCCCATTTGCTTATAGACTGCTGCCGTTTCTAGGCTTCCCGAGTAACAGTGGAGCAAACATGGAACATGGGGGTACTCCCCTAAAATATCCAGTGTATCCTGGGTTGCCTCCCGGGAATGGATCACAACGGGTAGGTTCACCTCTGCTGCAAGGGCAAGTTGTTCCCTAAACACTGCACGTTGTGTATCTCTGGGTGAGTTGTCGTAATGATAGTCCAATCCCGCTTCGCCAATAGCCACTACCTTCGGGTGCTTAGCAAGTTCTTTAAGAGACTGCCTTAGTTCATCAGTCCAGTGTTTGGCATCATGGGGATGTAAACCAACCACAGCCCACAGACCCGAGAACTTCTCTGCCAGCTCAATGGCGGTGAGCGATGAAGTTAGATCATAGCCCACGTTGATGATAGTTCTAACCCCCGCATCTTTAGCGCGAGCTACCACCTCTGGCAAGTCGTCGCTGAAACGCGGATCATTAAGATGGGCATGACTATCAATCAGAAAAGCCGTCTTGGACATGCTACTTCACCCTGCTTCCAGCGGAAACATTAGTTGAAACGCTCACTAGTTCCACCCTACCCTCAGGGGTTGTAGCAGCCAGAAGCATTCCTTCCGATAGTTCACCGCGCAGCTTCGCAGGTTTGAGATTCTTTACCACAACAATGCGCTTTCCGATTAAATCTGCTGGAGCATAATGCTGGGCAATACCTGCCACAATCTGGCGTTTTTCATTACCCACATCCACCTGCAGTTTCAAGAGCCGGTCTGCGCCTTCCACGGAAGTGGCTTCCAGGATTTCTGCCACAACTAGCTCACACTTCATAAAGTCTTCTATTCCGATTAGAACCCCTTCAGGCTTTTTCAGTTCCTCAGGTTTTGGTTGGGTTTGCTTTTCTTCTTGCTTCACAACAGGTTCCTCCTTTTCCACTTCAATCCGGGGAAAGATCGGATCCCCTTTTGCCGTCTTCGTTCCAACAGGCAGCCCTCCCCAAGCGGTGTCAGCAAGGGCATACTGTCCTAAATCTTCTAAGCCCAACTGCGCCCAGATCTTAGCGCCAGTTTCAGGTAAAAATGACTTAACGAGTAACGCCACAATACGTAGTGTCTCCACCAAATTGTACATCACAGTACTTAACTCATCTTTACTTTCCAACTTGGCAAGGTTCCAGGGGGCTCGCTCATCCACATACTTATTAGCTTTACCCACCAACTGCCAAATCTTAATCAGAGCCTCATTCAACTTCAAGCCTTTGATCAGCCCATCTACAGTTCCGCCTAGATTATTGGCAAAATCAATTAGGGCTTGGTCAGTAGAATTTGCTTCAGCCTTAGGCTCCGGAACTATGCCATCGAAGTAGCGTTCGAGCATGGATAGAGTTCTATTTAAGAGGTTACCCAAATCATTGGCTAAATCCGCATTAGTTCGTTCGATCAAAGCTTTGCGAGAGAAGTTGCCGTCTTGTCCAAAAGAGACTTCTCGCATTAAGAAGTAGCGAATCGGATCAACACCAAACTCGTCAATTAGGACCAATGGATCAACCACGTTACCCTTGGACTTGGACATTTTGTCACTATCAAATAACAACCAACCATGACCAAAAACCGTCTTGGGAATGGGCAACTCCAAGGCCATCAACATTATCGGCCAAATAATTGTGTGGAAACGCATAATCTCTTTTCCAACCAAGTGCAAATCGGCCGGCCACCACTTATCCAACATTTCGTTGGGTTCTGGATAACCAAGGGCTGTTATATAGTTTGTAAGGGCGTCAAACCACACATAGATCACGTGGTTCTCTGCGATAGGAACCGGAATTCCCCAATCAAAGGTGGTGCGAGATACGCACAGATCCTCCAAACCGCTTTTTATGAAGTTCACCATCTCATTCCGCCTAGTCTCAGGCTGAATAAACTCGGGATTCTCTTCAATATATTCCAAAAGTCTAGACGCATATTTGCTCAGACGGAAGAAATAGCTCTCTTCTTTAACCAGTTCAACGGGTCTTTTGCAATCTGGGCAATTGCCCTCTTCCAAACGACTTTCTACCCAGAATGTTTCACACGGCGTGCAATACCAGCCCTCATAGGCGCTTTTATAGATATCACCCTGATCATAGATCTTCTGGAACACAGCTTGCACCGCTTTGTGATGTCTACTATCAGTTGTGCGCACAAAGTCGTCGTACTCAATGTTCATCTTCTCCCAAAGATTCTTGAACGAAGCCACGATTTCATCAACATAGGCTTGTGGAGTGACCCCTTTTGCCGCTGCGGCCCTCTGTATTTTCTGACCATGCTCATCAGAGCCAGTGACAAAAAGCACTTCTCGACCAGCAAACCTGTGCCAACGGGCCAATGAATCTGCAACAGTTGTAGTGTAAGCATGACCGATATGCAAGCGGTCACTGGGATAATAAATGGGGGTTGTTACATAAAACCTTTCTTGACTCACAATCCATCCTCCCTTTTCCAATTAAAAAAAGCTCATCATCCCTTCGGGACGAGAGCCTAACTCACGCGGTACCACCCAATTTCGCCTTTTGCTCACAAGAAGAATAGCTGAGCAAAACAGCCTCATCACGGTACGATAACGGGACCTACCGGTGGACCTACTGCTACTTCAATCCACAGCTCCTGGATCATCTTCGAATTTAAGAGTTCTCATCAGTTCCCAGCTACCCTGACTCTCTTAGGAGAACGCTTAAACCTACTCTTCCATTCATCACTACAATTATTCCGCTACTGAAATCTTAAGCTTTATCCCAAGCTTTGTCAAGAGTAGGGCGTTTTGCCTTTAACCATACTAACATTACGCACAATGTCAAATATGAAGTAGGAAGAAAGGCGGACGGCCTTGAAGAAAAAAACAGCACTTCAATTTGCAATTCTCTGCGGAGTTCCCTTTGTGATGGTACTGGGCAACTCCATGCTCATTCCTGTATTTCCCCAGATGAAACAAGCCATGTCCTTAACTCAATTTCAAGTTGGGCTAATTGTCACCTTCTTTTCGGTTCCTGCTGGTATCCTCATCCCTCTAGCAGGTTTTTTATCAGATCGTTACGGTAGAAAGCCTATTATGGTACCAGCCCTTTTTATTTATGGAATCGGAGGACTGATTAGCGGGGTGGCCGCTCTTTCCATGAAAACCCCCTATTCTGTACTCTTAGTCGGACGCGTTGTTCAAGGGGCTGGGGCTGGCGGAACCTATCAATTGGCCATGGCACTAACGGGAGATACCTTTCAAAGCGCAGAAAGAACAAAAGCTCTCGGGCTTTTAGAGGCTTCTAATGGGCTGGGGAAAGTTCTGAGCCCCATTTTAGGCTCTCTCATTGCCCTCATTTCTTGGTATGCACCTTTCTTTGCCTACGGGTTTTTAGCGTTTCCCATTGCTCTTGGCGTATGGTTTCTAGTTCCGGAAAAAGAAGGAAAACTCTCGAAAGACAGCATCCAGGAGTATTGGAGAAAACTAAAAGAAGTGTTCCAAGAAAAAGCTAAGCTTCTGTTAGCAAGTTACCTGGTGGGTATGGTGGCCCTCTTTCTGCTATTTGGAGTATTGAGTTATGTCTCTGACATTCTCGAGTCTACTTATCGAATTTTTGGACTAAAAAAGGGATTTGTCCTAGCTATCCCTGTCTTTTCCATGGCACTTACCTCTTACTTAAGCGGCGTGTTTCTCTCGGACAAACAGAGTCTCTGGAAACCCATTATCGTTGGAGCTCTGTTCGCGGCAGCAATCTGCTTGGGACTACTTCCCCTGTTTTCTAACTTGATTCCATACATGACATTACTGTTCTTTCTGGGCATCTCCATTGGACTTTTACTTCCTCCGATTAACTCGCTGATTACCGGAGCGACCAGTTCGGACCGTCGTGGGATCATTACCTGCCTTTATGGCACTGTCCGGTTTTTCGGAGTAGCTATCGGTCCACCTACCTTTGGACTCGCCATTGGGCTAGGCCAATGGTTTCTATTTTTGAGTTGTGCAGCCATTGCCACTGTCACCGCACTGATTGCACTTTTTACCATCACCCCTCCTGCGGAAAGTGAATAAAATGTCCTAGGTTCAAAATCCTAGGAGGGACGTATTATGCATACTGCCGTAAGCAATGGAGCTTGGCATTCCGTTGTGGAGTTACCAGAGACAAGACGTTTAGCAAAACCACGTTCAAGTGGGATTACAATGGTAATTGATAAGGGATTGGGATTGCGGGAAACACGTGACCTTTTTGAGATGGCCGCAGACCACATCGATTTTCTCAAGATTGCCTTTGGCAGTTCAGCCCTATATCCATCCAAGATCATGATGGACAAAATCGCTTTAGCCAAAGAGCATAATATTGAGGTTTATCCCGCTGGAACCTTGTTCGAAATAGCCGTTTTCCAGAAATGTACTAAGGAGTTCTTTCACAGAGCCCGGGACTTAGGTTTCACCTATGTCGAGGTCTCCGAGGGCACCATTGATTTGCCTCCCAAAGAGCGTAAGAAGTATATCAAGATGGCTCTTAGCGAAGGCTTCGGAGTGTTGTCGGAGATAGGAAAGAAAGATACTTCGATAAAGATCCAACCTGAACGTGCAGTGGAACAGATCTTTGAAGATCTCCATAACGGAGCAGAGAAGGTGATTATTGAAGGACGCGACTCGGGCCAAGGAGTAGGCATTTACGACGAAAAGGGGAAAATTAAAGGAGATCTGCTACAAGCGATAGTTGAAGGAGTTCAAGACCACAGCAACTTGATTATTGAAGCTCCCCAAACCAGCCAACACAACTTTCTCCTCGTCCATCTTGGACCGAATGTAAACCTAGGGAATGTCCAGCCACATGATGTCCTCACGTTAGAGTCTACGCGGGTTGGTCTAAGGGGCGATACACTCCGAGAATGCCTGAAAAATGCCCCAAAATCCTTCTGACAAAAATTGACGTCTCCCCCTAAAACAAGTATAATTAATATGCCAAATAAACTTTTTTTATTTCAATAACGAGGAGGGAGATCGTGAAATCCACTGGAATAATCCGCAAAGTTGATGATTTAGGTCGCATAGTATTACCAATAGAGCTCCGTCGCAGTTTAGGTATTGGAGAGCAAGATCCCCTAGAGATATTTGTGCAAGACGATAAGATTGTCTTGCGTAAGTCGTCACTAGTATGTATCTTTTGCGGCTCAGAAGAGCAGGTTGATAACTACATGGATAAGGGAATCTGCCAGAAGTGCCGAGCTAGTCTTCAAGCTTGAACTTCAAGGCTAACTGATAGACGTAATTTTTAGGGAGACGGTATTCAGCGCTCACTTGGTTTACAGCGGTTTTTAGTCTCACACCGCTGGACATTAAGTGTTGTAAAGCGCCAAGAATATCGTCTTCGTTTTTTTCATTTGGTGGAGTTTCTTCATTTCCTGATACAGTAACTACAAACTCACCCCGGGGATGCTGTTCCGTGAAAAATGCCAGAAGTTCACTAGTCAGTCCTCGTTTGGTTTCCTCAAATCGCTTGGTTAGCTCCCGTGAAATACTTATCGGCCGATCCCCGAACACCGTCAGCAAATCTGCGAGCATGTCCTTTAACCGATGGGGTGCCTCATAGAAAATAATCGGGTAGCGAAGCCCTTTTAGCTCCTCCAGAGCTAGAATACGTTCCTTTTTCCGCCTCGGTAGAAAACCAAAGTACAAAAAATGAGGGCTAAGGATCCCGCTTAGCAAGAACCCTACCAGGGCAGCATTTGCGCCAGGCAACACCTCCAAGGGCAAGTTCGCCTGAATGACTTCCTGAATCAAGAACGCTCCTGGATCAGAAATCCCAGGCATGCCCGCATCCGAAACCAAGGCAATTGTTTGACCGTCCTTAAGCATCTCTAGAATGCGAGCAGTTTTTTCCTTTTCGTTGTGCTCGTGTAGGCTCTCTAAGGGGCGCGAAATTTGAAAATGATGAAGAAGTTGACCCGTATGGCGGGTATCTTCCGCCAAAATCAGATCAACTTCCTGCAAGATTCTTAATACACGCAAGGTAATATCTTCTAGATTACCTATAGGCGTAGGGCAAATATAGAGCATTATTGTTCACCTTTGTTCTCCTGTTTAGGTCTCGGCTTTCTCCGTCGTGGTCTTCTTCTTTTCTTTTTAGGGGCTGCTTCGTCAGTAGCTTTGGGCGAAGCCTGGGGAGCAGCAGGTGTCCCTTCCTCTTTAGGTGCCGCAGCCTTGGGTCCTTGTTTACCCGCCTTAGATTGACGTTTCTTTTTAGGACGATGAGCCTTGGTGGAATCCTTGCGAGGTGGTTCCTGCTTAGTATTCTTCTCTATTTCAACCGTTTCTAGCATCATTTGATAATCTACTTCTTGAATAGAATCCTCGAGAAGCAGATCGTCGTAATAGTCTTCTTCGCCCTCCACATCATAGTAAAACTCGTCGGGAAGATCTGGTGAAGCTTTCCCAAATGCTTGTTTATGGCACTGATAGCTATCGCACTCATATTTCAGACAACACATAAGACGACCGCAAATGCCAGAGATCTTAGAAGGATTTAAGGAAAGATTTTGATCTTTTGCCATCTTGATGGAAACAGGCTCAAAATCACCTAAAAAGGTGGCACAGCACAACCCGCGTCCACAAGGTCCCAACCCTCCCAGTAACTTGGCTTCATCACGTACTCCAACTTGCCTTAACTCAATCCGAGTCCGGAAGATGGCCGCGAGGTCTTTTACTAACTCGCGAAAATCTACCCGCCCATCAGCAGTGAAAGAAAAAATCAGTTTACTATCGTCTAGAGTATACTCCGCTTCTAGAAGTTTCATAGGTAGCTGGTGTTCTTCAATCTTCTGCTGCGCGATTTGAAAAGCCTCTTGGGCCCTCCTCTTATTAGCTTCGAGTCGTTCATAATCCTCAGTTGTTGCGCTTCGCAAAACCTGCTTCAGCGGTTGAACTACCTCTTCTTCGGGGACCTCCTTCGGCGCAATTACAATTTCTCCAAACTCTACTCCTCTGGATGTTTCAACTATACAGCCATCTCCTGCTGCCATTTTCAACTGTCCAGGGTTAAAATAATATATTTTACCGGCTCGTTTGAACCGGACTCCAACGATGGTTACCATCAGGTCAACGCTCCTCTTTTCATCATTAGCAATACATAGCCCAAGCAAAACCGGATTCTTCCGTTTCCGGCAATTGCTTGCCTCATTTCGAGAATATTTTCTATAATCATCAACAGACCTTTGTTGGTATATAACTCACTTATTTCTGCAAGTTCCCGTTCATATCCAGGATTATATAAAGGCAGATTAATCCCATTCTTCACCATTAAAAGATCCCTGTGCCACTCTAAGAAGAGCTGAAGCTCCCTGTCCACTCTGTTGCGGTCTTCGGGCCAGTTTTGGCTGAGACCTAAGACTTCTGGATAACTTGCCCGTGGCACTTCCATCAGCTTAGCAATGACTGCGTCCCTCTCCTGAAGTAGCGCTCCCTCCAACAGTGCTAACGCTTTTCCCGGTGATCCCTGAGCTAGTCTTGCCACCGAACGGATTTGGGCATCCTCAGGGCTCTGCCTAGTACGATCGGCCAACCACAGACAAATATCTTGCTCAGCAACACGCCGGAAGGGCAAATGCTGACACCGAGATATGATTGTGGGTAACAGCTTATGAACTATGGTCGTTGTGAGGAAAAAGTAGGTTCCCACAGGGGGCTCTTCTAAAATCTTCAGAAAGGCATTGCTAGCCTCAGGCGTCAACCTCTCCACGTTTAAGATAATCCAAATAGAATTACCTGATTTGCTCAACGACGCCTTGTTGCGCAGACTGCGAATCTCGCCGACACCAATTGATCCCTCACCGCCCAATACATGCAGTTCGGAAATGGGTCCACCCTGTTTCCGCAATTCATGCGCAACTGCCCGGGCAACCGTTTCTTTTCCCAATCCCTCTTCCCCAGAGAAGAGGTAGGCATGTCCTAAAGTACCAGTGTTAAGCGCGCGTTTTAAAATAGATACTGGAACGACCTGACCCACTATCTGATCAAGAGTCACCTTCTCACCTCATATTTGCAGATCCAACAAAAGACCACGAATTTCGTCCAGACGACTCACTAAATCCAGAGGATCGCTATGCTTGTCAAGAAACTCTCGGGTCAACTCTTCAAGCTTATGATCAATGCGATCCACCAGAACCAGCAAACGACGACGGCCTGTTGGATCATAAAAACTATTTTCTTGAACATCATAAGAACGATTTACTAAGTAAAGCAAAATAACCCTTACTTTCCTTTTGTAGGCTAGTAAGTGCTCCAGAATGGGACTTTTCTTGAAGCGCCGAGCGTACTCATCAATCTCTTCAATGGCAGCAGGCAGATCGAGCTCTCCTACCTGTTCTAAGCGTAGCAGTTCCGAAAATGCTTTTTCCACCTTGTTACTACCTGACCTACCTCGGCTTTGGGTTACTGAACTGCCCCGGCGCGCACTCGTTCTGGGTACCCTCAAATCCTCTCAAACCTCTCCACGTCCACACTGAACACCGTAGCTCCACCAACTGAGATTTTTCCCAATCCTGGACCGAAATCCTCGCGTCCAAAGTCCAGAATGGGATTTAGATCAGCCTGCTCACGTTTTCGGCAAGTTGCCTGGATAAGATTGAGCAAGGGCTGAATACGCTCCTCTTCAATCCCAATTAACAGTGTGGTGTTCCCGGCTCGTAAGAATCCACCTGTACTAGCTAACTTAGTGGCTCTAAAGTCGTTCTCTATTAAAACATCAAGCAAAGCAGATACATCCTGATCCTGAACAATGGTGATCAGTAATTTCATAACACTTCTCCTTCCATAGCCTTTAGCACCCTTAATGCCACCTCTTCACGGGTGCCCTTAGCAGAAATCACTCTAAACCTTTCTGGTTCAGCCTGAGCTATGGTTAGAAAACCATCTCGGACCCGAGCATAATATTCTAAGGTGCGCTGTTCAATACGATCGCCCTTCGTTTTGGTCAATGATTCAGCCGGATCAGCATCGAAATATATTGTTAGATCTGGCACCAGGCCTCCAGTGGCCCAGTGGTTTACCGCACGTATCGCATCAAGCTCCAAGCCTAAACCATAACCTTGGTAGGCCAACGACGAATCGACATAACGCTCACAGATTACCGTCTTTCCATCTTCTATAGCAGGAAGCACCGTTTCAAACACATGTTGCGCCCGATCTGCAGCATAAAGTAAAATCTCCGTCATAGACGATAGTTCTTCGTGATCGGGATTTAGGAGTAACTCACGAATTTTGCCACCTAAATGGGTTCCTCCCGGTTCAAAAGTGTGCACAACTTCATGACCCATCTTCTCTAGGTGTTCTTTTAGTAATAGGGCCTGGGTAGTTTTTCCAACCCCATCTACACCTTCTAACGTTATGAACAATCCTTTAGGCATTGAAAAATCTCCTTACTGTACTTTTCTGCAAAGCTAACCATTATCCTTTAATGCGACTACCTTTTGCCCTGGCAATAATCCCCGAACACGCCAGTTAATTCTCAAGCACCACTGGAGATACTCCACTATGTCACTGGTAAACTGCTCTCCAGGAGCAATGACTGGCACGCCCGGCGGATAAGGAGTTAAAAAGCCCCCACTGATTCTTCCTATCGCATCACACAGTGGAATGTGTTCTTTTTCCGAAAAGAATCCTTCCCGCAGAGAAAGGGCTATGGGTGGCAATTCAGGGAACTCAAGAAAATGGTGCTTTAAGGGTTCAGTTCCTAGGTGCGCCCTTCTTCCTACAAGGTCACGAACTGCATTCACCAGCCTGTTGACGGTGTTAGGGTCGTCTCCCACCGTGATCAGTGCTAACACAGCATAATAATTACTTAGCTCTACCTGTATATTATAATCTAGGCGAAGTATCCTCTCAACATCAATGCCAGTTAACCCCAACTTGCGCAGTGAAAAGACAATCTTCGTCGGATCTGATTGCAGATGACCAGGCAAAACCTCCACATACGGTATCTGGGCAAGTTGTTTAGTACACTCGTACCCTAGCTCAACAGCGTTAGCCACCAAGAGATGACCTTGCTGCGCAAGGACCCTACGTACTTCATCCAAAACTGCCAAAAAAACCATAGAAGGGCTTGTCGTCTGAAGGACTTGCCGGGCTTGTACAGCTTTGGAAAACCAAGAGTTATTATTGCAATGTAGCATTGACGTTTGCGTAAAGGAACCGAGCGTTTTGTGGGTACTTTGAACTACCGCATCTGCCCCACATGCTAAACCGGTCGCGGGAAGCTCACCAGAAAACTGGAAATGTCCCCCGTGGGCCTCGTCCACGAACGTCAACACATTGTGCTGTTTAGCAAAGCTAACAATCTCGCGCAGTCTGCTAACAGTTCCATAGTAGGTAGGGTTAGTAATAACTAACACCTCTGGTTGGCAGCTCGCGAAAATGGACTCAACCTCGCTAATTGATGGTGGAAGGGGTACTAACCATTCAGGATCATACGAGGCGGGCAAATAAACGGCCTGTCCCTGGGCTAACGTCATGGCTGAGTAGACTGCTTGATGCGAAAAACGGGGAATAACTACCTTCCCCTTTGTAGGCATCAGCAGATAATGGAGACCTCCGGTTGTCCCGTTGACTAGAAAGAGAGTATTCTTTGCACCAAAGAGTTCAGCGGCCAACTGTTCCGCTAAATTTATGGCCTTTTCGAAGTCATGATTCAGTTCGATGCTTTCAATCTCATCTGAAGGGTCGCTGGCAAAGAAACCGGGACCCAAAACAGCTTCAACTCTCGTAAATGCTCCTGCCCTCAATTTGTGACCAGGGGTGTGGAACGGAAGTACTCCAGCCTCTTTATATGCTACCAAGGCATCCCACAAAGGTGCAACATTCTGGTTCATGTTTGATCACTCTCCGTGAGGTGACGGTCCTGAGACGTCAAAAAATGACTTTGCCATAGGAGCCGAAAAGCTCTGATCAGGGTCTCATACTCGGGCTGATCAACCGCCAGTTCCATAAGTCTTCCTTCGCAGTCTCCGCAGATTGATGCTCCCCAAAAGTTTAAGCCTTCCTTTTTACCGACGCTTTGACATACTAGGCACTCCATACCATCACCTCCATTTATGCTATTCACTTTGTGCTTTCCACGTGTAGGTCCACAATCCTGCCACTAGTAAATTGTGTGATTACATCCATTGTCGGAATCAGAACTACACCTTAAGGCTGATTCAAAATGGGTTTTCAGGCTGTTACCAGCAATATAGTTCCTTGGTAAAATATGATTGGAATCTACGAGGGAGGTATGGACCATGACACCAACATTTAGTCTCCTACAAGCTTTTTCTGAGCGGAAAAGGGTAGAAGTTTCAATTAGACCCAAACGTAAGCTCAAGTCTGCCAAGTCCATGAAAGCAAGGTTTTTCAGCTAGATTTTGATCCCCCATTTGACGCTCAATAAAGATTTTGGCTAAAAACAAGAAAAAACCCTACACATAAAGTGTAGGGTTTAAAAATAATCTTGGC
>JAAZLQ010000114.1 GCA_012799255.1 Bacillota bacterium
ACTTTGTTCCTGCAGCTTTTAGAACAGCTTTTGTATCAATACCCATTTTATTGAAAATGATGGACAGCTCATTCATGAATGCGATGTTGATGTCTCTTTGTGAATTCTCAATAACCTTTGCAGCTTCAGCTACTTTGATTGATTCAGCTCTATGCACTCCAGCATCCACCACAAGCTCGTACACTTTTGCAATAACATCAAGAGACTCTTCATCCATACCGGATACAACTTTTACAATAGTCTCAAGTCTATGTACCTTATCACCAGGATTGATTCTCTCAGGGGAGTATCCTACTTTGAAATCTTCACCGCATTTCATTCCAGACTCTTTTTCAAGAATTGGAATACAGATTTCTTCAGTAACACCTGGGTAAACAGTGGACTCAAATACAACAATTGATCCTTTAGTAAGATTTCGTCCAACTGTTCTGCTTGCTGATTCAACCGGCCTTAAATCAGGAGTGTGATCTGCATTTACAGGCGTAGGAACTGCAACGATATGAAACTTAGCTTCTTTGAGTTTATTCTCATCTGCAGTGAACTCTACTGTCGTTTCTTTGATGATATCATCTCCAACCTCTTTAGTTGGGTCAATTCCATTTTTATATAATTCAACTTTTTCTCGACTAATATCAAATCCTATAACGTCAACTTTCTTGGCAAAGGCCACTGCTATAGGCATCCCAACATAACCAAGACCTACAATCGAAATTTTTTCTTCTTTGTTTTTAATCTGTTCGAATAAGTTCATTTTGATTACTCCTTCTCACTATATTAATTGCATAGTTTTCATAATAGATTTATTGACAATATTTACATCATACTTCTCTTTAGCAAGTTTCAAACTGTGTTCTGCCATAATCCTATTTGTTTCTTGATCTTCTATTAGAATTCTCATCTTATCAACTAAACCATTTACGTCTTTAACAGACACGAGGAACCCATTGTATCTATCTGTGACAGTTTCTCTACATCCAGGAGCATCACTGGTTATAATTGATCGCCCTATTGCCATTGCTTCAAGTACAGTCTTAGGTGTTCCCTCATGATAAGAAGGTAATATATACGTACTGCATTGTTTTAAATATGGTCTAACGTCGGTCTGCTCTCCAAAATACTCAATAATTCCTTCATCTATGAAAGGCTGCAACTCTTCTGGCTGTAATGCAGATGGATTGCTATCATAAGGCCCCACAAGCAAACATCTTACTTCAGGGTATTCAGCTTTAATTCTCTTACAAGCCTCTAAATACTCCATTACACCTTTATCTTTAATTAATCTGCCAATAAACAAAAATGCCGGTGTATCAGGCAATGGTTCAGGCTTAAACTTCTCAAGGTTCACACCTGATCCATTAATAATCACGATTTTATCTTCTTTAATAAGTCCGTTATTAATAAATTCATTTTTATCATCATTATTTTGGAAAAACACCTTCTTGCTTGCGTTACATGCTAAACGATACTCAGTCTTCATTATTGTCTTGATTATTTTATTCTTAAGTCCTTCGCCTCTAAAAATTGAACCAAGTCCTGCTATTAATGGATATACTTCAGTGATGCCATTTGCTTTTGCTGCAAGACTTCCGTAAACCACAGTTTTGGCTTGGTATGCAAATATCTTGTCTGGCTTCTCTTCTCTCATAAATTGCTTTAGCTCACGATAAGTTCTTAAATCACTAAACGGATTTATACCATTTCTTTCAACAAAGAGTTGCTTATATTGAATACCATATTCCTCAAACTTACTTTTCCAGTTTGATTCAGGTTCTGGTCCTAAAGCTATAACAGAGTATCCGTGTTTTATAAAATCTTTCATCATATCCATACGAAACCAAAATAGTGATGACGTATGGCTTGAGAGCACAGCTATTTTCATATTGTCAATCCTACTTTCATCACTTAGTTACTTCTTTAAATACTGATTCACTTCAATTTGAATGCCATCTTCAAAACTCATCGGATTATAATTGAAATCTTTCTTGGCTTCAGTATGAGGATAACTTCTGTCTTCACCCATACGTTGAACTCTTTCTACATAATCTATTTTTCCAAGAGTCAGTAGCTTGGCAATTTGGGCAAGTACAACCCCAAATCCTAAAGGAACACTGACAAAGGTTGTTTTCTTATTGAGGTTATCGCTTATCATCTTAAAAACTTCTATCATCTGTAGAGGCTTTTCACCTGATA
>JAAZLQ010000293.1 GCA_012799255.1 Bacillota bacterium
CACGAGTTCTACCCGATGCAGCCATTGCTGAGATTCACAGACTAAAAGAAGAGTTCCCCAGGATTAATGCAACGCTGATCCATAGTAAGCTCATTGCTGATGGCTTCATCAAAGCATCCGAAGCCTCTGTTAGCGCAGTTCAGCGATTCATTAAGAAAAATGCGATTAAGTGCGGTCGCCAACCAGGCGTTAGAGACCGAAAAGCCTTCGAAGAAGAATTTCCCGGCGATATGTATCAAGCTGACACCTGTCACACCATCTACATTACAGAAGGCGGGAAACGGCGAAAGACCTATCTCTTCTATGTTGTAGATGACCATTCTCGCATGATTGTGGGTGCACGGTTCTTCTACAATGATACGGCCTACAACTTTCAACTTGTGCTAAAAGAGGCCATTGCTCGGCATGGGATCTGCAAAAAACTTTACATGGATAATGGGGGACCATATGCTAACGGGCAGCTTAAGCTGATTCTAGCCTCTTTAGGAATCATTGAAATTCATGCTCCCGTGAGAGATGGCGCAGCCAAGGCCAAAGTTGAACGAGCCTTTCGCACAATTAAGGATACTTGGCTCAATGGGTTTGACCCTACCTCTGTTAGCTCGCTCGAGGAGCTTAACGTCCTCTTGGCAGACTATGTTAGAATGCGTAACACTTCTATCAATCGGGACATTGGCGAAACTCCGTTGGAGCGCTATTCAAGGCATCTAGACCGCATACGTCCGGTCAAGAGTCAGGAGTGGCTGGATGAGTGCTTCATGAATCGAGTGCACCGTAAAGTGAGAAATGACTCCACCATTTCCATAGATTCCGTCTCCTACGACGTGCCCCTGCAGTTTATCGGCATTAAGGTTGAGGTCCGCTTCCTACCTGACGACATGAAAAACGCTTACATCATCCGAGAGGGCCAGCACTACTCCATACGAGTCACCAATAAGGTGGAGAACTCGAGAACCAAGAGGAACAACCCTCCAGCTATCGATTACTCGATGGGAGGAGGAGGCGATGTTTAGAAGCTTTTACGGACTTACCTTAAACCCCTTTGACAAATCGTTAGCGGTTAAACATGCATTTAACTCGAAAGATCATAAAAACATGATGGATAGGTTGAACTATCTACAAAAGACCAGGGGTGTGGGCGTTTTTACCGCAGCCCCTGGCATGGGCAAGACCTATGCTTTGCGCTGTTTTGCAGATACTCTCAATCCGAACATAGCTGAGCTGAGCTACATCTGCCTTTCGACCGTTAGCATAAATGAGTTCTACCGCCAGCTGTGCCTGGAGCTTGGTCTAGAACCGCTCTCACGTAAGGCAGATATGTTCAAAGCCATTCAAGATCGGGTTCGCTATCTCCTTAAGGAGAAGAAGAAGACTATTATGATCGCCGTAGATGAGTGCCAGTACCTCGATACGAGGATTCTTCGTGATCTCAAGATGCTCACAAATCAGGACTACGACTCCTCAGATTACTTTGCCCTAGTCCTTGTGGGTTTACCCCATGTCAATAACATTCTGGCAAAACCCGTACACGAGGCCTTAGCGCAGCGAGTGGTCGTCCATTACAACTGCGAAGGATTAACCAAAGAAGAAACCACAG
>JAAZLQ010000384.1 GCA_012799255.1 Bacillota bacterium
AAAGTAAATGTTTGAGAAGCACCGGCATTAACAGTTATCGCTCCTGAAGGAGTAATTGTTCCGTTTGGTCCGGCAGTAGCTGAAATGGTATAAGTTACCTCTCCTCCTAATGTTGTAAATGGAACCGGAGTTGTAAAATCACTCTCATCGTCAGTACAAATAGCTTGAACACGTACATGGTAATCTGAATTGGATTGTAAACCTGTCATCGTATATTCTGCAACATTCGTAGTTGCTGAAGTCCAATTTGCAGAAGAGACTAATTTATATTCCACTTGCCATGAAGTTTCGGAACCACCGGGAGTCCAGGTAGCTGTAGCAGCCTGATTAGTAATGTTAGTTACTTGTAGGTTTGTAGGAGTATCGCAAGATGGAACTGTTTCCATAGAAATAGCGATATTATCCACAGCAACAGGGGGATTATTATGAATACCACCGTCACTTCTCCACATAAAGTAGAGTCTCATAGTTTCTCCGGAGTAGGTAGCAGCGCTCAATTGATGTGTTTCAGTTAACCAGTCAGCTTGTTGTGTTTGAGTTAAGTTTCCACCCAATTGAACTGTTCCGGTTGGAATTACATTCGAGGCGGTTGCAGAAGGAGTTGGTGTATGAATTTCACCAATATAGAGAGCATGATAGTCGTAACCTATTTCTCCGAGAGACTTCCAATCATAAGTAAGGGTATAATCGGAAGTTGAAGGAGTGAAATAGATATCCCTGTATGCCCAAACTATACTAAATGGAGCGCCATAGCTATTGGTTTGACCGCCATCATTGGAAATATACATTCCATAAGATCCCAATGGAGTATTGTTAACTCCGGCAGCATTTCCAATATACCAGGCATTACCACTTTGATTATTCGCAAATTGGAAGCCTGAAGAGACTTCAAAGTCAATAAGGAATGGCACTGTCAATGGAATTTGAGTTGTGAGGAAGGTTCTCTTATCAGACCATGCGCTTTGATCTCCAGGACCGCAATTAGCTCTAACATAGACATCATAAGTTGATGCATCAGTTAAGTTAGTAAGGGTATACGGATTGGTTACTGAAGAGATCAGGGTTCCTGTACCCAAGGTAAAGCCGGCTTCTCCATATTCAATGTCAAATGAGCTTGCATTAACAGATGCAGTCCATGACAAGTTCGCTGAAGAAGCAGTAATGTTATCCACTATTATATTAGTTGGAGTAGGACAACTTGGGGTGTACTCTAAGGTAAAATCATCCATTGTCAGATACCATGGGCTGGTATTCGCTTGACAATAAATTGAGAAATAATAGGTATCAGTAGTCGTTGGCACAAATGTTGTCTGTACTTTTTGATAAACGGTATTATTTGGAGTAGTAATTGTATTTAAAACCTGGAGTACATTAGCAGCATCCTGACCTGAACAAACAGCTGTTTGTAAAGTTTGCCATCCAGTAATTCCATCAGTTATATACCAGAAGGAGAAGTCGTAGCTCATTCCGGCTTCCAATTCAAATCCCGGAGTAAAGAAATAGTCATTAGCTCCCCATACAAAGTATGCTGCACCACTACCACTTCTTGCATTTCTGTTATAAGAGTTATAATCTACTATTTGAGTATT
>JAAZLQ010000078.1 GCA_012799255.1 Bacillota bacterium
ACGTTTACACTGTTGAGGATGTCCTATGTGGAGCTATAGACATAAAGGATAAAACAATAGCAGTTATAGGTTCGGGCTTAACGGGCCTTGAAGTAGCAGAGCTACTACAGGTAGAGGATAACAAGACACTAATAGTAGAGATGCTAGAGGAAATTGCTCCTGGCTCATATGTGCAAAATCTCATGGACGTAACCAGTCGATTGTCTGAGGAAAAAACAGAATACCTCACCTCCCACAAGCTTACAAGGATTGAGGACGGCTCAATTGAGATGGAAAATGTAAAAAGTGGAGAAAGCGTCAAGAGAGAGGTGGACGCAGTGGTATTGTCAGTCGGCTACCAACCTGACCAGGCCTTGATAGACAGCTTTGCAGGAACTGCACCGGTCGTAAAAACCATAGGTGACGCGGTGGATGTCAGTAATATCGGTATGGCAGTCAGGTCTGGATACTCAACGGCCTATGAAATTTAAGTAAAAAAAGTGTTTAAAAACGGGTCACTTAGCTTATATATATTAGGGTGTGACCCTTTTTTTTCTGCGTAAAACTATTGCATCTTTAGAGGATTTCTCCTTAGGCTTATTTAGGGAGTGGGGCATAGGGTCAGGCCAGGAAAATAATGGAGTGCTTATCCTAGTCGATGTAGGTGGCAGACAATCAAGGATAGAGGTAGGCTATGGCCTAGAGGGTGCCCTCCCAGATGGCAGGACTGGCAGGATCCAGGACCAATATATGGTCCCAGACTTTGCTGTTGGTGATTATAGCCTAGGTATAAAAAAAGGCTTTGATGCTATTATCACACAGGTCTATGGGGAGTATGGCTATGAGTTTGAGCGTAGCGAGTATTATCCTGATAGTGGGGCTGAGGATGAGCCAGGACCTGTTCCAATTCTAGGTATAATAATTGTAATAATTTTGATTGTTTTAGACTTTATATTTACAGGCGGTAGGTTTACATTCCTAATCCTCCATACGCTAGCCAGAGGTGGCGGCAGAAGGGGTGGTGGAGGCTATAGGGGCGGCGGTGGCGGTAGCGCTGGCGGTGGCGGTAGCTCCAGAGGCTGGTAATACTTTAATATAGAAGATAAAAAAAGGCTCCTATAGAGGAGCCTTTTTTTTGGGTGTGCCGGGCATGGGCGAAATCCAATCGACATTATTTTCACCGTGATATAGCAAGTGTATTTTTTGTCTATTTTAAAGGATTAAGGGGGGATATGCTGAATTGTATAATAAGATACTTTAGTGTGTAGTAAGTGTATAGGGGGTTTGTAGCTTGCAAAAGAGGACAAAAATCATATTACTAGCAGCGATTGCAGGTATTGTTCTGACAATCTCCAGCTATGCATTTATAAATAGGGGATTAAGTTATGATAAAGAATTAATAGGCCAAGCCCCGGTTGAGACAGAAGAAGACAATTCCGCTAGTATTGAGGATAAGCAGGTAGAAAGGCCAGAAAATAAGGGGTCTGCTTTAAAAAACAAGACCATTATGCTAGACCCTGGCCATGGGGGAGTGCAGCCTGGGGCAGTAAATGGTGTCTCTGAAAAGGTTATAAACAATAGCCTAACTAAAATTATTGCAGCTAAGCTTGAAGCCTTAG
>JAAZLQ010000001.1 GCA_012799255.1 Bacillota bacterium
CCATAAGGCACCTCTTTCTAAAACTTTTTGTGAACACGAACAGAACTTTCGCTAAACCTCTTGACACGAAAACGCTGTTCATGCTATACTATGCTCAACATGAACGGGGTGTTCGTGTATATGATACCACACGAACAGAGCGTGTGTCAATAGGAACACGAAAAATATGTTCGTATTTATTTTAACTTTTTTGTGAACGGAGGACAGATTTATGGATACACAGTGTAGAAAAGCGTATGTTTCGGTAAATGTTGATGTGGATGAGGAAGGCACGATGCACCCTCGCTTCATCCGCTGGACGAACGGTTTGATCTTTCAGATTGACCAAATCTTGTATAAGTGCCGCGCAAGCTCGAAGAAGGTTGGAGGCGGCGGTATCCGCTACACCGTAATGATCAAAGGAAGGGAGTCATTTCTGTTTCATGAAGGTGATAAATGGTTTGTAGAAGCAAAAGCAAAGGAGAGTAGTTAATGGTCTTATCCCACCAGCAAATTGAAGAAATTGCAGCAGCCGTTACCAAAGACTTCAACGAGTTTTTCTTCGGTAAAGAGGCTGATGAAGTCCGCATTGCTCGTGCTACACCGATTGACCAGCTTGCAAAAGACTATCTCGGTCTGAATGTATCATTCGCCCGTCTTTCATACGATGGTAGCATCTGCGGTTTGACAGCGTATGCGGACACAGAATATATCATAGAAGAAATGGGCAGCAGCCGTACCATTCCACTCAAAAGAAATCAAGTCCTTCTGGACGAGAGCTTCGTCAAGCCCGGTCAGGTACGCCAGCTCTGCGGTAAGCGTAGATTTACCCTTGCCCATGAGTGCGCTCATCAGATTTTGTTCCAGATGGAATCCGATGAGGTGAAAGAAAGCTGCGAGAAAAAGTACGCAGCACGAACAGCGTATTCACTACGCGATCTTAAATCCCGTGAAGATTGGAATGAATGGCAAGCCAATGTTTTAGGTGCAGCCATTCTTATGCCTCAGAAAGAGATTGATCTTGCCATGTGGTACTTTGCTGCTGGCAGAACACTCATCAATTATGAGGGGAGGTTTAGTTACAAAGACCGTTTTTCGCTCAGTCTGCTTTGTCAGCAACTCGGTGTTTCAAAAGCTGCTGCCGTAATCCGGCTAAGACAGCTCGGCTACATCGAGGATCGTCCGTACCTTGAGTTCTTTGATCCGGTGGAGGTGTGGGCATGAGAAAAAACATCCGAGTATCTGAGCCGTCTGCTGAGATGCAGATGAAAATACAAATGGCGCGTCACGCCATCTCAAGCCAGAAAATGAGAATGGTGAAATGTCCATACTGTCACCACAATTCAATCGCTGTTTTTGAGGACACACGAGGTCATGTCCAAGCTAAGTGCAAACAATGTGGACGCGAGACTGTTTTCAATGTCCTCAGTATGAGACGGTTACGACTCAACCTTCATGGAAGGCTGAGATAACAAATAAACAAATAAATAATATTTTTATAGCTGTGCTGTGGAGCCGCTGATTGGTGAGTCTTCCTAATGCCGCATGAACAGAGTTTCATCACTCTGTTTTATCGGCATGGGATTAAAGCTCACCGTCATGCGGCTCTATTTTTGTCTCGTCCATCCGCTGTTCCGCGCCAGCGGAAAGGACAAGACAATGAAAACCCCTATCGAATTTGACTACGATCTCTGGACTACGGAGGAAGGCAAGTGCATGGTGCGCGTTAAGCTCACCGGCGAAGTATGTGAGGTCAGCAGAGAAACTATGAGAGTTCTCCGCAACGAGGAAAAGAAGCTCAGACGCTCCAAGACCGGAGTACCTATTGCCGGTTGCGAGGATGAGGATGAGACGGCAACTCTTCTTTCACTCGATTTTGTCAGTGTGCAGGATGCAGAAGAGATGAGTCCGGCATGGCTTGAGGATCACAATGACATGGAAACCAGTGTCATGATGCAGATGCTCGAAGAAGAGCTTCGCCATAGTCTTACTCGTGTTCAACTCGACATTTATCTTAACTGTTTGCTCGGCGGAATCAGTTACAAGGACTATGCAGACGAAAAGGGCGTTTCCTACCAGAGCGTACAGCAAGCCATCATTCTGATCAGGAAAAAAGCTCAGAAAATTTTCTTCTAATTTTTTGGAGACGGTACTTGTGTTTTGGCAAAAAAATGTCCGTTGTATTGTGAAGAGGCTCAAAGCCGCTTCACTTGCACCTTGAAAACTGAATAGTCAGTGCTGCGGATCTTTCCTCTTTTCTCGAAGCGACTTGTCTTCTGCCGCCATGACC
>JAAZLQ010000156.1 GCA_012799255.1 Bacillota bacterium
ACAACCTGATTAAGAGTTTTAACAAGCCATTACTTTGGGTTACTATCCAGTAGGTTAGGCTACGTCGTAATCAGGGTTTCCACGTTTCCTATTGTCATGGATTCCATGGAATATCACTGAGTCAGGTGACGTATGTGACTAAAATGTGACCAGAACAAACTAGGTTGATTGAATTTGTGTATGTGAGTTGAATGCAAGAAAAACTTCATTCCCAAATTTAGGATTCTCTATCACTGACCAAGCAGCTTGTGCCAACGACAGACTGTAAGATTCTAAGTTTCAACACCCCTGTGTTATCTAGTATTACCAAGTGTCCTGGATTGCGACATAGTCTAGACTTCACCATTTTTTTGAGTGTCATGGTTTCCTTAGAATATCACTGAATCAGGTGGCATATGTGCGCAAAATGTGAGCACCGCAAGGCCTTGGCAACCCATTTTCATTTATCTACGACCAAATTACTCTCATTATTTTAGCATAATCTTGCTCTACATCTCTTATTATGTTCATAGTTACCCCCATAATCACTTCTGGACTAAAATCCTCATCCATTGCAATATAAGGTACACTGAAGTCTATATCATCCTTATCTGTCAATTCAAATTTGATTACGTTATTACGACAATTAAGTTGATTTAGTAAATATAGCATTTCTTCCCTTTTGGCAGGCTTGTCTAATCTCATCAATCTACCTCGAAGAATAGTATACACGGAATCATCAATAAGTATGAAAAAACGTATCCTATTACCTGATATAGTGTGGCCTGAACTATATATTACTGTCTCATCTTCATGATCATGTTTATCAAAAAAAGTAATCCCATTATCTCGAAGATACTTATCGAACTTCATTGCTTTTCTCATATGAATATTCCTCCATTTATAAAAGAGTCTGGAAATCCCGTCGTGTCCTCAGTTTTCGGCTTCCCACCCCTAGCCTTGGGAAAAAGACCGTGTCATCTCCCCCATTGTAATTTCATAAACTTAGGATAACTTTCGTTTGCACTACCCAACAACATTTGGATAATACCCACCAACATCGCTGGGTCCAACGGGTCTGAGCCTAGAAAATAAGAGTATTTTGCAGAGACCTCCCCATCGAGTTCCACAAACGTTGCAAATCTATAATTTAAATTCAACTCATTTATTAGCTCGTGTAGCGTATCCCTCTTTAAAGGGTTACTGATATCAGCGATCCCAAGGATCCTTAAATCAACCAAATTCTGTTTATCATTGAAAATAACTAGCACGAATACAGAACCGCCGCTATCCAGTTCCTCTCTTGTTCGAAAAAAAACGCCACCGTCATCACTTGCCTCTTCATCCATTAGTAAATTTTCCTGTTGCAAGTAATCCCTGAAGATCGAAACGTTAGACAATTTTTTCCCCCTATCCCATTGTGTTACTTTTGGGGTGTATCATCGAATACTCCCCCCATTTGAACCCGAATTCCCATTAGGATTAAGTACATACAAAAACATCCGTTAAGAAGTATCAACGTGAGCTTTTGGATCATCTTCGTCGAGTTCGGTCGACTGCGATAAACCATAATTTTGTCCTCTGTCTGGATGCTCGACTATGCCGAGTCCTCAACAGACAACAAGCCACGACTCCTCCTTTCCTTACACTCCTGCTAATTTTGTAGTATCGGACGGTTCTGGTGGTTGTAGTAGTTCAATGATTTTTTCCCAGCCACTGTTATAACGCTACTTCGCCGCTATATTCCTCACCTTGCTGATTGTACGTCAAATTGAACACCATGTCCGATAACCATTTCTTAAACGATGGATTATCATTAAACTGCTTGAAAAGCTCCATGTTGTCCGTCATCATATTCATAACAGCACGCCCTAAAGCCCTCTCACTTTCAATTCTTGCATTCTGTTTGTCGGAGTTCTTCATCGCATTTTGGTATGCTTTATCCTGTGAAACCACCGCAGGGATATCAGAGATGTGTCGCTTCACTTGGTCCTCATTTTTCCAATCAATATTACCCCATAAGTCGTGAAAATTGGCTGAAATGCTACTGAGCAAATCCATTTCGGGTTCAGCAACTCCCCCAGCTTGGCTCGTAGGAACGGGATCTATAGAAAAAGCATCTTGATCTTCCAGGCGAATAGCTATGGTTTGTCTCACCTCTGCTCGATAACTATCTAAGTCAATTGCTTCAAGAATACCCTTTGATAGGTCTTCTTCTTTCGGAGATGGTAACTTGGGAATTAAGAGGTTCAAGAATAGGGAGAGCTTCTCCCACTCAGCATTCGCATAGGGCAAAATCGCCCCCAGGAATCCATAGGTTCTAACAAAAGCTTTAGCACTGCTTTTGAACGCAACTTGTTCGTCTTCCTCCAGTGTTTCATAAATACCCGCAACTGCGTCTAGAACTGGATCCAATCTACTTCTTTCTGAATCATTTAGGTACAGATCCACCAATAGGTTTACATGATAGTCAGTATAAACCTGATGTTGCTCCATTTCCGAAATCAGATCATATAGCTTATTGGGATCTGTTTCATCAGACAAGATGGTTGTGGTGTAATAAGTCTCGAAGGCCTTTTTGATCGTCTCTGTATCATTTGCAAAATCCAGTACAAATGTATCAACTTTCCCTGGATGTGCCCTATTAAGCCTTGACAGGGTCTGCACTGCCTTAATATCTGTAAGTGTCTTGTCCACATACATGGTATGTAATAATGGCTCATCGTAGCCTGTTTGAAACTTATCCGCCACTACTAAGAATCTATATGGATCTTTTTTAAACTCTTCCTCTATTTTGTTACTTGGAAACCCATTGATCGAAGACTCCGTCACCATCTTCCCTTGATATTCCTTTTCGTCAGAAAAGCAATGATTGCTTTATATTGGCTCTTCCTCTTTTCTAAGCACTTGGTGATAGCGTAATAATACTCTATGGCTCTTTCGATGCCACTAGTAACCACCATCGCCCGAGCCTGTCCGCCAACTTTCCCTTTGGCAATTACATGATCATGGAAATGGGTGACCATTATGTCGGCTTTCTGCTCTATAGCATAGATATTTGACTCGACAAAGGTTCTTAACTTCTTCTGTGCCTTTTTTGTGTCAAACATGGGGTCATCTTCTACCATTTTTGCAATGCGATAGTAACTGCTAATAGGGGTATAGTGTCTGAGTACATCTAAGATAAATCCCTCTTCTATTGCCTGTTTCATTGTATATCTATGGAAGGGCTTATGCTCTACTCGCTCGCCAGTGGGTACGGGAACACCGAACATTTCTAAGGTTTTGTTTTTAGGAGTAGCCGTGAATGCAAAATAGCTTGCATTCTTTAGCATTTTCCTGCCTTCCATAATCTTGATGATCTTATCTTCGACAGTCTCTTCTTCATCGTTGGTATACTCTCCAGATAAAGCCATATTCATCTTGGCCGACATACTACCACTCTGGCTAGAATGAGCCTCGTCAATGATAATGGCAAATGTCCGACCTTTATGTTCGGTGCCGATTTCGTCTAGAATATATGGGAACTTATGTACTGTAGTGACGATGATCTTTTTCCCGTCAGTGATAAGCTTCCTTAAATCTCCAGAGTTCTCAGCATGTCCAACCGTACTAGAGACTTGCATAAACTGCTTAATCGTGTTCTTGATCTGCTTATCCAGGTTGATTCTATCCGTCACTATAATGATAGAATCGAAGATATTCTCACCGTGTTTCTCCAGCCCCACTAGTTGGTGGGCAGTCCAAGCAATCGAATTGGACTTTCCACTTCCTGCACTATGCTGGATCAGATATTTCTGCCCAGCACCTTTTTCCTTAGCATCAGCTAGCAGTTCCTTAACCACTGATAACTGATGGTAGCGGGGAAATATCTGCTTATATGTCTTTTTCTTTGTCTGCTCATCTACTTCCACAACGACTTGCGCATAATTCTCAATAATGTTGGCTAGCTCCCACTTAGTGAAGATCTCCTTCCAAAGATAGTCTGTCTTGATACCATTCTCATTAGGAGGGTTACCTGCACCATCCTTGTACCCCTTATTGAAGGGCAAGAACCATGACTTTTTCCATCAAGCTTTGTGCAGAATTTCACTTGATCGTCATCTATGGCAAAGTGAACCATGCACCGTTTGAATTGCAATAGCAGCTCCCTTGGATCACGATCCAATTTGTACTGCTGCACGGCATCTTCCACATTTTGCTTGGTTAGTCTGTTTTTGAGCTCACAAGTTATAACTGGTAGACCATTGATAAAAATGACGAAATCAAGGGCCAACTTGGTGTTGTCCTTCGAATACATGAGCTGTCGAGTAACACTAAAGATGTTCCTGTCAAACATTTCTCTGGCTTGGATATTCTTTTCGGTTGGGGTCATGTAAAACATGATGAGATCGGCGGGATAAACCTTGATCCCCTTCCTGAGAACATCAATAATGCCACGCTTAGCGATCTCCCCCTGCAGGCGATTGAAGAAAAAGGCTTTCTTATGGTCACTCTCCAGCAGGCCAATCTCGTCAACTTCTTCTGGTTGCGTATCCTGTAGAAATCTGAGTAGACGAGTTTCGTCAATAGCGTACTCTCGATTATAGTCCTGATTTGTACCTAGCTCATACCCATTCTGCTCCACCAAATGCTTAATGATCAAGTCTTCTAGACCTGACTCTCTGGTGTTGGTAGCCACCGCTTACTCCTCCTCTCCAACTTCTTCAATCTCCAAATTCTCCAGCTCGCCTTCGTCTAGCTCGTCCAAATCTTCTTCAAAGTGTACGGGATCCCCAATCTCAATCCCCCGAACATCGACTTTGCCTGTTACCACTTGGGAAACCAGGGCGGTACGGAATTCACTCAAAAAGTTAATTTTCTTTTCAATGGAAGCTACTTTTAAATCAATACTACTAATTACACGATTGCAGAACCGCACAATGCGTTCTTGCTGCTCTAGAGGGGGAATAATCACCACTAGCCTCTTGATATCTTTGTAACTCATGCTCTGACGAACGCCACTTCCCATGCCGTAAAACACTTTCTTTACATCAAATGAATGAAGCAACAGGTAAAGATAGTCAGGTAAAATAGAATTTTTAACCGACAAGCAGGTGTATGCCGACGTAATTATGCCTGTTTGCGTGACCAACCCCACCCTTAAGCTTTTTTGATCATTCTGTAAGTCTGTCAGCCTTAGAATAACATTACCATCAGACACAACTTGATAAGTGTCAAACGTTGAAGGCAACAAACCCTCTACCTTGTCAATATCCTTCTGAATAATCCTGCCGTAACTTAATGATAAGAGATTCTGGTTTTGGGTTTCCTTATTTGATATCTTCTGTTGAGAGGTAACTTGATACAGATATCTTACATCCCAGTCCTTTGGTATGCTCCCCAACCACTCGTTGCCAGATGACTTCATTTTGGATGTCGGTTCTAATCCCCTCGTTACGACTTCATAAATAACAGAGTCCTTCTGTTCCTTTAACAGCTCGATCTGTTTCCTCTTTGCCCTAATGAGTCTGTTTACTTTCGATATCTTATCATCAAGGAATCTGACGATTTGATCTTGTTCTTCCTTGGGAGGGATATACAGGATAATGTTTTTGAAGTCTTCATAGC
>JAAZLQ010000226.1 GCA_012799255.1 Bacillota bacterium
CCGGTGATATGGGGCTTGTTGAAGGGGATCAAATTGACCATGCTTAGAATCTATTTCATTTTTGCCGGAACACCTTTATAAATTCCTGGCAAATTTATGTTCTTTGTGATTACACTTCCTGCGCCGATGGTTGTATTTCTTGTAATTGAAAGGTTATCAATAATGGTTGTTCCGGTGCCAAGGAAGCAACTTTCTCCAATTTGAACAAACCCACTTGTTTTAACACCAGGTCCAAAGAATGAATGACTTTGCAGACTACAGTCATGCGCAATAATGCATCCTGGATTAAGGAAAACATTGTTAAATATTTCCGTGTTTTTGTCGATTATGCAACCTGCAAGAATTACGTTGCCACTTCCTATGGAAACTGTTTTGTCTATATAGGCTGTAGCATGTATTATGTTTGGGAAATGAATTTTTTTAATGTACTTCTCAAAAATTGTTGTTCGCAGTTCAAAGTGTTTATAACCAATCCCAATCGCTAGGTTTTTAATAGCTCCCAGATCAATTAATTGGCTAATCTGCTCAATAGAACCTATAACTCTGCCATATTCTGTTAGCGTATTAGGAGGGCAGGTGTCGTCAATAAAGGAAATTGAGGTAAAAGTATTAGTTTGCAAGGCGTAATGGGCAATATGTTGACCAAGTACCCCTGCTCCAATTATCGTTAATGTATTACTTTTAGAGGATTTCATTAATATTATAATTTGGTCTTCTAGTTGTTTTCAAGTTGATTCGGTGAATGTATTCGCCAATAACTGAAAGCCCAAATAGTATGGCTGCAAAACCATAGCCGGTTAGCACTATTATGGCTGCAAATCCTGGAACGAGATTATCTGAGAAAATCTTCTTAATGATAATTGCCGTTGCATAGGTTGTAGAAAAGAAGAAAAAGATTGCAGACAGAATCGATACAAGTTTTATTGGGAGACTGGAGAATGTCACGAAAATATTAATGGTGTGGGTTATTAGCTTCTTTAAATTGTAGGAACTTTTTCCAGCAAATCGAGCTTGATGATTTACTCTTGTTGATGATACGTTGTTGGTTATCCATGCGAAATACCCGTCTAAGAAGGTGTAGGAGTTTAGCATTTTAATGGTACTCAGGGCTACTTTTTTTTTGATGCATCTAAAGGCGGAGTAATGCCTGTGCAATTCTGGGATACCAATTTTGAGTGCAGTGTTTAGTAGTCGTGAAGTCATATTTCGGAATCCACTGTGTTCTCTTTCTGGATAGTAGCCATAGACAAGATCGTAATCGGCTTCCTGCTGCTTATTAAGCAATAGAGGGACATCTGCAGGGTCGTGCTGAAGATCTTCGTCCATTGTTATGATATAGTCTCCTATTGCATGCTCAAAGCCACAAATTATTGCATTGTGTTGCCCATAATTCCTGGATAGCCTGATGGCTGTAATTATTTCAGGATTTTGATGCTTTAGCTCTGATATAACGTTCCAAGAGTTGTCAGGGCCACAATCCCAAACAAAAATTACTTCGAAGCTGTAATTGTTTGCCTGGCAAACTGCCTGCAAACTAGTGAAGAGTTTGGTGATGGTTGCTTCGCCGTGGTATACAGGTATTACAAAGGACAACAACATATTTTAATGGAAGTAAGAGATTTTTTCTGATGACTGATATATGCAATACCCGCTTCTATTACTGCTCTCTGTTAAATCATCTTTTAAATTCTCATCAAACTGGCTCCGTACTATCTTTGATTTAAGAGAAGTTGTATAGGTCAATTCTTTTAACATTGGGGTGCTCTTACTATAAAACAAAACTCCTGAATGTAAATGCTTGGTTTTAACTGGTGTTGAAAATTGGTTTAGTGCAATATCGATTATCCCTTGTAGAAAATCATAGCCTGTAGAAAGGTATACTAAATCTGATCCAATAAAATCTCCTCCCATGCGGGCTCCCACTTCGGTGATGTAAACATCGTCTGGAGTGATGATAAATTCCGAATGGGAAGCACCATACTCGATCTCAAGTGCATTAAGTGCTGCTTTTGTCATTTGTTCGACTCTGGTTTGCAGTTCTTTAGACAAGTTGCTGGGTTGGTGGTGTTCAAGTTCGACAAAATGGGGTGGCCCGGAGGTTACTTTGTCAGTGATGGCCAACAGATTGTGCTGCCCCTTGTAAGAAATGCATTCAACACTTATTTCATTCCCTACCACAAAATGCTCTATTATCGCTGTTTTTGAAATTGCTTCAGAAATGGCTCTGACAACTGCTGACTTTAATTGATTTTGCTCGCTTACCTTAGTGATGCCTTTGCTGCCAGAACGGTCGACGGGTTTTACGATGACTGGATATTTGAGTTTATTCTCAATTTGACTTAGATCTTCAATTCTGCTTACTTTGAAAAATGCAGGGGAGTTGATGTTGTTTTTTTTGAACGCTTCCCGCATTTCAAATTTGTTGGTGGCCAATAGTCCGGAGCGTTGGCTATTCCCAATCAGGCCCATTTTACTAGCGATATAATTTACAGTTGGGACTGCTATGTCTGTTGCTATAGTTAAAATGCCATCAATTTTTTCTGCTTTGCAAATTTCTAAGATTTGTTCCTTTTCTGTGGTGGATATCTCATAGAATTTGGTGCAGTATTTTTTTGCTACAGCACCAATGGCCCAAGCAAATCCAATTGTTTCAATGCCCAGTTCTTTGGCTTTTAAATATAGTGGCAATTGAAGATAGCTTGCTCCTATAATCGCAATCTTGCTCTTACTGCCTTTGCTCATAGTTTTACGGTTACAAAGATGCCAGCTGTGATGAGCAACAAGCCTATTACTTTGCCCCAGGTGAAGGTTTCTCCAAAAAGAAACATACTGAGTAAAAAGACGAGGATGAAGGAAGCGCTCATAAAAGGATAGGCAAAGGA
>JAAZLQ010000120.1 GCA_012799255.1 Bacillota bacterium
AAATTCCACCCCCTTAGGTGTTGTCTTTGGGAGTCAAGTTTGGTAGCGCCTCTTGTGACGGTTTATTTTTGCCTCGTCGTGATTTAATATGGCTAAGCAGTATGAAATAACCACTTTTGGGACATCCTAACGGTAGAATATTTTACCGTCAGGAGGCCTGCAAATATGCACGCAACAAGAGAGCACGTCGTTGGGTTATTTCAATCAGCCTTAGGAATAGAAGAACCATGGTACGTTTCGGAATACCAGTTTGACTCCGAAAGCGGCAGATTGGGTTTGAACATTGACTTTCGCAAAGGTAGCAGATTCATCTGTCCGGTATGCGGGGCGGAAGGAGCTGAACCCTACGATACCAAGGAGCGCACATGGCGTCACCTAAACTTCTTTCAGCATCAGACCAGCTTAACCGCCCGAATTCCTAGAGTACAATGCATTGCGCCAAGCTGTGGCATGGTCAAGACGGTCAACCCTCCGTGGGCCGCCCAAGGCAGTCATTTTACAATGCTTTTCGAGGCCTTCATCATGGTTCTCGCTGCAGAGATGCCGGTTAAAGCAATCGCAGATATGGTCGGTGAGTATGACCAAAGGATCTGGAAGATCATTGACCGCAATGTGGAAGAAGCCCTTGCCAAGGAAGATTATTCAAACGTCGCCCAGATTGGCATCGATGAAACATCCAGTAAGCGTGGCCATAACTACATTACAGTCGTGGTTGACCTTGATCAGCGCAAAGCTATTTTCGCCACCGAAGGGAAAGACGCCTCTACAGTCGATCGGTTCGCGGATCATCTTATCAAACACAAGGGAGACCCCAAAAACATCAAGGCCGTCAGTAGCGATATGTCTCTAGCCTTCATCTCTGGCATTACCAAGAACTTCCCCGATGCTGACTTGGTCTTTGACCGATTTCACATCATGAAACTCATGGGAGATGCTGTTGACAACGTTCGAAGAGAAGAATCAAAAGAGACAGATGCCTTAAAAAAGACTCGTTATCTATGGCTTTCCAATCCGAAAAATCTCAATGCTGATCAAACAGAGAAGCTTTCGAGTTTGACAAAGCTAAACCTCAAAACAGCCAGAGCCTATCGCCTTAAGCTAGCACTAGCCGAGTTCTTTGAGCAGGAAGATTACTCCTCTGCCGAGGCCCACCTCAAATCCTGGTATTATTGGGCCACCCATAGCCGTCTGGAGCCAATAATTAAAGCCGCCAAGACGATTAAGAAGCACTGGGAAGGGGTTATGGCATGGTACATCAAACCAATTAATAACGGTATCTTGGAGGGCTTCAACAGCCTCATCCAAGCAGCTAAAGCACGAGCACGAGGTTATAGGACCACCAAAAACCTGATCACCATGGTCTACCTAGTTGCCGGCAAGCTAAACTTCGACCTTGAAAGGGTTTATCTGGAGGCTATGCAAAAAGCATCAAAACCTGCATCAACAGCCTAAGCAAAGCCGTTTATCTAAGACCCTTTACGTGGGGTTTGGGTCCATGTTAGCCTTGTCAAGCCCATCCTTCGAAAACATGGTCCCAGGGGCCCCCATGTAAAGGGCGGCGGCTTTCACGGCCCGCATAAAAAAGGGGTAACATCTAGCAACAATACAGGCGCAAATTTGCACTCTATAACCGCCTAGAAAAAATTGCCTTACCCACACAAAGTCACGATGAGCCATAAATCAGAGCGCTTCACAAACAAGTCCATCTTTGCCACTCGCTCAAAAAATGCTTTCAGGATTTCACGATAATCCTC
>JAAZLQ010000359.1 GCA_012799255.1 Bacillota bacterium
TCAAGACTTATATGCAGGCAAGATCACTGTAAATAATCTCTATGAAACACACTATCAAGAATATAAAGATGTTCCTGCAGGCAAGCAGAGAATGCGATACACCACAAATCATGATATGTCTTCCCAGCAAACCCCTATACAGGCCTATAAGGGAGAAAAGGGAGCTATATCTGCATTTGTGATTGCTACAACCCTAGGTGGTTCACCGATGATTTACAGTTCGCAGGAGGTTGGATATCCCACACAATTATCCTTTTTTAATTTTATAAATATTGATTGGAACAGCAATCAGTCTTATAAGAATGAATATAAAAAGATAATGGATATATACACATCTTCTGATGCATTAAAAAAAGGATCACTCAGAACTTTTGAAAATGGAAAAGTAGCTACATATGTTCGTAAAAGTCAAAAGGAGACTATCCTGATACTGGTCAACACTGCAAATGAACAGTTTGAAGCAAAAATACCCATTGAATTTTCCCAGGAGAACATGATAAACCTTTTAACAAACTCAGTTGAAAAAATGCCTTCTGTATTGACTTTAGAACCATATCAATACAAGATATTGAAAATCTAAAAAAAATTTAACATATATGAATGGAGCTGTTTGTGAATAAATAATATCTGCAGACAGCTCCTTATTATTAAAATAACTCCCTAAACTTATCACAAATGAGAAAACAATTATTACTTGCTGCACTCTATATTCTGACAATTCAATTGCACGCACAACAGATAAAAATTGATCCTGCTTTCTGGTGGAGCGGAATGATGGAAACAGAGCTTCAATTAATGGTTCATGGTGATGATATTGCTTCATATAAACCTGAAATTAGTTCAGAAAATATAAAAATCAAAGAGGTAGTAACGCTCGATAGCCCAAACTATCAGCTGATTTATCTGGATCTGATCAACTCAAAACCTGAACAGTTCAATATAATTTTCAGAGGACCCAAAAAGAGCTTTACAGTGAAATATGAACTTAAGGAGAGAAACCCGGAAAGATATGAAATAGAAAGCTTTAACTCCTCTGATGTACTATACCTGATAATGCCCGACAGATTTGCAAATGGCGATCCATCCAATGATCAGATAGAGATGCGTACGTCTTATACAGTTGACAGGGAGCATCACAGCTCTAGGCATGGTGGCGACCTGAAGGGTATCACTGATCATCTGGACTATCTGTCAGATCTTGGCGTAACGGCAATATGGCTTAACCCTGTTCTAGAAAATGATATGAGAGGTGGATCATACCATGGTTATGCCACTACTGATTACTACAGGGTGGATCCACGTTTTGGAACCAACGAAGAGTATAAGGAGTTGATCGAGAAAGCTCATTCAAAAGATATGAAAGTAGTTATGGATATGATATTCAACCACTGTGGTAGCGACCATCCATGGGTGCATGATGTGCCATCGGCTGACTGGTTTAATAATTTAGGTGAGTATGTGCAGACTTCTCATATGAAGGAGATGTATTACGATCCCTACGCTTCCAAATATGATTGGGACAAGATGGTTGATGGATGGTTTGTCCGAACTATGCCAGACCTTAATCAGCGTAACCGTCATGTTGCAAAGTATCTTATCCAGAACAGTATCTGGTGGATTGAATACGCTGGGGTGGATGGCATTCGTCAGGACACTTATCCATATGCTGATTATGATATGATGGTCGACTGGATTGAAGCCGTTGAAAAAGAATATCCTGATTACAATATTGTTGGTGAAGCTTGGGTAGACAATATAATAGGTACTGCTTTCTGGCAGAGAAATAGTCCGATCAACCCCAAAAACACAAAATTGAAATCTGTCATGGATTTCAAATTGATGGGACTTTCACACGATGCCTTCTTTGATGATTCAAACGGAGGAGGTTTACACAAAATCTTCAATCATATGACCTATGATTTCATGTATCCTGATATCTATAATGTACTTAGATTTCTGGATAACCATGATACGGACAGATTTCTAAAGGAATATCCAACCGATTTATCCAACTGGAAACAGGCGATAACATTTATTCTTACAATACCAGGCACTCCACAGATTTACTATGGTACTGAACTGTTGATGAATGGCACAAAAAGAAGAAGTGATGGCGATATTCGCCGCGATGTCCCCGGGGGCTGGCCAGATGATAAAGTAAATCACTTCACAAGAGAGGGCCGCGATGATATACAGAATGAAGCTTTCGACTTTCTGAGCAAGCTGCTGCATTGGCGTCGTAACAATGATCTGA
>JAAZLQ010000148.1 GCA_012799255.1 Bacillota bacterium
AGGGCGATCGCGATGATGCAAGCGAGTTTATCAGGATTCGTGCGAGCCAGGCTTCACATATGCAACCTTCTGATCCCGTCCTGAACACACTGGGCTTGGCTTCGATGACTGTACCCTCCGAAAAATCCTCATCTTTTCTGATTCGTGAGATCAATTCATAGATATCCACCGGTCGCCTGAACATGGCATATGCATATGAACTATACGCGTACAGGACCGCATCTGCCTTGTAGCCATCACCGATCAGGCGGTCTAATTGATATGCGCCCCTCCATCCTCCTTTAGCATCCCTTTTAAGTTGGATAAACGCGAAATCTTGTTCAATAGCATCTATGTTATACTCGATCTCCAGTTTATTGGTCTTAATCTTCATTGTAGCAACTCCTCTTGGATGAATACTAAAGCCTCGTCACTCAGAGAGCCATCCTGGCAAACGAAGGGGATCTCGACAATTTTCCTATTTGAGGACATTATTGGGCGGAACTCTTTCCCCGGTCCTCCCAGAATGTTGATCACAAAAACACGGTCTGCGTTGCAGTCTTTCATTTTATCCAGGATATTAGGGGTTATATTTTCTGCAGGAACAGCAAAATTGTCATTCCAGAGTTTGAAATCAAAATATACGTTGTTCTTTGTCTTGAAGTCAAACTTTTCATACTCGGAGATATCTAACTCGCTGAGCTGGAGTCCTAACTGTTCCTGCAGGATATAGCGACCACATACCTCACCCAGCGCTCCTTTGTAGATGTTGTTAAATATGGGAGGGGTAAGCATCAACTCACCCTCAGCGAATCTGGTTGCCCAGCCTCTGCCATTAAAGAGGTTATACAGGGGCTTTACCGCCATCAGTTCCTGCAACCTTGCGGCTCTTTCACTTACTTCCTGCGTTTGTTCATCCGTCGAAAAGAAGACTTCTATACTTCGGTAATCATTTTCCTGGACATATTTGTACGAACAGGCAGGAGATGGGAGTTCGACATAAATTGGATACCACTCAGGATCACAGTCTTCTTTGGATGATATCGAAGGTTGCCTGAGGGTTTGCTCCCGTAAACTTTGCCATAACTCTACCTTACCCTTGTTCCAGGGATTCTTTAGGAAACCATGTATGAATGCAGCAGACCGATTACTCCGGTTTGATGCCCGATTCTGAAACTCGATAGATTCGTCTGTTCTGGCGTTCTTTCCTCTGGCTGACTCCAACAGCGCGGTATATTCCCGGATAGGTATCACGTCATCAGGCAGGGAGATGTGCGTCAGATACTTTCTGATAGATGAGTCGGCGAGGAGATGGATTGTCGATGCTTTCATGTTGGTTCGGCAAATCCTTCCGATAGCCTGGATCAGCATCTTGTTGATGTAGCGAGTGTATGCCTCGGTATGGTAGAGGTTGACGGAGTCTTCTATGTGCTTCTTTTTCCTGTACCCACCAATAAATCGTGAAAAGGCCTCATCTAGTTTACGTTCAAAGGTTTTCGGAGAAATTGAACCATCTTCAACAAGGAATTCAAGTTGGAACAGATACTTTACGAAATTATCCTCGCTGAGTTCATCAGATTGGATATTTACAAGGAGATGTGTCGGGCGGTCCAGGTAGATGGCAT
>JAAZLQ010000378.1 GCA_012799255.1 Bacillota bacterium
AAGACCGGATAAGTATGAATTTTCGAGCTGTGGTTATTATGATGGGGGAGATCAGCGTTTCGTCCTGTGGATCGATAGTATTGAATGAGGTGGAGAATCGGAGACTGAAGTCTCCTCTACGGGGGGGCCGTTGAACTTTTGCTATTGTCGCACCCTTGCGGTCACCACCGGGAGATAGGGTTATTAAATGAAAAAGAGACTATTCATGCTTTACAAATGGTCGATGATAGAAACCTAACCGTACATACATATAATGAGCGTTTAGCCATGGAAATCTTTCAGAGGATAAGAAAACATACGGTTTTATTAGGTATATGGTTGGAAAGATTAAACGAGCGAGTAGTAAAGGTTTAATGCTATGGTAAAGAGGAACAATAAATATCCCCGGCGCCTGAGGATGAACCGAAAGTCCCGGCTGCAGGCTGCCAAGTCGTGGCTGCAGGATTATACAGGCAAAAATCGGATAAAAGGCTATCGAAAACATTTCGGGGTTAGTATGGTGCAAGCGGCGATAGAATTGCGAATGTTGGGCTGCGATGTTTCCGAAGAGCGCATTGAACAGTTAAGAATTAATGAAATGGATATAGTCCTGCAGCGGAAAAGAAGGAAGCAGCAAAGAAGCAGCGAAGCCTTGGCAAACGAACTTCTGGACTGCGATGAGGATTTTTACTTTATTGCTGGACATACCCCGGAGGGGGTGCCATTTGGGGTAACCTGGGGCGAAATGGATGCATTTATAGATAAAGGTTTATCTAGAGAAACCGACGAAGAGATCCCTTTCTGACCCGAAAAATTACTTATGAATTCCTCTGCTAGTTTTTTCTCAAAGAGGTCACGCTGTATCTGACGGAATTTGCGGGTTTCATAATAGCATTAACCCCTCTTTTACCATTATAACTTAACATCTGGTGGAACAGCTTTTCTATGCATACCGGGAAAGCAAGATATTAGTAAAATCTTTAAGATTAATGAGATTATGTTCTATTATATTTTTGAGAATAGATAAATCCAATTTTTGATAATCGTGAATAGCAATATTTCTAAACCCCACCATGGCTTGGAGCTTTTTCGACAGTTTTTCATCTATAATTTTATGATTAGCCAATAATTCAAAGGCCTCCCGGCTATATTGGGGCAGTCCTAACCCTTCCTCGGCTACAATATGCATAGCTATAGATATGGCAGCTTCACATGCTCTCTGTATGTTTAGAATAATGGCATCTTGCTTGAGTATAATATTAAGGTTATCCGGGTTATTTTCGTATTCTTCTGTTACCCGCTTAAGACAGCGTTCTATAGTCTGACTTTTGTTTAGTATGATATCTTTATCTACCATATACGGTGCCCCTTTCTTTAATCTTTTTGATGACTACTTCCCGTTCTTCGTTTAAGCGGGTATATTTTTTTAGAGCTAGTATGAAGAAATTTTGACGAAATTCAGGATTTTCATCATAGATTATTCGGCCTTTGGTAATAATCTTTGCCTGCATAACCGGAGATACTGCGGTTAAATCTATTAAATCAACTTCTTTTTTTAATAAATGAGCTAAATCTTGGGTAGCGTTATAGATTTGCATGTTATTATGCTTGGTTTCGCTAATAAAGGCGATATCTATATCGCTATCGGCGTGGGTCTTGTTAGTGACAGCAGAACCAAATAACATAATTAGAATGGCTGCAAATTCTTTAGTTAAATATTCTATTATTAAATTTTCTTTATATTTATCCATATTGGAAGTATAGCATAAGAAAATTGACTTTGTAAAAATTGTAAGTTGTCTTCTTTTGTGGCAAAAACTTCAGTTTCTGCGGTTTTTCCTGTCTTGCCGGAGACAATCGGAGACTAAAGTCTCCGCTACGGGGGATGGGGCGATAATCGGAGACTAAAGTCTCCGCTACGGAGGCTCCGAGGGGTGCGGTTCATTCTTGCCGGAGACTGAAGTCTCCTCTACGGGGTAAGGGGACGTTTCCTTTCTGGTACCAAACTCACCTTATACATTCTTGAATAAATCGCTATTTAATCCTCAAGAAAAACCTTCATCTTTACGATATATATAACGAATCTATTTGGGCAAGAGGCCTTCG
>JAAZLQ010000096.1 GCA_012799255.1 Bacillota bacterium
AGAGCCAGTCTTCATACCCAATAGCATGGTAATTGCAGCGGTAGTGGTGGTCTTACCGTGGTCAACGTGACCTACCGTACCCACGTTTACGTGGGGTTTGGTTCTTTCAAACTTTTGCTTTGCCATTTTTGTTCCTCCTTGTTTTCAGGAAAATGAAATTTTGTTTTAAATTCCTATAGAGAACTCTTAATCTCTTCTGCTAAATTGCGTGGCACCTGTTCATAGTAGGCGAAACTCATGGTGTGTTGTGCTCTACCTTGAGTTAAAGAACGCAACGCGGTAGCATAACCAAACATCTCTGCTAAAGGTACAAATCCTTTTACAACTTGGGCATTACCCCGTTGCTCCATACCTTCAATCTTGCCACGACGGGAGTTCATGTCCCCCATTACATCACCCATGAATTCATCGGGTGTCACTACTTCCAAGCGCATCATTGGCTCTAGAAGTACCGGGGATGCTTTCTGACAAGCCTCTTTAAAGCCCATGGAACCAGCAATCTTAAACGCTAGTTCGGACGAGTCCACCTCGTGATATGAACCATCTACAATGGCTACTTTCACATCAACCATGGGGAATCCGGCTACAACACCAGTTAGCATCGCTTCCTTGATACCAGCCTCTACCGGGCCAATATACTCCTTAGGTACTACACCACCAACAATCTTATTCTCAAACACGAATCCTGCACCTGGTTCGTTGGGCTCCACTTCCAAAACCACATGACCATATTGTCCTCGTCCGCCGCTTTGACGCACAAACTTACCTTCTGCCTTCACGGCCTGGGTAATGGTCTCACGGTAGGCTACTTGTGGTTTACCGATGTTCGCTTCCACCTTAAACTCACGCAACAAGCGATCTACAATGATCTCTAGATGAAGTTCTCCCATGCCTGCAATAATGGTTTGACCAGTTTCTTCATCGGTAAAGACCTTGAAAGTGGGGTCTTCTTCAGCTAAGCGTTGCAAGGCGAGACCTAATTTATCTTGGTCAGCCTTGGACTTAGGTTCCACTGCCAAGTTAATAACCGGCTCAGGAAACTCTAGTGATTCCAACAAAATAGGATGTTTTTCATCGGCCAAACTATCACCGGTCGAGGTGTCCTTAAGTCCTACCACTGCGGCAATATCGCCCGAGTAGACTTGATCCACTTCTTCCCGATGGTTGGCATGCATTAACAAGATACGTCCTACCCGTTCCCGCCTGCCAGTACTTACGTTTAAAACATAACTACCTGCTCGCAATGTTCCGGAGTAGACCCGGAAAAATGCTAATCTTCCCACATAAGGGTCTGCCATGATTTTAAAGGCTAACCCTGCAAAGGGTTCAGAATCATTGAGTGCCCGCTCATCTTGGGCGCCGGTTTGTGGGTTAGTGCCCACAACTGGTGGCAAATCGCTTGGCGAAGGCAAGTATTCAACTACTGCGTCCAAGAGCAGCTGAACTCCCTTGTTTTTAAAGGACGAGCCACAAAGCACTGGAATCAACTTCACTTCAATACACGCTTTTCTGAGCGCACTTTTCAGTTCTTCTGGGGTTATTTCTTCGCCTTCCAGATATTTAATTGTCAATTCGTCGTCGCTTTCGGCTATTCTCTCAATCAAAAGCTGACGGGCATCTTCTACTTCATCGCGAATCTCTTCTGGAATTTCAATTTCCTTAGAGGTACCGAGATCATCCACATATAGATGAGCCTTCATTTCAACTAGGTCCACAATCCCTCGGAAGGTATCTTCAGCACCAATTGGCCATTGAATTGGAACTGGGTTTGCACCCAAACGTTCTGCAATCATATCGAGGCCACGCTGAAAATCTGCTCCCACTCGATCCATCTTGTTGATGTATGCAAGGCGCGGTACATGATATTTATCCGCTTGACGCCATACAGTCTCAGACTGAGGCTCAACTCCCCCAACAGAGCAGAATACTGCCACTGCTCCGTCTAGCACCCGCAAAGAACGCTCAACTTCCACAGTAAAGTCCACGTGCCCGGGCGTGTCAATAATGTTAATTCTATGACCCTTCCAGTGACAGGTTGTCGCAGCTGAGGTAATCG
>JAAZLQ010000386.1 GCA_012799255.1 Bacillota bacterium
GGCAAAAGCGTCTTGAAAAACATACTTTTCCGTGGCCAAAGAGCGAAGAGGATGTTTTAGAAATAGATTATGAAAAAATACAAATGCTTCTCAAGGGTATTGATTTTTGGCAGGCGCATACAACACTTGCATATAAATCGGTAGTATAGCTCATAAAAGAATGTACATTATTTGTAAAAATTGATACACTCTTTTTTGTGAACATAGAAACATTACCATGCGCAGTACAAGAATATATTCATAATCTTATTCAAGAGAAAAATAAGTTAGAAATAAAATATCAAATTCTTGAAGAGAAATATACATTAGTTTTATTTCAAAAGTTTTGTAAAAAAGCAGAAACTGTTTCAGCAGATCAGCTTGCCCTTTTTGAAGAAGAATCAGAGCAAACAAAAGCGCCCGAGGAAAAAGACGAGACAGTTACTATCAAGTCGTACACAAGAAAAAAGACGGGACGAAAAGCAATTGACGAATCACTTCCAAGACAAATCATAATGCACGATATTAGTGAAGAAGAAAAGACTTGTGCCTGTGGTTGTGCTCTTAAATGTATCGGAGAAGAGAGTAGTGAAAAGCTCAATGTTATCCCCGAGCAGATGTGGGTTGAAAAACATGTGCGCCCAAAATATGCCTGCCCTTCTTGTGAGGGAACTGCCGACGAAGAGAGTCCTGCGGTAAAAATTGCACCAGTTGAAAAAACAATTCTTCCGAAAAGTATTGCAACACCTGGACTCTTATCGTTTATATTGGTTAATAAATTTGTAGATCACCTGCCATACTATCGACAGGAAAAACGATTTGAAAGAATCGGCGTACATATCAGCAGACAGGACATGTGCAACTGGCAAATAAAAGCAATGCATGCTCTTGAGCCCTTGTTTGTACTTTTAAAAAAGCAAATGAAAAATGGAAGCGTTCTAAATATGGATGAGACGACGGTTCAAGTTATGAATGAAGCTGGTCGCTCTGATACGCAAAAATCATACATGTGGCTTTGCACTGGTGGCAGTGAAGGGAAAAAAGTATTCTGGTATGAATACAAACCGACTCGAGCTGCCTCCCATATTCATAGCTTCCTTGAAAATTTTTCGGGCTACCTTCAGACAGATGGATATCAAGCCTATGAAACGGCGATGAAAGAATATCCTGATATAAAGCACGTTGGTTGTTTTGCTCATGCGAGGCGAAAGTTTTTTGAAGCCAGTAAAGGGATGAAAAATCCTGCAAGCCCGATGGAAGGAATTAAGTGGATAAAAAAACTCTACGATGTTGAAGATCACCTTCGCATAAAATACACGGATGCGAATGAGTTTTTATTACAGCGAAAAAAAGAGACAGAGCCTATTCTTTCAGGCTTTAAGTCTTGGCTTGATAAAAAAGCACTTCATACAGCACCGCAAGGACTCATGGGTAAAGCAATTTTTTATACACTCGGTCAATGGGAAAAATTGATTGCCTATTTGGAACACAAAGATTTAACACCTGATAATAACATAAGCGAAAATGCGATTCGCCCCTTTGTTGTCGGCAGAAAAAATTGGCTTTTTTCCGGTAGCCCAACAGGTGCCGAAACATCAGCGAAAGTATATACGCTAGTCGAAACAGCAAAACACTGCAAAGTAAACCTGCATGACTATTTACGAATTGTCTTTGAAAAAGCAGCCCACGCAAATACCGAAGAGGACTGGAACAAACTACTTCCTTGGAACTTATTTCAAGATGACGGGTAGTTTATTTGACGGATACGGAGTTTTGAAGAATGGTTAAAAAGAAAAATAATTGCCGAGCTAGAAGAATATTTCCTTGATGGGGAAAATGACTAGATGTTTTAATGCAAGAAGAGGGATCAGAAA
>JAAZLQ010000387.1 GCA_012799255.1 Bacillota bacterium
TCAAACCGATCAGATATTCTTGTGAGAGTATTGAATCAGATATTTGAAAGTTTATCGAATTAAAATATTCTTGTGAGAGTATCGACCACAATTAATCAATATTCTAAATCGTAATACTCTTTGTAACTACTTTTCAGAATAACTCTATCAAAGAAAAGTGCCGGTGGTTTTAATCTCCGGCACTTTTTATTTTATCACTGATTATCTTAAATCACGTTCACTTGAGTCCCATAAATCACACTTCACGAGGCGATGTTATTCTTAACGAAGATCCCCTAATCACCAGATTCGACTTAAACAGATCAATCCTGTTCTTATCATATTTTTTATTTGAACTGATTTCCAATGCAAGCTCTCCAATCTTTCTGCCTATTTCAGGGAGTGGTCGCTCAATACTTGTGATTGCAGGAGATGAATATCTGCATTCAGGATCTTCGTCAAAGCTCACAATAGCCATCTCATTTGGGATATCAATTTTGTATACCTTTGATATTGAGATTGCCTGCAATGCAGCACTGAATCCCGGAAGGATTAATGCATCGGGGTGTGGATGAAGATTTATAAATCGCATAATAACCTCTGTGATATCCTCATTTGTGAGTTCACTGTAAATTATATAGTCGGGATTAAATGGTGTCTGATTTTCTGCGAGAACATCACTATATGCCTGAATTCTCTCTTTGTAAATTGGGCAGTTGAAGTGTTTTGCTGCAAATGCTATTCTTTTGTAATCAGACTTGACAAGATGGTTGGTCAGCAGATAAGAATCCATATAATTGTCGATAACAAACTTTGGGCAGGTGTAATCAAAGTCAACCCTGTTGAACATGATTACAGGTATACCCCTCTTCTCTGCCTGGGCAATATGATGGCTGTTGGTTGCATCCATACTTTGAGTGATAATGAGGCAGCTCACTTCTGAGGGCGACAGCTTTTCCACAATTGCCTTTTCTGTTTCAAATGAATTGAAAGAACAGAGTATGGAAACCAGGTATCTGTTATCTATTTTTTGCTGTATGCTCTTCAGTACCTTATGGTAAAAGTAGTTATTAACCTCTGGTACAACAATCGCAATCGTATCACCCTTATTAACCCTGAAGTTCCTGCTGCTATAACCCATCTCCATTGCCTTCGCAAGAACCTTTTCCTTCACTTCATCACTAATTAAATCGCTTCCTGCAATTGCTCTCGAGATAGTGGAAGGAGAAAGATTCAGCTCCCTGGCTATATCATATATGGTTACCTTTGTTCTCTTCATATTCATATTGACTAAAGATACAAAATTAAAACGTTTCAGCCTAAAAACTGCAAAATTGTGTGAAAATATTTTTATAATAAATAAAAAAATATCCGTATATCATAATCGAATATACGGATATTAACCACATTAACTATCAACTATTCACTTTTCTATACTAATTATCAAGATTATAACCCTGCATTAGAATCTCCATCTGTTCCGCTCGGTTATCCTTGGCAGTTCCTTTTAATATTCTGGTTTCACCAGGTAATAACGATATATAATTATCATTCCAGAAAACAGGCAGTACAGGTTCACCCGACACCTTGTCAGAAAGAATAAACTCCATAAAGAATGCAATCTTATCCGTTGGGTTATGCACAATCGCCTCAAATTCAATCCCTTCTGAATCATTGGATATTGA
>JAAZLQ010000276.1 GCA_012799255.1 Bacillota bacterium
GGCGGAACGAGTGTATTACGAGCACACCCTTCCTAGCTTAGCTCAAACCAGGGGAATTCTGGGGCAGGTTCGTAGCGATCTTGACCAAGATGCGAGACAACTAGGGGAGGATATGCGGCGATTAATGTCCGCAATCGTGGTGCAAATCTTGATCGTGGTTGCTTTAGGCGTTGTGTTGAGCATTGTAATTTCGAGGTTAGTTACCGTAAGTATCACAAAACCATTGAGAGTGCTCAAGGAAGCTGCTTACAAGATTGGTACAGGTGATCTTGGAACCAGTTGGAAGATTAGCTCCCAGGATGAGATTGGCGATTTGTCCAATTCACTTATTGACATGGTGAACGGATTACGCCGGTTGGTACAGGGGATTCAAGAGACAAGTAGTAGTGTCAATTCGCTCTCGCAAAGCCTATCATCTATGGCTGGTGAGACTGGAACTGCTATCACTGAGGTAGCCAGCACAGCCAATGAGTTCTCTAGTACATCCATAACTATGGCTGAAAACTCAGAGGCTATGCGCGGTAATACCGAACACGCCGTCGGCGAGCTTGAACGGGGGCTAGATCTGCTTCGGGCTGCAGTCGGCGATGTGGCTAGTGCCAGAAAGGACGTTCAGGATTTGACTGTTGCGGTAGGTGGCTTGGCAGAGCTATCCAAACAGATTGGTGCTATCGTAGAGTTGATTACCGAGATCAGTGATCAGACTAATCTCTTGGCACTTAACGCTGCAATTGAGGCTGCTAGGGCAGGTGAGAATGGAAGAGGGTTTGCTGTAGTAGCAGACGAAGTGCGTAGGTTGGCGGAGCAATCGCGTACTGCTTCAGGGAACATTGCAGAGTTGATTCAAGATATCTTGCGGGGGACTGCGGAGACTATCGCCCGTATGGAAAAGGCTGATGAAAGTGTTGAGCGGGTTGATGATCAGATTGAAATCACTGGAACAACATTTGTAGCAATCAGTAAAGTTTTTCAAGAAGTGGCTAGACAAGTGAATGAAATTGCCCGGGCTGCTGAAGATGTGGGAGCTGGTAGTGAGGAAATAGCCGCCTCTACCCAAGAGCAATCCGCCATTGTTAATGCTATTGCAGGAGACTCGGAGAAGTTGTCTGAACTAGCCAAAGAGTTGCAGGAACAGATAGCTACTTTCACAGGATTCTAGCACACAAGTTAGTATAGGAGATGTAGAAATGATTGAACGTTATAGTCGTCCCGAGATGAAGTCCATCTGGTCAGAACATAATCGTTATCAGGCCTGGTTAGAAGTTGAAGTCTTGGCTTGTGAGGCCTGGGCTGAGCTAGGTGTGATTCCACATGGAGATGTGGAGAAAATTCGCGCTAACGCACGTTTTGATGTGCAGCGTATCGCACAAATCGAAGCAGAGACTCGCCATGACGTGGTAGCCTTCACACGTTCCGTCTCTGAATCATTAGGGGAAGAACGGAAATGGGTGCATTATGGACTTACGTCTACTGACGTAGTTGATACGGCCAACTCCTATTTGATTAAGCAGGCCAATGAGATCCTCTTGCAGGACTTGGAAAACTTCTTGGCAACGTTGCGAGCCAAGGCCCAAGAACATAAGTATACGGTTATGATGGGTCGTACTCATGGGATTCACGCAGAGCCAACTACCTTCGGGCTTAAACTGGCGCTATGGTATGCGGAAATGGAGCGTAACTTAGATCGCTTTAAGGCTGCCAGCGCCAATATTGAGGTAGGAAAGATTTCTGGGGCGGTGGGGACATTTGCTAATATTGATCCGTTTGTGGAAAGCTACGTCTGCCAAAAACTAGGCCTTCAGCCAGCACCGATTTCCACCCAAACGCTGCAACGGGATCGTCATGCCCAATATGTGGGTACTTTAGCTTTGATTGCCACCTCGATTGAGAAGTTCGCGACAGAAATTAGAGGGTTACAGAAGAGTGAAACTCGGGAAGTGGAGGAATACTTTTCGGCAGGACAAACTGGGTCCTCAGCAATGCCACATAAACGAAATCCCATTGGTTCTGAGAATATGACAGGGATTGCCAGGGTGATGCGGGGCTTTATGGTTACCGCTTACGAAAACGTACCCCTTTGGCATGAGCGGGATATATCCCACTCTTCTGCAGAACGGATCATTATTCCCGATGCCACTACCTTGTTAAACTATATGCTGAATCGGTTTAATAAGATCATTGCTGAACTGACTGTTTTTCCAGAGATGATGAAAAGGAACATGGACCATTCTTTAGGTTTGATCTATTCCCAGCAAGTGCTGTTAGCCCTAGTTGATGTCGGTTTATCTAGGGAAGAAGCGTATAAAATGGTGCAACCTCTGGCGATGGAAGCTTGGGAGAAGCAGACTTCGTTTAAAGATCTGGTGCAGGAAAACCCACAGGTTCGGAGCCTACTTGAGCCTGAAGTGATCCAGGGCTGTTTTGATTACAACCAGCATCTCAAGTATGTTGATCTAATCTTTGAACGTGTGGGACTATAAAACAAAGCCGTGTCTAAGTGACACGGCTTTTACATTAACGTTGTTCCCATTCGTCATCCTTATGCTTCTTGAGTTCAATACGGATCTGTGTAAACAGTCCTATGGTTCCGACAACGAGTCCCGATGCCGAAACCGCATAGGAGATGATGTAGAGAAACAGCGGTGCAGGAAGAATCTCGAGCACCATGGCGAAGATTACCAGCCAAGAAACAATTAACATTGCTCCGCCTAGAATCATAAGGCGTTTGGGTTGGAACAACATTTTACTGTTTGTCCTTGTACAACCAACAAGTGGTAGAATGGTCTTCAAACACTTGGATTTCTGGTGGCATCTCTACGTCACAGAGTCCTTTAATCATCTTCCTACAGCGGGGGTGGAACCGGCACCCTTTCGGTGGGTTCATGAGACTAGGTGGTTCACCCGCCGGTACATCCTTGAAGCTCTTGAGGTTTTCCACATCAGGATCCGACGTTGCTTCAAAGAGTGCTGCTGTATAGGGGTGGAGCGGTTTTTCTAGCAAACCAGTGGTTGAAGACTTCTCAATGATCTTTCCACCGTACATGGCGAAAATGCGTTCGGAGAAATAGCGTACCGTGGAAAGGTCATGGGTGATATAGATAATCGCCAAATTGTGTTTTCTCTGCAGTGCTTGTAGCAATTGGAGAATCTCTACCCGAACGGAAGCATCAAGCATGGATACGGGTTCGTCGGCAATGAGCATCTTTGGTTCCAAGATCATGCCCCGGGCGATTACCAGGCGTTGCTGTTGACCACCACTTAACATGTGGGGGAACTTGGGTAGGAAGTCTTCGATAGGAGCTAGTTTAACTTCCTCCAGAACTTGCCTGATTCGCCTAGCTTGTTCATCCTTATCCTTAATGCCATTGATGATCATCGGCTCTTCAAGGATTCGTTTTACAGTCATAAAGGGGGGCAAAGCACCGTACGGATCTTGTTGAATATAACCAATATTGGCGCGATAGCGCTTCCAGCCGTCCTTATCGAGGGTGCTTAAATCCTCACCGTCAAAGTAAATGGTGCCCTTGGTAATGTGGTTAATTCCAAGGATGGTTTTGGCCAAAGTACTTTTACCACAACCACTCTCACCAACGATAGAAATAGTCTCGCCTGCGTAGAGATCAAAGGATGCACCATCTAAGGCGCGTACGTCACCGGCTTTAAAGAAGCCCATGCGACGTACTTCAAACCAAGTGTGCAGATCCTCCACTCTGAGAACAGGTTTTTGCTTCTGCGGTTCTGTTTTCCTTGCTAGACTAGGCATGTTTCACCTCTCCCGTCTCCTCATGTAGCCAGCACGCCACTTTTGCACCGTGATCGAGCGTATAAGTTGGCGGCTCCATGGAGCATTTTGCAAATTTCTTTTCACACCGGGCTGCAAAGCGGCATCCGGTAGGTGGATTAATCAGTGAAGGAGGCTGACCTGGAATGAACGCCAATTCTTTGTCCTCCCTAAGTGTGGGTACACTAGCCATCAATTTTTGAGAATAAGGATGGTGAGCATCCGTATAGAAATACTCAGCAGAATTATACTCAATCATTTTTCCGGCGTACATTACAGCAATTTCATCGGCTAGCTCACTGGCTGTACCAATATCGTGCGTAATCAGGATAAATGTGGTGTCCATTTCGTGTTTGATCTTCTTCAATACGTTCATCAGGTTAGCTTGGCTCAACAAGTCTAACGCTGAGGAAGGTTCATCCAATACAACGAGCTTCGGGTTTGATGCCAAAGCCATGGCAATGATCGCCCTCTGGCGCATACCACCACTAAGTTCAAATGGGTAGCGTTGTAGGAAGTCTGTGGGCAATCCCACAATATTAAAGACATCGTTTACCCGAGCACGAGCTTGCTGTCTAGTAAGCTTTTCATGAATTAAGAGTGGTTCGATAAGTTGATCTTCAATCCGAATAACAGGATTGAGAGAGTTCATCGATGCCTGTGGTACCGACGCAATCTGACTCCAGCGAATTTCCTTACGGAACTTTTCGTCATCATATTTCATGATGTCTTTACCATCAAAAATGATAGAACCACTGTAAGTCATAATGTTACGAGGTAGAAGGCGCAGAATAGCCTTGGACAAAGACGATTTTCCGCAACCAGATTCTCCAACTATAGCTAGAGTGTGTCCAGCCTTGAGTTTAAAGCTGACATCGTCCACAGCCTGAACTGGACCTGCATGAGTACGGAAATATAATTTTAGGTTTTGAACATCAAGCATAACTTTATTGTTACTCATAGTTTTTCTATATCCCCCTTAGACGTGGGTTGAAGATGCGGTCAAGCGCAAAACCAAGCATGGCAAATCCTAGTCCGGCCAAAATCAGCAAGAAAGCTGGTTCTAGTACCCAGTAGAAATAGCCGTTGAATAGTGCGCCGTGTGTTTGGGCATCGTTAAGAAGTTTACCCCACGTAGGTAGTACGGGATCACCTAAACCGAGTACCGCTAAGGTTGCCTCTAAGAAAACGTAGGCGGGTACTTGGGTTACGAACCCGGGAATCAAAGTTGGGATGATCTTCGGGATCATATAGCGGAAAATAATCCGAGCATTGCCAGCTCCATATGCCTTTGCAGCGTCAATATAACCTGACTCTTTTACTTGGAGGAACATGGAACGGTAGCTAAGGATGCTCGAACCGAAGATTCCCAGTAGGATTACGACACTCAACATTATCCAGATACTTCGTGAGTAGAACATCCCAACCATAATCAAAATGGGTAGTAGCGGTAGGATCATGACAACCTCGTTGATTCTACGGATTAACCAGTCAATCCAACCTCCGAACCAAACTGAGGCCGCACCCAAGAACATAGTCATAATGGAGGATCCTACGGCAGCAACTAAACCAAATGCCAAAGCTACTGGCGTACCCCAAAGAAGGGCTACAGTAATGTCTCTACGACGGTGATCTGTTCCCGCTAGACCATGCAATTGTCCATAGACGACGAGGTCAGCGTCAACAGAGGAGTCCTCTTCAAAGACTAATCCTTCACCGACTAGACGATAGGTTCCTTTGAGCGGTTTATCTGGATTGGCAGGGTCAGCGAACAATCCACGTTCTGGTTGAACTCCCCCAAGTCTGCGGTTAAGTCTCGAGTCTTGAGAAATGGAAAAGGTCTCGCTGGCACGAACTGTCAAATCACCTAGAGGAATTTGCCTACCATCAGGGGTTACCCAAGTCAAAGATACATTTGGCCGAGCGCTAGCAAATTTGGCCGTGAAAAACATGGCTAACTCTGAGGGAAACCCATCGTATTGATAGTCAAATTCAAATATGAAATCAGATGTGGAAAGCCCGTCACCTAAATCTACGACTTGCTTTAGGCTAGGATCACCTGTTGTTGACTTAATGATTGTAACTGGCTGTTTTTCTTTATAGAAATAGTTAAGCCAAGCGGGGCGAGCGTTACGTGGAGATTGAATCCAGACATTATCTGCGCCCCTCCACAGTCTCAAAGCCTCGCTATAGGGTATAGATACCATTGCATAAATAGCCATGAAGATCAGAAATAAAATGATAATGCTTCCGGCGACCGCCGATGGATATCGCTTCATCTGGCGAAACGCGTTACTTATGGTTGCTTTCATGACCTATTTTCCACCTCCACCAATTTTGACTCTTGGGTCAACCA
>JAAZLQ010000021.1 GCA_012799255.1 Bacillota bacterium
CCACAACTTATCAATATCATTTACATCGCGCCTGGTCTCATCATCCCCAAAAGTCCAGGAATCCCCACCGTCAGCTACGGTGAAAGCAAAACTCATCTTATCAATAAGCCCCTCCTGGATTGCTCTGTAGAGATCTCTGTTGCTCTGGGTATCCAAAAGGTCAGCTTGGATCTTGAGCCCCTTCTCTTCCCGGATAAGCTTTAACGATTTATTCCGGGTCCTCGCCATAATCATCACATTATCATTATGATTATACCGTAGGGGAACATCCCGCATATCAGTCTTATCCAAAGCCCCAGGCTTAATAGTCTCCGTAAATTTACGGCGCCCATATTGGTGAGTAGCCGGCTGATCGTACATAATAGCATATCCCTCTATTAACATCTTCTCTTCTTCATTATCCACCGCCCGGATCTCAATTAATCGGCGCTCTGGTTTTGGTTTATACTTCATTTTTCCCATCCTCCTCCTTTACTCCGGCCTTAGCTTTCTGGTAGACATCAATATCCTTTAGGTTCACGTAATTCAGGCTCTGCAGCCTGCGGTCACCATCCGCGAAGGGAGCCACCCCGAACATTTCATTAATCTGGTTTAATGTCATAATTCCGGTTTCTTTAGCCAGGTCAGCCAACTTCATCTTGTCTTCGGTAGACATATATCGGACTTTATTATAATAACATTTGATTCGATGCCCCACGTCCTGTTCTCTAGGAGTGAAGCAGCATGCGGTCATCGCCTGTTCAAATTGGATTATAAAATCCTCTATGGCTGTCTGGTAAAATGCGCTATGTTGCTCACCAGAATAATCACCGGACAATATCGCGGCTGACACACCATAACGTTCTTGTATGACTGACTTTAAAAACTTCAATGCCGGCTCTGATATCTCCGGGGCTTTGATGCTTACTGGAATGAATTCCCCACCAAGGTCAGTGGCGACCATTCCGCTACTGCTTGTAATTATGTGATCTTCAAAATCATCCCGAAGCTTACTCAATTTCTGGGCATCCGCTAAAGTCTTCGCATGATACACTCCTTTAATCTGCAAGCTGGCTTCTATGCTCTTGGGTAATCCCTGAATGGTTTTATCCAGGGCATCGATTGTCCGGAGAATATCAACATCATTTTTCTGCCCGTAATCATCCCCCCCACCGACGATCGTATTAGCTCCCCGGCGCCACCGTAAATGAATCAAGTCATTATATGGCAAGGTAAAGCTATTACCATCCTCAAATTCTAATTTAATTTCCCATGCCTGCCCATTATTAACCCCGATATAAACAGCGCTTGGTTTGAGCGGGTAAAACGCCAGGTATCTTTTAAACTGCCTTCCATTTGGTAAAGTTAAGATTTCATACTGCGGATAGATAAAAGCATTGCAATTCTTCCGCCGCAACCATTCAACATTTGCAAAGAAATCACTAGTCGTTTGCAGGGGATTGGGCTTAAAGCGAAAAAGCCTTGTGATATCATCGTTTTGTATCTGTAATATTTCCCCATCTTGAACGATGCTCCGTAATTCAATCTTGCTGATTTCATTTGCTACCCGTTCTATAGCATTATTAACGAAATCAGATAGATAAATATTTTGCCCGAAGCTTGAAAAGATAGGGCTTGAATTCATAATCCACGCCTGGTATCGAGCTTTTTTGCTTCCCGGGAGAAATCCCTTTAAATAATCGAAAACCCCCATTGCCTCCCTCCCCCTTAGTTATTAATCAATTCCATAAATTCGGATCTGCATAGCTCCAAAGTAGCATAGGCTATTATCTTGGAGGCTGTCCCATCTATCCGCTTTGTAGAGTGCATTTTCACCGGCATTATCCTTCCCAGAGAATCCACTTTTATACCGGTATTACAAAAGCACCAAAAGCATATCGGGTTATTTTGATAGTTTACCAATTTCCCCCGTAAATCTTCCTCTAATGTCCGCATTGGATTATTTAAAGCTTTCGCCTCCTGCGGAATATTAACCGTAATCTTATCTCCGAATAATTCCACGTAACGATTCTGGAAATCCTTTGCGAATCGGTTGTCATATCCAGACTTAAAAGGCCTGAGATCGTATTCCTTCAATAAATCAAAATGCCAATCGGCTATCATAGAGCTTTCCACAGAATTTCCAGTGACAATAGTGATTAACCCTGCTTTTTCCCAAGCTTTATAATCTACATCGTCCGGGCTGTTTTTAAGTTTGCTCTCCGGAATCCAATACCGAGTGTGAATATATATTTTACGATCCCCGGGTTTCCTTAGTAATATAGAGGAAGCGCATAAATCTGTTGTCTCTGCAAAATCATTCCCCGATATATAGAATGCCCCGGTAAATTCTTTTAGATCGAAAGTATCTGCATTAATAATCTCTGCTTGTTGGAGCCAGGCTTCGGCAGAAGATTGTTTAATGTTAAAATCCTTCGCCAGCATAAATGCCCTGGCAGAACTTTTCGTCCGGGCTTCCTCCACCAAAC
>JAAZLQ010000042.1 GCA_012799255.1 Bacillota bacterium
CCACCCTATGGTACTGGCTAATGGTCGTCTGCAGCCCCTCCTTGGGATCGGGGAGATTCTCGCCGGTATCAAGAAGCCATTCCACCGCCCGGGTATGGGCAAAGGTCAGGCCCTCCCGGTACTCGTAGTCCCCTGTGACCCGGCCAATGCCGAGGAATTTTTGGCCCTGGACCGCAACGACAATATCACCAATGCTCAAGGTCCTGTAGAAGTCCAAGAATTGTTTGGCCGATTTACCAATGGCGGTTGGGTGTTGGGTGCTCTTTTGGCTGATCAGTTCCTTGAGCCGAGCCCGTGCTTCGGGATTGGTCAGGCCATCGAGCTCGCTCATATCGCCGAGCTCGAGCCACCCCACGGAAATATAACCGTTTTGCCGCATTTCATGCCAAAAGCTTTGCCCTGTCCCGCCATGGGTTGTACCGATGCGCCAATACCTGTGGGGCGGACCAAAGAGGAGTCTAAGAGTTGTGGTGAAACTGTTGATATCCAAATTCGCTTCTCCAGCCAGTCGCAGCAGCCGCCCTGCATTGCTGTATCTGGCGTTTTTGTCCAGGGGCGCCTGCTGCATTTTGATCAAGTAGAAGCTTTGCCAATCAGGGGAATGATAGTCGTCGACTTTTCCTGGATAGAGCATGTGATAATACTTGTGCACCCAACCCCAGTTGGCCAGGGGGCCAAGCTGCTCCTCCAAATCCTGCTGCAGTCCCTGGTAGGTCTGATCGGAAAGATCATCGGGGAGAGCGGCTACTGTCTCAGCTCCTTTGACCAGCAAATTCCTGATCTCTCTGCCAATTTCTATAGCTTGAGCAAGATCCACTTCCTGAATGGACTTGGGATTTCCCGTAATCCACTTACCATCTTCTTTGCGGCGATAGATGCCAAACTTAAAGGCACTGCCCCCGGCAATACCGCCAAAAGCTGTGGTATTGAACTGATCATCGTTCTTGAACTCGAGCCAGTAGACCAGACTCTCTCGATTCCCGTGATCAAAGAGGGTCTCGAGGAGGACCTGACCATCAAGCCCCCTGAGCTTGTCCGGCCCGAAACGTTCCTGAAAAAGACGGTACTTCTCCTCCAGTTCCTCTTGGGAATAGACCCTGCTCGTCTCCTGAAGAAGCTCATGCTCATACCTGTGACGAATCTTGGCGATTAAGTCCATTTGTCTCCTCCTGAGAGCATACTTCCTGCCTTACTTCTGCCCGTAAAACTTCTGCAGCTCATAGAAGGCCAGCTTGCGATGGTGTTTGTCCTCCGACAAAAGCCCCTTGCGGTTGTAACCTCGCTGGTAACGGTTGTTCCTGCGCAAAGAGCGGAAGTCATAGAGGATCCAGGGGCTGAGGCCCTTGATGTAAGGGACTTTCGACAGAATCTCAAGCTGCCTGCGGTAAAACAAGGCTTGGTACTCTTCGCTGAAGAGTCCCGCTGCTTCATCGTGATGATGGGCTAAAGCTCCGGCCCCAAACTCGGTGATAAAGACCGGTTTATCTGTCCTGCTGTTGGCCAGGATCTCCTCCAGAGCATCGAAGTCCTGGACATACCAGCCATAATACTCGTTGATCCCGATAATATCGAGGTGCTGGGCTAAACGATCCTCAATCGTACGTTCCCCATGGTTGACCAAGCAGGCTGCTGAGACCAGGCGCGTGGGATCGAGCCTGCGGGCGGTGGCAGCAAGCTGCTGCATAAAGTGGAGCCTGGCATCGGTGTCGGGATTCTCGTTTCCCACCGACCAGATCACCACACTCGCTCTGTTCTGATCACGCTTGATCATCTCGCTCAGCTGATTTTGGGCATTCTCCGCCGTTTGGGGATTGGCAAAGTCGATGGCCCAATAGACCG
>JAAZLQ010000312.1 GCA_012799255.1 Bacillota bacterium
CATTCGTAAGCTGCTATGCACCCGTTGTCAAGAAAAAAGATTTAATGCCGGCAGTGCCGGATAGCCGGTATTTATAGTTAGGAAGAATAGTACTGTCCATGGTATGGTTAGAATGCCATGGGAGGGTAGGGTAGAGTAAGGAAAGAAAAATCAAAGAAAAGAGGGTATTCTCAGTGGTCAGCACACTTTCGATTGGTTTCATGATCTTCTCCGCGTTGCTCGTTTTTCTCCTCCCGCTGGGCCTCGCGGTCTATATGTACAAAAAAGAGCAGATTTCATTAAAAGCAATTCTAACCGGCGTTGCGGTTTTTGTTCTTTCGCAGCTCCTGATCCGTATCCCCATCCTTAACATACTCGGCATGCAACCCTGGTTCAAAGGTTTATGGACGAATATCTTTTTTAGCGCTGTGGTTGTCGGTGGGTTTTCCGCAGGACTCGTCGAAGAAATCGGCCGTTATCTTGGTTTCCGTTTTTTTCTGAATAACGAATTATCGTGGAAAAATGGAATTGCCTACGGTATTGGCCACGGCGGGATTGAAGCCATCTTATTAGTGGGTACGTCCTATATCAATAATATCGTGACAAGCTTCATGATTAACAACGGCACCTTTGACCGGGTAATTGCGCCGCAATTAGATGGTGAGATTGCTGCGTTGATCAAGACCCAACTAGTTGAAACCTCTCCTTTTTTATTTCTCGCCGGAGGCTTGGAGAGGTTTTTCGCCATAATCATCCAGATAGCCCTCTCCTTAATAGTGCTTTATGCGGTAGTGAAAAGGAAATTTCTTTTCGTTATTTATGCTATTCTCCTGCATACTTTAGTTAACGGCCCACCTGTTATCCTTCTTCAGCAAGGTTTTAATGTCTGGGTCGCCGAATTGTATGTCTTCATACTGGCCGCAGTCGCGTTGTTATTCATCCTCAGATCGCGGAAACTCTTTGTACTAGAATACCAACTGAATAACAACTGAGACAAAAGACAGGATGATTAGGTACCAAAGAAGAAAATGGTAGGGGATATTCTTATTTAAAAGAGCTAAGGACAGGAATAAAAGAAAAAAATCTGGCGAATCCGGGCAGTAAAAATACCCGATCCGGCCGGATTTTTTTGTCGTTCCAACTAATCTACATCGATGGTATGCAGATAACCTGGCCAATCTGCAACCTGTCCGGATCCACATTGGGATTGGCCCGGATCAGGTCATCTACCGTTATTCCTGCCCTTCTGGCGATACTAAAGAAGGTGTCACCCGCTCTGATGATATAGGGAGTAGTACCGGAAGGACAGGGCGGCTCTTCGCCCATGGGAATGCAGATGGTCTGGCCGATTTGTAGTCTGTCCGGATCCACATTAGGGTTGGCCCTTTGGATCGCATCTACCGTTGTTCCAAACCGCCGTGCCAGGGTGAAGAAGGTATCACCGGCACGAATAGTATATTCGAAGGTTCCCGAAGGACAACGGGTTGGTACACCAGGGATGCAGATGATCTGGCCGATCTGTAACCGGTCCGGGTCTACACCGGGGTTCGCTCTTTGTATGGCTTCCACGGTTGTGTTGAACCTCTGCGCTAGAGAGAAGAAGGTGTCACCGGCACGAATAGTATATTCGAAGGTCCCCGAAGGACAACGGGGTGGTGCGCCAGGGATACAAATAACCTGGCCGATCTGTAGCCGGTCCGGGTCTACACCGGGGTTCGCTCTTTGTATGGCTTCCACGGTTGTGTTGAACCTCTGCGCTAGAGAGAAGAAGGTGTCACCGGCACGAACTGTGTATTCAAAGGTTCCTGACGGGCAGGGAGTTGGTTCCATATCTCTGGGAATACAGATGACCTGGCCGATCTGTAACCGATCCGGGTCTACGTTAGGGTTGGCTCTTTGAATAGCTTCTACGGTTGTATTAAACCTTTGGGCTAGAGAAAAGAATGTGTCACCGGCACGGATAGTATATTCAAATGTTCCTGCAGGACATCGCAATTTACATTCACCTCCTGGTTAAAGTTAATATATTCAAAGCCTGGCAGGAAGGTGATCTGAAAAAAGCCTATTACAGGAGTTATCTGTGCTGCCCGGTATAGATCCGGCGAATATCCGGCAGGGAAACAAGATAGTACATATATATTTATACCAAAAATCCTCATAAACTTTAGCATGCTAATGTATATTTATTAGCATCCGGGATCTTGATTATATCATAGCTAAGGGATTAAACATGGGTAATTAAGCGGTTATAGTTGCAGATTAAACAGAAAGAGAAATAGTGTCCTGACCAATTCTGACCTTAAAGTAATGAATTGGCTGGG
>JAAZLQ010000187.1 GCA_012799255.1 Bacillota bacterium
TCGCCCCTCTCTGACCAGCTGGGCCGCACGTGCTAAGGAGGATTCGGGCTTCGTTCTTACAGCCTCCGCTGCCTCATCCATGTGGATGACATCAGGAGCATGGACGATTTCGATCCGTTCACTTCCAGGTTTCCCGGATATCAGTGATTTCAGTCTCCCCTCGTCACCGGTGAGAATTACGGAAATTCCATCTAACTCTGCCGCTTGAAGAGCGCCCTCCACGATCTGTTCAGGTGCATAGTCTCCCCCAAAGGCATCTACAGCAATCTTAGTCACGGTCCACTCCTCCTTTTTCAGACACGTCCACTACTACAAATTCTCCGCGAAACACAATCTCATCATGAACATAACTGTTCACACTGACATAATAGCGATTTCCTTGAATCGAAGTGACACTCGCCTTTGCGGCGACCCGCTCTCCCAGATGAACTGGCTGGTAAAAACGGACATCTGCGCTCTTGGTGAGCACAACGTCGGAATCAACCAGAGCCACGGCCATGGAGTTTCCTTGGGCAAAGAGAAAATGACCGCGCATGATCTGATTTCTGGCAAAGACCATCTGATCGGTAACCGACAGTACGGAAACACCACTTTGGCCCAGATTCAACTCGATCAATTCGCCTATGACTTCCTCACCATGTAAGGCCCGTACTTCAGAGTACGTGTTTGCTGCAATCTGCCTTGCCCTTTCGCGCAGTTCAGGAATATCCAGAGCCATCCGATCAAGACGAATTGTGGCCACGCTTACTCCAAGCTCGTCGGCTAACTGCCAGTCTGTTAGAAATGGGTCTGCACGCAAAAGATCCTGTAACGCCTTTCGTCTGGCTTGCCGACCTTGTTTTGCCTTCACCGCGAACCCTCCTTATCGCCAAGTGTTAGCACCAGGTTATAAGCAACTACCTCGAGTATAGTAGATTTTACTCGTAATGTAAAGAAAAAACTGCAATAAAAAAAGATGTCCCTTGCCAGGAACACCTTCTATACCCTATTTACTCTGCTTCTTTCATCGTAATTACTTGACGCCCTTTATATGTGCCGCAACTGAGGCATACTCGATGGGGCAATTTAGGCTCACGACAATTAGGGCAAATGCTTGCATCGGTCGCATCAATGCGAAGCCAATTGGCTCTACGCTTATTAACTCTTGCTTTTGAATGTCTCCTCTTTGGAACTGCCATGGTCTTTCCTCCTCTCTGGTGGTGTCGTTTCCGACATTTGCTGCAACAACTTGCTTAGAGGCGCCAACCGAATGTCAATCGCAGATTCTGAGCAATCACACTTGCCTTCCGACAGCAGGGTCCCACATACAGGACACAGACCTGGGCAGTCTTCTTGGCAGACAGACTTCATGGGAATGCTCACTAGCAAAGACTCTTCAATTAGGCTGGTTATGTCAATTTCATTGCCGTCCACTAAGGATGGTTCATCCCACAACCAGTCTTCTTCTACCTCTTCTGGATGGTTCAAGAACTCTTCCTCAATGGATGTACTTAACGTGGTTTTCAGCGGTCTTAAACAGCGACTACAGCGGAGTTCAACCTCTATGGACAAATCTCCTACAACCAGAAAACCCTCACCGGTGTTGGTCACCTGTAGCTCGGCTACAACCGGCCCGAGGACCTGTTCTACCTCTGAGAGTTTGGCAAGGAAATCCGCGGGACGCTCTTCCTTTAACCGAAAAGAGGACCCTTTTCGACCCGCTAGTGCACTAATATTGAGACGCATCTAGATCACCTCATAAATTATACAAAGATTACCCCGCACTGTCAACTGCTTTCCCTGTTGCGTGTAGTTGTTCTGTGATAATGTCATGTTGATTCTATTCTGGTAAAATGTCACCTATGAGAGAGGAAACATTTACCATGACCCAGCAGGACCTGACAAAGTTACGAGTTATCGATCTAGTTATTTCTGCCAGCATTACAGTCAAAGAGGCTGCAGAGTATCTTGACCTCAGTGAACGCCAAGTTTTTAGGCTTAAAAAAGGAGTGAAAAATGATGGGCCGGCGTTCATCATTCACAAAAACAGAGGCCGGAAACCTGCCCACGCTATCTCAGACGATCTAAAGGAGCAGATAGTCAAACTCAAGGGCGAAGAAGACTATGCGGGAGCCAACTTCATCCATTTCCAACAGTTGATCGAAAAACATGAGAGTATTAACGTTAGTTACGCCACCGTGTACCGCGCCCTGTCCCAAGCGGGAATAGCGAGCCCAAAGAAGAAACGCAAGAAAAAGAACCATCATCGCCGCAAGAGAAAAGAGCAAGCCGGTCTATTAGTCCAAGTTGATGCATCCTCCCATAACTGGTTTGGGGATTCCATAACCTCGCTTCACGGTGCTATTGACGATGCAACAGGAAGAGTCTGTGCCCTCCATTTCGAGAAAACCGAATGTCTCATAGGCTACTTTGAAATGGCCGAACAGATGCTCAACCGCGAGGGTATTCCCATTAGCATTTATAATGATCGTCACACCATCTTCAAGTCACCTAAGGCTAACGACGTCTCCCTAGAGCAACAGCTGGAAGGGGAATTTGTAAATCTAACTCAATTTGGAAGGGCCATGGAGGAACTCGGAATCATTGTTAAGTTCGCCAAGTCTGCTCCAGCTAAGGGCCGAATCGAACGGCTCTGGGAAACACTACAAAGCAGACTACCAGTGGAGCTGGCACTTCGTGGTATCACCACAATTGAGGGTTCTAATGCGTTTCTGATTGAATACATCGATGAGTTCAACAAGCTGTTTGAAGTTGAGCCAGAGAACGCTCAAAGCGCTTTTCGCCCACTAGATGATATCAACCTCGATACTATTCTTTGCATCAAAGAACAACGCGTAGCCTCTGATGGTAACGGTTTCTCCTATGGCGGGAGTTACTATCAGCTCACGGACGGCAAAACGAGTGTCTCGGTACCCCGTAAAGCCAAAATTACGGTCCTAAACAGCCACAAGCAAGAGATAAGGGCTCAGCATAATGGCGTCGTATACCAAACCAAGCTATTGGAGGAGAGACCCCGTAAGAAGGCCGTAGAGAAGCCGAAGGAAAATCCGACAGCACAACAGCCAACACGCCCTGCCGACGACCATCCATGGAGGATGCCCAAAGAAAAAAGACCCAAGCTCTTTTACGATGAGTCCGATAGAGAAGTTCTCGACGCTCTCTTCGATTCATCTCGAGCCTGGGGTGGTACAACAATCGATAACATCATACCGCGGTAGGCTCTTTTTATCAATCTTAACTTGGCGGGGTAACACCCCGCCAAAAAAACACCAAGGTGACATTTTCACAGAATAAAACTGAACCATTTTGGTGACATTTTCACAGACTATTGACA
>JAAZLQ010000091.1 GCA_012799255.1 Bacillota bacterium
CCAAAGTATACCCCTCTTCTCTGGTTTTACCAATCAGCCTTCTAATCTCCCGTTTATGCAGGAGCAACTTCCGTGGCCTTAAGGGGTCATGATTAAAGCGGTTGCCTTGTTCATAGGGGCTGATGTGCATTCCATAGAGAAAAACCTCGCCATTTTCTACCCGGGCGAAACTGTCTTGAAGATTTACCTTACCCAAGCGCAAGGATTTAACCTCTGTACCCTGCAGCACGATACCTGTCTCCATTGTGTCCTCAATAAAGTAATCATGGCGTGCCCGACGATTTACTGAAATCACTTTAATCTGCGACATGTTCTCCCCCCTAAGAACATTATAGCAGAGATGGGCGTACCACGAAACAGATGATAAGAAAAAAGTGCCAAGCAAACGGGATCTACCAGAGATCTAACGACGAGAATGAAGAGCTTTGTCCGAATTATAGTGATGATGAATAGTTCGTTTCGGTCATTTCCCTAAGTGCTAAAACATAGAAGGATTCATCCTTTGGGCAGGATTACCGGCTTCTAGGGCGAAATGATGGTAATAACAACAGCTGGAGGTAAAAATATGAAGAGGGCTGTCCTCATACTACTTTTTCTAATTTCTTTGATGTTTTTATGCCCAAATTACTCAGAAGCCTCCCTCAAATTGTTTGTGGGAAATGAAGAAGTGGGGCTGAAAAACCCCTTAGTAATGATTAACGGTACATATATGATTCCCCTTTGGGTGTTTGAGGAACATCTGGACGCTGAGATCAACGTGAAAAACGATGAGATTCAAATAACACTTGGTGATCAAACCATCCTTATGCAACTTGACGTAGAAAGTGCGCAGGTGAATGGCCAGTCCATTAAATTGGAGGTTGCCCCCCAGTTGATTCAGGGGGAAATAGTCGTGCCCCTACGCTTTATGGCTGATCAACGGAATCTGCAACTGAGCTTTGTCCAAGAAATTAATGGGTTCCGTTTGACCGAACAAGCGCCCCGGTTTAGAGGGGGGATCATCTCCGGGCTGGGTTTAGATGCCCTGTTTGAACCAGAGGAGTCTCCAGGTACACCAATGGTGATCTATGAACCTCAAGAAATCCAGGATTTAAAAGAGATCATCTTTATGGGCGGACCCCGAGCTAGCGTTTTTCTTGATTTGCAGTCATATACTGGTTACCAGACCCATTTACTTCAAGAACCGGCTCGCTTAGTGATCGATCTATATGGAGTAAGTGGGGATGCATTACCAGTGGTTGAAGTAGATCATCCTGTTTTGAGCGCGATTCGCAGTAGTAGGTTTGATGATCAAATTATGCGGATTGTGTGTGACTTGAAAGCTCCCACAGGCTACCGAGTCAACGCTTGGCCTGACGGTGGCTTAGAAGTTGAGTTCAATTACCAACTTTCTTCCCTGTGGGTAGAGGAAGAAAATGATCGCTTACAGATTCGTTTTCTCAGTTCCGCTGCTCCCCAAATTGAATCTACCTATCTGGAAAACCCACTTCGCCTGGTCTTAGATTTCCAAGACACCACATTGATGACCAGGTCCTTTGACGTTCCGGTTGATGTGGAGCGAATTGTCAGACTGAGAGTGGGACAGCACTTGCCAGCCATAACCAGGGTGGTTTTGGAGTTAGAAGCAGCAGTTGCTCCCCTACCACTTGAAGAACGAGACGATGGGAGCTATGTGTTACCCCTCTTTGCCGGAACCGCACGGGAAGCGCAAGTATATCTAGCGTCATTGAACGAGTCTCCAGAACCCACTTTGGCAGAATTATTACCGATCAGGGAAGGTGTGTTATCCGGTCTGACTGTGGTTGTTGATCCTGGTCATGGAGGTTCGGACCCAGGGGCAATTGGCTATCAGGGTACCTTTGAAAAAGATGTGAACCTGGCTATTGGCCTTTATCTAGGTGAGTTCTTGCATGAAGCTGGTGCCAAAGTTGTGTATACTAGGGATAAGGACGAGTATGTGTCAATATTTAGACGTCCCGAAATTGCTCGCGAAGCAAGGGCTGATTTGTTTATCTCAATACATTCAAATTCCCATATTGAGCGGGGACGTGCACGGGGGACAGAAACCTTATACCGTGCGAAAGATCCTGTTTCCGAACGTTTAGCCCGAATTGTCCAGGATGAAGTGGTCAAGGCTATCACTTTAGTGGATAGGCGGATTTGGGGAAGGGATGACCTGGCTGTGTTTAATGGCTCTGATATTCCTGCAATTATGGTGGAGGTGGGATTCTTAGATCATCCTGACGAGGAAGTGCTTCTGCGGGCTCCAGGCTTTCAAAAGGTGGCAGCCCAAGGTATATATAACGGCATCGAACGTTTCTACCTAGAGATTAAGAAGTAGGGGGCGGGCCTGATGAAATGGGAGCACATCTTAGCGGCTTTGGTTGTAGTGCTAATGCTGTTGTTGGTGATCCGCATCGCGTATTTCGCAGGCGAAGATGCGGATATACTACCAGTGCTCATAGATGTTCAGGAACCTTTCTATCCAGTCTATTATGGTTCGCCAGAAGGCGATCTACTTGAGCCCGAGTTTCATCACGGTATAGCTTCCATAGATCAGGTTCTCGCAGATTTGTTGGCAGGCCCCAGGCTTAATCATCTAATTGGTATCATTCCTCCTGAGACGAAGGTGTTAGGTTATCATAAGACCGGGGGTACTTTGTATGTTAACTTCAGTCATCATCTGGCAACTAACCACCCAGGAGGTAGTATGGGTGAGATCATGACTGTGTATGGTATTGTTAATTCGTTGACTGAAATCTCTGGAGTTGAAAAGGTGCAAATTCTCCTGGAGAACCAGATGGTTTTCACTCTGGCTGGTCATCTGGATTTGACTGAACCCCTGCATAAGGACTATGCTATTTTAGGTACTTCAGCATTATAATTAAGGAACACCTTTTTGGAGGAATTTGGATTGGTGATAGGAATATATGATTCTGGTTTGGGAGGGCTTTCGGTTTGGCGTGAACTAAGGGAGAAAGTGAATGTGCCCTTGGTTTACTTTGGAGATACTGCCAATGTTCCCTATGGTGAAAAGACACCAGACCAACTGAGGGATTACTTTATGGCAAGCTTGGCTTTTTTGGAGAGCAGAGGATGTGAGCGTATTGTGGTTGCCTGTAATACCACTAGCGCCGTGGTTTTGCCGCAAGTTAAGGGGGAACTTAGGTTCCCTGTGATTGGTATGATCGAAAGTGCCGTCGAAGCAGTAGCTCAAGCAACTAAGGGAAGAGTAGGCGTTTTGGCAACCCGGGCGACGACAGAAAGTGGAGTGTACCAACGGGCTTTGAGTGAGGCATTGCCTTCGGGCAAGGTTTTTGTGCAAAGCGCTCCACATCTGGTTCCCCTAGTTGAGCAGGGAGAGATCCATGGGGATTCCGTTTTGCGGACGGTTCAAGAGTACATGGCACCTCTTTTAGCTGAAGAAATCGACACTCTTCTTCTTGGGTGTACGCATTACTCCTTCTTATCAGACGTAATAAAGGAAGTGGCTGGCAAGCAGATCCTGGTCATTGACCCAGCTCCCACTGTGTCTAAGCAGGCATGCAAATGGCTTGTTGGCCAACGAGATAGTATCAGCACCAGTACACAAACGGAGTTTTGGGTCAGTGCCCACCCTGAAAAGTTCAAGGACAAAGCAGAATTGGTTCTTGGAGAGAAATTATCTGTTGTGGATCTGCATCCCATGTGGGGGGAGAGGATCTAAATGCGATCAGCTTTGCATGCTGAATGGTCAGGCAAAAGGGTGGCTGTGGTTGGACTTGGTGTGAGTAACTTGGCCTTGATTAGATTCCTCAAGGACGTTGGTGCCCAGATCAGTGGACGAGATCAAAAGATCCCTGAACAAATGGGAGATGGATTTGAGGAACTTAATTCGTTGGGTATAGATTTAGTCCTAGGTCCCCACTACCTAGAAGGACTTGAACAGTATGATGTTGTGGTAGTAAGTCCCGGGGTCCCCAAGCGACTTCCTCAACTGGAGCAAATTAAGAGGCTGGGCCGATTAGAGAGTGAAATCGGCTTAGTTTTTCGTTACAGTAAGGCCCCTATCTACGGCATTACTGGCAGTAGTGGCAAAACTACCACCACGAGTCTCGTGGGTGAGATGTTAAGGGCTAGCGGTATCCCGGTTAATGTAGGAGGAAATATCGGCACTCCGTTAATTTCTGTAATTGAACATCTGGAACCGAACGATCACGTTCTATTAGAACTCTCCAGCTTCCAACTGGAAGAATTAAAGCAGAGTCCGAAGGGGAGTTTAATCACAAATATTGCTGAGAATCATCTAGATGTTCATCTGACTATGGAAAACTATATTGATGCCAAGAAGAAGATCTATCGTTATCAAGGTGAGGAGGACTTTGTAGTTCTCAATTTTGATGATCCACACACCAGAGACATGGCTAAGGAAGCGCCTGGACGAGTTTACTATTTTAGTTTAAACACTGCGGTGAATGCCGGTGCCTATTTAGACGGTGACAAACTGATCTATGTCAATGGCGGAGAAAAGGTCACCTTTGCCAAACTCTCTGATTTGGCCCTTCCAGGTTTACACAATGTGGCAAACTTTTTGGCGGCTACAGTGCTGAGTCGTGAGTTAGGTGCCAGCTGGGAAGCGATCTCGCACGTGGCGTCCAATTTCACTGGTGTTTCCCATCGTCTGGAGTTTGTTGCCGAAGTGGACGGGGTGCGCTATTATAATGACTCTATCGCTACTACCCCCCAGAGAACTTTGGCCGCTTTACAGTCTTTTTCCGAGCCGATTATCTTGATTGCTGGCGGATCAGATAAGGAACTATCCTTTGCGGATTTAGCTTCAGCCATCCACGACAGAGTGAAACATCTTGTTTTGCTTGGGGCAACCGCGCCGAAGATCCATCAGGCGGTATTAGAAGTTGGGGATTTTCCTGTAGAAGTAGTCGACAACCTTGAACAAGCGGTAAGGGCAGCACGGTCTCTGGCTCAGGATGGTGATTTGGTGTTGCTTTCTCCCGCTTGTGCCAGTTATGATCAATATGCCAACTTTATGGAACGGGGACATCATTTTCGCACGCTAGTGCACGATGTGAATAAAAGCCAATAACAGGAGGAGATTACATGATCCGCATTACTACACCACTTGACGATGTCAAGGTCCGGTCGCTTAAAGCAGGGGATGAAGTGGCCATTAGCGGGATTGTTTATACTGCCCGAGATGCTGCCCATCAGCGTTTAGTTCAGTTGATCGCGGAAGGAAAGCCTCTACCGTTTCCAGTGGAGGGGGCAATCATCTATTATGTTGGACCTAGTCCGGCCAAGCCAGGAGAACCTATCGGTTCTGCAGGTCCTACCACCTCTGTGCGTATGGACAGTCTCACTCTTCCCCTTTTAGAGCAGGGATTGAAAGGGATGATTGGTAAGGGTGGACGTGGTCCTGAGGTGATCGAGGGGATGAAAAAACACGGTGCGGTCTATTTTGCCGCCGTGGGCGGGGCAGCAGCCTTGATTTCCCAAAGTATCAAAGAAGTTGAAGTTGTAGCTTATCCCGACTTAGGTGCGGAAGCAGTTCATCGCATGGTGGTCGAGGATTTTCCGGTCATCGTGGCCATTGATAGTCAGGGGAACAATCTGTACGACCAAGGTGTCGCCCAGTATCGAGACCCCAGCCTTAAGGAGGTAAAATAAAATGAGTCTTATAAGGGCTGACGGACGACGCGCTGATGAGCTTCGTCCGGTCCAGATCACTCGGGATATTAACATGCATGCCGAAGGATCTGTGTTAATGGAAATTGGCAATACCAGAGTGATCTGCACTGCCACGGTTGAAGATAGAGTTCCTCCCTTTTTGCGTGGCCAAGGAGAGGGATGGATTACCGCTGAGTATTCTATGCTACCCAGAGCCACTTCAGTACGCAATCCTCGTGAGTCGAGTAGGGGGAAGGTTGGGGGGCGTACCCATGAGATTCAGCGTTTGATCGGACGTTCGCTCCGTTCAGTTGTTGACCTAAAGGCCTTAGGGGAGCGTACTATCTGGTTAGATTGTGATGTGATCCAGGCAGATGGAGGAACCAGAACCGCATCAATTACAGGAGCTTTTATTGCCTTATCTGATGCATTGCGCAAAATTGATCTTGGTGTAACAGAATACTTAGCGGCAGTTAGTGTGGGTATTCTGAACGGAGAACCTATCTTAGATTTGGACTACGCGGAGGATTTTGCTGCCGAAGTTGACTTCAACGTGGTTATGACCCAAAGTGGCAGAATCGTTGAGGTGCAAGGTACTGCCGAGGGTCAGCCCTTTACTCGACTAGAGATGGAAAGACTCATGGACTTAGCAGAAAAGGGAATCCAGGAGCTGATGGAGGCTCAACAGGCACTGTTGATGGGCGATTTAGCTCGAAAGTTTGGAGGAAAGTAAATGGCTTCTCAACGTTTAATTGTAGCTAGCCATAACTCACACAAAATTCAAGAAATCAAGGAACTCACATCCCACCTAGGTTTTGAGGTGCTGGGGCTCTCCGAGTTGGGCGAGTTTCCGGAAGTCATTGAAGACGGAGCTACTTTTCGGGAAAATGCCAAAAAGAAAGCGGTAGAAATATCCCGGGTTGTAGGCGACCTGGTGTTAGCTGATGACTCTGGTCTAGAGGTTGACGCCCTAAATGGTGCCCCTGGAGTATATTCGGCACGCTTTGCTGGGGAGCCCACAAACGATGGCCTGAATAATGAACTCTTGTTAGAAAAAATGGCTCATGTACCTTTCGAGAAGCGGGGCGCACAGTTTCGGTGTGTGATGGCTTTGGCAACTCCTCAAGGGCAAGTAGAGTTTTCGGAAGGAATTTGTCGTGGGATCATTACCTTTGAGCCCAGAGGTTCGCAAGGTTTTGGCTATGATCCCCTGTTCTTAATTCCGGAGTTGGGTCAAACCTTTGCAGAACTTGGCCCAGAAGTTAAAAATGAAATAAGTCATAGATCCCTAGCTATGCAGGGAATGCTTAAAGTAATTCGAGGATTTACTGTTGACATTTGCTAGGGTTCTGTGATAATATTGACATTGTCAGTTTGGGAAAACATTATACGTCGGGGCGTGGCGCAGTTTGGCTAGCGCGCCTGCCTTGGGAGCAGGAGGCCGGAGGTTCAAATCCTCTCGCCCCGACCATCTCTGCGGGTGTAGCTCAATGGTAGAGCACCGGCCTTCCAAGCCAGTCGCGAGGGTTCGATCCCCTTCACCCGCTCCAGAAAATGCAGGCGCCTGTAGCTCAGGGGATA
>JAAZLQ010000351.1 GCA_012799255.1 Bacillota bacterium
ACAAACCCCCATTTTTTGTTAATGTCTGATAACAATTCCATGGAGCCAGGCATTTTCCTGCTTTTTATTGCGAAAATAAAAAAAGCCTTTGCTAATTTGCAAAGGCTTCGAGATTTGCTTAACCGATATTTTTCAAACGTGGATCTAAAGCGTCCCTTAAACCATCACCAACTAAGTTCAAGCACATAACCGTAATAAAAATGGCAAGTCCCGGAACTGTAACTGACCAGTGGGAGACACGGATAAAAGGGCGAGAACTAGAAATCATGCTTCCCCATTCGGGTGTAGGTGGCTGGGCCCCCATACCCAAAAAGCTTAGCCCAGCCGCGGACAAAATTGCCCCTGCCATACTAAGCGTCGTTAGCACAATAATCGGACTGAGGGAGTTGGGCAGAATGTGTAAGAGAATTATCCTCCAATCCGAGGCTCCAAGGGCTGAAGCAGCATCAACATAATCAAGTTCTTTAGTGGATAACACCGACGAGCGCATCATCCTGGCAAAAGACGGTATATAGGAAATTCCTATGGCCATGATCACGTTTTCTAGACCTGGACCAAGGGCTGCCACAATGGCCAAAGCCAGCAAAAACCCCGGTAACGCAAGCATGATGTCAATGACCCGCATAATCAGCATGTCGAGCCATCCACCATAATAGCCTGCCACAAGGCCCAAAAAGCTCCCCGCTACTAGAGCCAAGGAGATGGACAAGAAACCCACCCTCAATGATAGCCTAGCTCCATAGACTACTCTGGTATAGGTGTCCCGACCGAATTGGTCTGTTCCAAAGATGTGTTCCTTGGACGGAGCTTGAAGGCGATTACGAATGTTCTGCTTTGCCGGTTCATGAGTCGTGACGTAGGGAGCAAAAATAGCCATGCCGATTATAATCAGCAAAATGATAGCACCCACAACCGCCCGACGATTGCGCATCCACTGTTTAAAAACCCTAGAAAATTGGCTTTGCTGTTTCGCAGTATCTATTGCCATACCAACCGCCTCCTTTCCTATTCATAGAGTAAGCGCAGACGGGGATCCAGGAAGGCATAGGTCACGTCTATGATCAAATTGACTAAAGCATAAATCAAGGCGAAGGTCATGATGGTTCCCTGGACCAGTGGAAAGTCCTTGTTGTTGATTGCTTCCACCACCATCCGTCCGATACCCGGCCAAGCAAAAATCGTCTCGGTCAGGACAGCACCACTCATTAAGCCCCCAAATTGGAGACCAATCATGGTTACAACAGGAATCAACGCGTTACGCAGGGCATGTCTAAATGTCACTGCACGACGCGGCAAACCTTTAGAACGGGCTGTGCGAATATAATCTTGCTGCAACACATCTAGCATGGCAGAGCGAGTCAATCTAGCAATGCTGGCAGTAGATGCGGTACCTAGTGTAATGGCCGGCAAAACCAGATATTCAAATCCTCCCAGACGTCCTGAGGAGGGAAACCACTGTAAGTTAACGGAAAAGATTAAAATAAGCATTATGCCTTGCCAAAAAACGGGCATCCCAACGCCTGTTAATGCCCCCACCATGGCAATATTATCAAACCAAGAGTTTGGTTTACTGGCAGATAAAATACCTACCGGTACCCCCACGATCACGGCAAACGCGACCGCAGCCAAAGCTAATTCAGTTGTGGCTGGTAACCGATCCAAAATCTCGGTGGTAACAAGCTTCTTTGAGCGCAAGGAACGCCCCAAATCACCGCGCACGGCATTTTTCAGCCAGTTGAAATACTGAACATAAACGGGCTCATTTAAGCCCATGGACTCCCTTAATGCTTCCAGTTGTTCAGCAGGCGCGCCTTCCCCCAACATTAAAAGGGCCGGATCGCCCGGTGTCAAGTACATAAGCAAAAAGACAAAAATAGAAATCCCGATTAACACGGGAATCAACATGAGTAAGCGACGGAAAATATAACGCCACACAAGCAAACCACCTTTCGTTCAACGTTGCTTATGAGTGGAGGGCGGAGCCCAATCTGGCTCCGCCACTTGTATTTTTTAAGATTTACTTCTTGTAAACAGTAGATAACTTGTGATGACCTGCAGGATGTGGCACGAAGCCCTCTACGTTTTCTTGCAGACCATTGACTTCACTTGTGGCAATCAAGAAGGCCCAAGGAGCTTCATCTACGATCAACTCTTGTGCTTCTGCGTAAATGGCAGCCCGCTTTGCAGGATCACCTTCGGCGCGTCCTAGTTCGAGAAGCTCGTCAACTCTAGCATTAGCGTAGAAGGAACGGTTACCTGGATCACCGAACTGACTGCTGTGGAACAGGGCCCAGAGACCATAGTCAGGATCAGCTGTTACAGTAACCCATCCTAGGATGAACATGTCATGCTTACCAGCTGCTGTATCTGCAAGATAGGTAGCCCAAGGAACGATTAAGACTTCTACGTCTACGCCAATTTCGGCTAGGTCAGCTTGGAACATTTCGGCGATTTGCATCCGCAACGGATTATCGTTGGTCCAAATGCTGGTTTTAAATCCATTTGGATAGCCAGCTTCAGCTAAAAGTGCCTTGGCCTTTTCAGGATTATACTCGTATTCTGGCAAATCTGTTTTCGAACCCCATACAAGTGGTGGTAGAGGTCCAGTTACTGGAGAAGCTTGCCCTGTATAGATAAAGTCGGCAATAGCTTGTACGTCAAGTGCATGGTTAATCGCTTTACGAACCAGCGGATTGTCAAAAGGCTCTTTCTGTACGTTAAAGCCAATGTAACTGGTGGAAAGTGTCTCATATTTATCTAACTTAATACCAGGTGCACCAGTTAAGCGGAACTCGTCAACTGGATCAATGTTGTAAGCAATATCTACTCCACCGGTCTCAAGTTCGATAGCACGCACAGTATTCTCAGGAATACCACGGATAATTACTTTCTCAACCTTAGCTGGTTCACCCCAGTAGTTTTCATTGCGGCGGAGTTCCACGTGGGAACCGGCAACCCACTCTACAAATTCGAAGGGGCCTGTACCAATAGCAACTTGGGAACCAAAGTTGTCACCAGCTTCTTCAACGGAACGCTTATTAACGATAGCGTTAGATGGATGGGCCAAGTGAGCGAGAATTGGTGCAAATGGTTGTTTCAGCACGATTTGCACTGTGTAGTCATCAATTACTACAACTTCTTTAACCTCATCAATCAAGAATGCTGCTGGCGAAGGCAACTCCTTAATGCGCTCAAACGAGTACTTAACATCGGCTGCAGTAAAGTCATCGCCATTGTGGAACTTTACGTTCTCTTGAAGCTTAAACTCCCAAGTTACTTCATCAATTTGCTCCCAGCTCTTGGCTAAGCCTGGGACAATTTCTAAGCTGTAGCCATGATTAACCAAGGTCTCAAAGATCTGAGCCCTAACCCGTGCCGAGGGTTGATCGTTTTGTCCATGAGGATCCAAGGTTACTGGATCCGCGCCTTGAGCAACCGTCAAGGTCTGGGCGCCGACCATGCTAAAACCGGCAAACGTCACTGCCAAGACCAAGAGTACAACTAACCACGATTTTCTGAACATCTAATTTCCTCCCTTATCTCGGTGTTCCCTTTTTCCCAAACCCATCCCTTGGTAACCTCCGAAATTGACTACCAAGGTACAGTATTGCAAAAGGGCATTTTTTATAATATACAAGCGCCACCAATCAAAGTCAAGCCCCCCTTTTACATTTAGCGCCTGTAAATTGTGCCATCTGTTACGATTTATTCTTTGAGGATGGGCGCTTTTTCCGTATTTCGTCCGTTTATTGACAGACCAGCTAGGGTGGAATACAGTAGAAGTGGAAGCAAAATTTACTAGATTTCCCAGTAATAGTATGAACGCATTTTCGGAAGCTTATGCTCGAGTAATAGTGGAAAGGAAGGTATGAATGCAAAGAAACACTAGTTGGCAGCAAACGCTAGTAGTAATTGTATTACTACTTCTCCTTTATCCAAGAACACTTGATCATTCCATGCTGCCCACAGACTTCTTTGCTGATCACGGTGGTCGCCTCGTGAGCCTACCTTCCACTATTGATAAGGTCTATACCACCACAGAAGCAGGTCTGTTTCTAGTTTACGCCGTGAATCAAGGATCCATCATGGGCTGGAATCGTGGCCTACGCCCTGAGCTAGAGTTTGCTATTCAACCGCAATACCACAACTTACCCACTGTGGGTACTTGGGACAAGGTGTTTCACACTATAAGCGTTGATACCGTCATTGAGCTCGAACCGGATCTTGTTGTGCACTACGGTTCTATTGATGAACACAACATTGCACTAGCAGATGAAATCCAAGCGACCTTAGGTATTCCTACATTGTTAATAGATAATAGTCTGGAAGCACTCCCAGAGGCGTTGCGATTGGTGGGAAGGTTATTGGGAAAAGAAGTACGGGGACAAGCTTTAGCTACTTATGTGGAGAACATTTTGGGGCAAATGGAAGATTTCCAATTTCTGCAAAGTAGTTTCAGTCCTATCCCTGTGCATATCGTTTCTTCCTTTGAGCCGGGACACTTTGATGAACTGCTAGCCCTATCGGGTATGGTGGAAATGCCCGTTTGGGATGATCAACCACCTCTACCGGATCTTGTCTTGATCATGCCGCACAATGTGGCTGATCCTTATCAGGAAATCGAAAGGGATGGGCATAGACGCATCTATCAAATTCCTTCCTTTCCACATAACTGGTTAGAACCGGGATCCATCTTCAGTCTTTTAGGACTGGAATGGCTCCATTCCATTGCTTACCCCAGCTACACTGTGGATTTGCCCCAAACCTATGCAACTTTTATGGAAGTATTTTTTCAGGTTAATATTACACCCGAGCTTTTGGCCTGGACGTTTAAACGAAGCGGAATATCCTACTAAGACAGTCAGAACATACCTTTGCCTTCACCCTGCCCTAGATCCATAATGGGGTTGGAGGTGTAAGTAATGAAGAAAACAGTATTGGCTATAATGATCGTCTTAACCCTTAGTCTTGCGGCAGGAGCGGCTTCACCTGAGTACCACACCATTGTAACGGGAGACACTTTAATTGGTTTGGCCCAGCACTACGAAACAACGGTAGAAGCTTTTATTGACTTTAACCCCGGGATCAGTCCTCTAAACCTTAAAGTTGGACAAGAGCTTGTTATTCCTGTGAAACCACTCTGGAGCTACCACGTTGTGCAACTAGGTGACAACGCCCGTTCCTTGGCCATGCAATACAAGGTTCCGGAAGAAATGCTCCGGGCTGCCAATGGACTCAGTGACAACAAACTAACCGTAGGTGAGACGATCCGGATTCCTATCCATTTCTATCTAGGCGAAGAAGTATCTCAAACAAAGCATACAGTAGAAATTGGCGATACCCTTTATAAAATTGCCAAACAGTATAAAGTAACCCTTAGCCAATTGGTCGAATGGAATCAACTACAAGACATTGACAATCTTATAGCTGGTCAAATCTTGATTGTTGGTTAACAACAAGGGGACCCTTCTGCTCTGGGTCCCTTTTTACATAAGTAGGTCAGAACCAGAACCTAGACTGCGAAACATTTGAGGAATTGACGGGAGGTCGATAGCATGCTAAAAAAACGAACCACAAGCCTATTAGTCGTGTTCTTAATACTGGTGACCACCACCACGATCCAAGCTAATGAGTTTTCACGTACATTTCTATTGGAGGCAGGAGCCCGCTATGAGGTTAGTGTGCGCATTAAGACGGATCTACAAGATGCGCCTACCCTTGCTTCTGTGTACATCCACAATGAACATGGCCAGTACTTACGTTCAACCCAGTTAAGCAGGAGTTTGGCCGGCCCCCAACAGTGGCAGCAAGTATCTACCATTGTAACCGCTCCTCCAGGAGCTCACCGAGCGACAGTCGTTTTTACTGCCCCAGAAGGCGTTTTAATGGAATGGGACGAGTTCAATATCCGGAGAGTAGAATTGGATCTTGCAGATGAAGAGCTGATCCGCCAGGGCCTAATCTATACAGGACTGATCGTGGACGCCAGAGGTCTCGGCTTGCAGAGAGGCATGAGCCCGAAAATTTACTCCGAATCTGGTCAATTAGTCTACGCCGGTGTAGCGGTATCTTATGGTTTTCTGCAAGAGGCTGGCATCGCTTCCTATGGACAAGAGCTAAATCCTGACCTGCTAAGAAGAATTCAACCGGAAGACACCATCAAAGTCTCACCTCTAGTGGTTAACGCTTTGAAGATTTCGGGTAGCACAGATTCCAATGTCATTATAAGTGATGCTGATGCCCAATCGATTTTGGAAGCCCTAAACATTTATGATTTTCTTGCCCACTACTCTGTAGTATTTCTTATCGACTAGTCAAAAAGCAAACAGCAATCCGTATTTCAGAGAGTCGCCAACTATTTTTTAGTTGGCGATTTTCTTTTTCTGTTGACAATAATTTCATGGAGTCATATACTATAACTGAATATATGAGCAACTATTCATGTGTTTCAGAAGGAGTGTTCAGATGTCTAATAGTCCATCCTGTGAAATCACCGTAATTCACGAAGACATTGTCGAAAACGTACGCCAAATCATGCCTCCAGAAGAAGAACTGTTTAATCTGGCGGAGTTCTTTAAGGTCTTTGGTGATACAACACGAATAAGGATCTTGTTTGCATTGTTTCAATCTGAAATGTGCGTCTGTGATATTGCTCACCTCTTGGGAATGACCCAATCCGCGATCTCCCATCAACTCAGAGTCCTGAAACAGGCAAAACTAGTACGTTTTCGGAAAGAAGGGCGAGTAGTCTACTATTCTCTCGATGATGACCATGTAAAGGAAATATTTAACCAGGGATATCAACACATTCAGGAACCCAATTGAGGTGTTAATAATGCGCTTAGTTTACCACTTAGAAGGATTGGATTGTGCCAATTGTGCCGCGAAAATCGAAATAGCAGCTGGTAAGTTGGAAAATGTCAAAAATGCGATGGTGGACTTTTCCACCAGTAGGATTTTTCTCGACATTGAACATGGAGACCAAGAGCAAATAAAACTAGCCCTCCAAGAAACGGTGGCCACTTTTGAGCCCCATGTTGTTGTCACCGAACACAAGCCGAAGCAAGAAAAACATAATCTTCTGACGATCCGGAACTTCGCTTTCGCTTCGAGTGTGATTAGTTTCTTGGTAGCCGTAGTGCTAACCCAGGGTACTGCTAAAGATGCCCTTTACATCGTTGCTTTTCTGCTTGCAGGTTATGAGATAATCTGGCAGGCCTTCCGCAACATTAGAAAAGGGCAAATCTTCGATGAAAACTTCTTAATGACAATTGCCACCGTCGGTGCACTTGCCATTGGAGAGTTTCCCGAGGCAGCCTCTGTAATGATCTTCTACCGTACTGGAGAATTTCTCCAACATCTGGCAGTTGATAGATCCAGACGCTCTATTTCATCCTTGATCGCCATCAAGCCAGAAACAGCCCGTCTAAAACAAGGAGAATCCATCGTCGATATCCCCGTCGAACAGGTCCGTATTGGAGATGTGGTGGTAGTTCGCCCAGGTGAAAGGATCCCAGTTGATGGATCAATTCTAACTGGCGTATCTTCACTCGATACCTCGGCCCTCACCGGCGAAAGTTTACCCCGAGAAGTGGAACAGGGTGTAGAAGTGTTAGCTGGTTCGATTAATCTGAGCGGTCTTTTGACAATTGAGACCAACAAACTGGCAAGCGAATCCGCAGTCTCCAGAATTTTGGATTTAGTGGAAAATGCCACATCCAATAAAGCCCCAACAGAGGACTTTATCACTTCATTTGCCCGTTATTACACCCCCGCGGTGGTGGCAGTTGCGGCACTGATTGCCACGGTTCCCCCACTATTTGGCGGTGTATTCAGCGACTGGTTCTATCGGGCTTTAGTCTTCCTAGTTATTTCTTGCCCTTGTGCGCTCGTTGTCTCTATTCCGCTAGGTTTCTTTGCGGGAATTGGTCGTGCTTCTAAACAAGGGGTCTTGGTTAAGGGTAGTAACTACCTCCAAGCCCTTTATGAAGCAGACACGATTGTTTTTGACAAAACGGGCACACTAACCTCGGGCAAGTTCCAAATGGAGAAAGTTGTGGCGATACCACCCTTTTCTAAAGAAGATGTTCTCCAAGCTGCAGCATATGCTGAAAGTTCTTCTACCCATCCCTTGGCCCTTTCCATTGTTCAAGCTTACGGAAAGCCCATTGATCAGAATAGTATTACTGAGCTGGAAGAGCTGTCCGGGCATGGCGTCAGAGCCATCTGGCAGGGTAAAGAAATACTCGTGGGAAACCGGAGGCTTTTGGCACAAGTAGGAATCGAGGGAACGTTAGAGAGTCACCAATCAGGTGTCCACGTATCGATCGATGGTGTCTACGCAGGAGCGATTAGCCTTGCGGATACTCCTAAGAAGAATTCTGCACGAGCCATCAAAGAGTTACGATCCATGGGAATAGAGGTCGTGATGCTCACTGGTGATAGTTCTGCCGTAGCCGAGGAAGTTGGTAGAGAACTTGGAGTTACAGATGTTCACGCAGAACTCCTCCCTCATCAGAAGTTGGAAAAAATAGAACGGATTATGGGGGGGAAATCAGCTAAAGGTAAGGTCATTTTTGTCGGAGATGGAATCAACGATGCTCCAGCCTTGGCCAGATCCCATGTTGGAGTAGCCATGGGGGCTTTAGGCTCGCAAGCCGCTATTGAAACAGCCGATGTTGTTCTGATGACTGACGATCCCTACAGTGTGGTGGACGCAATGAAAACCGCACAGCGCACTAACACCATTGTCTGGCAGAACATTACTTTAGCTTTTGCAGTGAAGCTCATAGTCCTACTCTTGGGTGGTTTTGGCCTAGCCACACTCTGGGAAGCGGTTTTTGCCGATGTGGGTGTCACAATCTTGGCGGTACTCAACTCATCGCGCATTATTACCTCAAAAAGGAATTCATCCTCACGAATCCTCTAGCAATTAACACAAAGGAAGTGAAAGCGATGCAACGTAGAGTATCTCTAGTTATCGCCCTTGTTGTGGTGCTGCTTACCGCTTTTTCCGGGTTTGCCAGCGCTTCCTCAGACAGTTTTACAATTAAGGTTCAGGCAACCGGAATAGTGCTCGTGGCACCGACCAAAGCCCAACTATGGATTGGAGCTAAATCGGATGGGGCTACTGCAGAAGAAGCTTTGACCAGCAGCAATGAGGTAACCCAAAAGTTAGTAGAGATCTTCTCTGAGTTTACCTCACCCGAACTAATCAAGACTTCCGAATTTAACATGTACCAAAATGAGCGGTGGGATGACGACATAAGACAGTCGGTTCCTGACGGTTTTTCAGTACGGCATGTATTTGAAGTTCACATTCTAGACTTAACTAAGGTAGCAGCATTTTTGGACGAAGTTACGCAAGCGGGTGCCAACATTATCTATGGTCTGCAATATGGCGTTCACGATTATCGTCCCGCAAGGGAGGATGCATTCAGGCGAGCCATGGAAGATGCTTGGTGGAAAGCTGCTGTCTTGGCAGATGCCAACGATACTGATAACATTAAGCTAGAATCTGTAGAAGAAACTTATTTCTATTCAACCGAATATGGAACTGAACGGATCGGCCAAGTTGGCGATGGGGCTGACGCATTTATGCCGGGGCAGTTACAGGTTACAGTAAATATAATAGCAACATTTAGAGCTGAACCTAGACAGCACTAATTGAGAAGCCCAAGATTCGCAAGAGTCTTGGGCTTCTCTTGTAGAAGGGAGAAAGTCTAGATCTATGTCATCCATCAGAATAGGAGTCATTTCTGACACTCACGGCCTATTAAGAAGTGATGCAAGGCTGTTTTTGCAAAAGTGCGATCGAATAATTCACGCCGGCGATATTGACCAACATCGTATCTTACAAGAGTTAAATCAAATTGCTCCAACTACAGCTGTGCGGGGTAATATGGACCAAGGTCCGTGGGCTAACTCTTTAAGAACAGCTGAACGGATCCAAGTTGACCACTGGTCCATTCTCGTGGTACACAATATCCAAGATCTGCCGCCCCTTAATGGAGCAAACATAGTAATCTTTGGTCATTCCCATAAATTCTTCGAAGAGACGAACGACGGGGTATTGTATCTAAATCCTGGCAGTGCTGGACCAAAGAGATTTTCTCTTCCCATTAGTATGGCGATTTTGACACTCAGCGAAAAAGCCAGTGTAGAACATATACTACTAAAAAACAAGGCCTGACAAACTGCTCGTCAGGCCTTTCTGAACTCGGTCCAAGGTTTTATCTCTGGAGGTGGTTCTACAAATTCTAAATGTTCTTTCGTGGTTGGATGGGTAAAAGTAATGCGCTCTGCCCAGAGAGCAATCTGCTGCCTTTGGTTCGTTCTGCGCCCATAACGCTGATCGCCAAGCAAGGGATGACCCATTTCCGCCATCTGCACCCTTATTTGATGGGATCTGCCTGTTCGTAGTTGAATTCTAACCAGACTATGGGTAGAATTCATATCAACCACCTTGTAATCTAACCTTGCCTCTTGAGCCCCTTTAACATCTGGTTTTACTGCCTTAACTAGGTTCTTCTGTGGATCCTTAACCAAGAAGCTACGCAGACTCCCCGAAATACGTTTGGGATGTCCTTCTACAATGGCTAAATAGCCGCGTCCAAACTTTCCTTCCCTAATTTGCTCTGACAGGCGACTGGCGGCCTTTGAGGTTTTGGCAAAGACCATCACGCCACCCACTGGCCGATCTAAACGATGCACCAAACCTAGATAAACATTACCGGGTTTGTTGTATTCATTCCGGATGTACTCTTTCAGCAGAGTAAGGAGATCAGGATCTCCTGTGCTATCCCCTTGGGATAAGAGATTGGGTGGTTTTACCACAACCAAGAGATGATTGTCTTCATATAAGATTGGTATTTCCTTCATTGAGACTCCTTCTCTATCTCTGCGAATTCGTCTTTCAAAATACCCATGGCCAGCAGATCATGGTAAGCCCCATCAACAAAACGTTCTTGTCGGAGGCATCCCTCATCCCTAAACCCTAACCGTTTGTACACTTTTATGGCTCGCTCATTGTAGCTTAGCACTCTCAAGCTGACCTTATGCAGATTCAGTTGATCAAAGATAAAGCGGAGCAAGACTTTTAGCGCATCTGTACCATAACCCCGGTTTTGGTATTCCTTATCACCGATAAAGATTCCGATTTCGGCCACCCGGTTCTTCCAATCTAAAGAATTGAGTCCGCAACCACCGATGTAATGATTATTCTCTAGCGTTTCAATGGCAAAACTATAGTTGTTATTACTGGCAGATTGTTGGGTGATAAATTTCTCCTCATCCCATAATGTATAAGGAAAAGGAATACCCCCCATGAGCCTTTTTATCTCCGGGTCATTAACAAACCCTTGGGCTTTTGGCACATCTTCTTTACGGTACTCCCTTAACCTTACCTTTTCACCCGTATACATCTTTCCGTCCCCCTGTCTAAACTCCCTTTATAGCTGTCAAGGGCATTTTTCTATCCTCACCCATGATTGGAGTGGTCACTCGTAGAATCAGTGTCGCTTGACGCCGTTTGTACTCGTTGTTTTCGATAGTACGAATCACCCAGCGAACTGTTTCCTCTGAATATCCTTGCTCGATTATTTCTGACGGAGTTAAACCATCATCAAGATAGGCTTTAATGACAGCATCCAAAATCTCATAGGGCGGAAGGGTCTCATCATCCCGCTGGTTAGGTCTAAGCTCTGCTGATGGCGGTTTTTCGATGGTATTCCAAGGGATGATTTCTTCATGCCGATTAATGTAGTAGGCTAGCTGATAGACCATTGTCTTATACAGATCGGCTATTACAGCTAAACCACCGCTCATATCACCATATAGCGTGCAATACCCAACCGCCAGCTCGCTCTTGTTGCTGTTTACTAGAACCAGCCCGCCAAACTTGTTAGACAAAGACATAAGCAAGTTGCCCCTTAAGCGAGCTTGAATATTCTCCTCAGCAACATCCATTTCAGTTCCGGCGAAGTGGTCATGCAAAGCAGATAAGGTGGCTTGATAAAGTTCTGTAATCGGCAATACATCAAACCTGATTTTTAGGTTCTGAGCCAAAGCCCGAGCATCCTCTACACTTCCAGCAGAGGAATAGGGGCCCGGTTGGGTGATTCCCCAGACATTCTCTGGTCCAAGTGCCTCAGCGGCAATAACTGCGGAAACCGCAGAATCCAATCCTCCAGAGAGCCCAATAATAACCCGACTCATACGATTTTTACGCACGTAATCCCGAAGGCCAAGCACAAGCGCCTGATAGATTAGGGAAATTTCATCTTCAGCTTCACTGGGATCTATCGTCACAGGTGAACTCAAATCAACTAAGGCACCGGTTGCTTCAAACTCGGGCAAAACGGTGATGAAGTTCCCCTTTTCATCCATAACAAAACTATTACCTGCAAAAATCAGCGCGTCATTAGCCCCCACTTGGCCCACCCGAACAACTGGAAGACCTATTTCACCTAGATGTGGATCTCGGCCAACCTGGAAGGGAATCGCGACTGGATTAATGATGAGATCAACTCCCGTAGCTTGTAGCTCTAGCGCTGTATCCGCATCAAGCTCTAGACCTAGGGCCAACCCAATCGTGCGGTCTTTCAATTTGACAGTAACAAGCTCGTTACCAGGTTCAAAGTACCGATTTTCGTCAAAAAGTCGAAACTGCGTGAGTTTACGTTTATGTTGTACACCTATAATAGATCCATTCTGCATCACCACGGCAGAATTAAACAGTAGATCACCCTCTTGCCATGGCGTACCTAGAACAATAGCGGTCTGTGGGTGCAACTTAGTAAACTCTTGAATCTCCTGCAAAGTCTGTCGAATGCTAGCTAGAAAGTCGCTTCTTAGGAGCAAATCTTGCGGAGGGTAGCCACACAAGAAGAGTTCTGGAAAAACGATCAAATCAGCTTCTGCGTTCTGATCTATTACTTGGCGAATCCTGTTAAAATTGCCCTTTAGATCCCCCACTATGGGATTTTCTTGGGCTAAAAAAATGTGCATACACTCACCTCTCCGGCTGGGGCTTAGTTAGCAGTGTAATCTCTGCATGTTCGTTGCCCATACTAGCAAACTCAGTGCGTAACAATAAAAAAGTGATCAGAGTCGCTCCCACATCAGATACTGGATAAGCCAAAAAGACACCGTTTAATCCAAAAAAGCGCGGCAGAATTACTAACGCAGGAATCAACAACAAGAATTGGC
>JAAZLQ010000133.1 GCA_012799255.1 Bacillota bacterium
ATTGAAGCCATTGAAATGTGGAAAGAGCTGGATCAGGTGCACGGGGCTGTAATGGTGGGCGATAAGTTCGATATCCGGGCTGAGTTTAACCAAGGCAAAGTGGCCATGTTTAGGTTAGACCTCTACGCTCTGCCGGACCACGCCAGAGAAGTGGATTTCGACTACGGCTGGGTGTTCTTCCCCAAGGGCCCCAAGGCAGATGACTTTGTGAATCCAGTGTGGGGTATGGAGATGTTTGTGCTCCCAGTCTCCTGTGATGAGCCAGCAGCCATGGCTGCCCTGGTGGATATGCTCTTTGAAACAACGAGCAAGTACAGGGACATTGATGCTTACGAAGATGAGTTTGTAGAGTACTTCCTGCCTTACGTTAAGGATTGGGATTCTCTGGAGACCATCAAGCAGATGCTGCACAAGGCTAGACTGTGGGACAACATCCCTGGCTTGGTCAACGAGCTCAATGAGGCCTTGGTCAAGGCCACCATGGGTTCAGGCAGCGCCAAGTCGGAAATGGATGCAGTAGCACCCATTATCCAATCCCTCTTGGATGAGGCGTATAACAAGTAAGGAACATGGCATTGAGAATAGAAACAGGCGCACTTGACTTCAGGTGCGCCTTTCTATATAGCCAAGTACTGACGCCAATGATCCCGGTTTTAGATGATGCCCAAGATGTCCGCACTCGACAGCTTGTCCGGAGGCAGGTTAATCCCACCTCGAAACCCCCAAAAAGCATTCTACCGCTTTCATCTCCTTTTCACGCCACCTAATGGCTTCGTCTCTTTCGAAGGCTCGAAAAGACAGATGTGCTACCAGGAACTCTGTTAAGCGTTCAGCCCAGACGTCGTCAGTCTTGAGTTGGGTCTGTTTTCATCTCGGACGAGCGAAAGGATGGTTTTCGCAGGCATGTGAACCAGTGTCTTTTGGCGTCGGAACCTAAACGCATGATCTTCGGGAACAATCGAATCAAGGTCGAGCTGTGTCGTACCGGTGGTTGGCGAGCCAGCTTCTATCCACCTCATATTCAAGTTTTCGGCATACTCACCAGGGAAAAACCAGCCGCTTTCCGAGGCCTCACTAATAGTGGCCAAGAGCACGCATTCAGCTACTTCCAAAACCTTACCTTGAAACTCAGGGTCAAGTGGTTCCCAAGGGCCTCCCGTCTTCATAACATGGTTGCTAGCGTCTCTTGAGAAACCAAAGCCGAGCCCGGGAACTAGGGCCGCAATCTGTTCCGGATGATGGCTTTCTTGATCCAAGTCAATAAGCATTACCATGGCAGCATTTGTCTCTCCATTTATGCTGCCCCATAGCCCTAGGTATGTGAAGACTGCCAAAACCAGCGTTAGCCCAACAACCACTGCATTGGGACATGGAATATGACGGTAAACCAACGATGAGAGAAGGTTGATACTTAGGCTCAGCCCTACTGTCACCAGCATTAGTTGCAGGGCTTCGCGCCGTCGAGCTAGTATGTGCTCAACCCTCAACCGCGAGCTTGCGTACTTCTGCTATGCTTCCTTTTCCTCGGTATGGGTAAGTGCGGCCTGACCTACCCGCGGCAGGTCTATGAGCCGCTGCATCTCTCTGGCTCTGAGGCGCTC
>JAAZLQ010000311.1 GCA_012799255.1 Bacillota bacterium
GATCATGACTTCTGAACAGTTGGGAGGTTCTCAAGCTACCATCGCTTTAGTTGAGTTTGCCACACCTCTCATTGATGAAGGCGATCCAAATACGATGGTTAGGCTCCATGGGATTAGTGCGCGGGAGATGCGTGTTTTGTCTGATGAACGCATCTTGAACCGCTATCTCCGTGCAGTAAAAGAACGTAATATGCGTGTGCTATATGTTAGACCCTTTGTACAGGGGGAAGAGAGTTGGGAACGCTCCTTAAATCTATTAGCCAATCTGGAAACCAGGTTGAATAACGCTGGCTTTGAACTTGGCACTGCAACTCCCTTTACGCCCTGGAACCTTGCGGCTTTTTGGACTGGTTTTGTTGGGGCTGGAATCTGGGCAGCGGCAGTCTTATACGGGATGAGTATCTTTCCCCGCTTTTCCAAGCTGTTTGTGTGGGCAGGGCTTTTAGCCTATTTGGCAAGTCTAGCATTACTACTTGTGTCTCCTATTCTGGCAAAACAGGGTTTGGCGCTTTTGGCTGCTATTGTTTTCCCGTGTCTAAGTCTACAGATGTACTTGGGCAACAATCCTTTCAAGCGTTTCTGGGGTGTTTCTGCAATCTCCATGTTAGGGGCACTCTTTGTGGTAGCCAGCTTAAATGGAACTGAGTTCTTCATTAAGATGGCGGAGTTCAGGGGTGTCAAGTTGATGCATCTCGCTCCCATTGCCTTAGTCTGCTTCACATTGGTCCGTCCCCTTAGGGATTGGTGGAAGAAGGAGATTCCCGTGCGTTACTTGGTTTTTGCTGGCTGTTTAGGTTTGGCTGGAGTGCTTTACATTTTGCGGACTGGGAATTTTGGTATTCCAGTACCTAACTTTGAGATACAAGCCAGGGAGTTTTTGGAAAATCTCCTGCGAGTGCGTCCTCGTACCAAAGAGTTTCTCTTGGGTCATCCTGCCCTTTATTTTGCTGTCAATGCCAAACAGCCTCAGAAGTCCTGGTGGCTACCTGTGGCTGTCATCGGTCAAATCTCGTTAGTGAACACCTTTACCCACACCCATACTTTTCTCGGGGTTAGTCTGTTGCGAACCTTTTATGGACTAGTGTTTGGTTACTTGTTGGGATGGTTATTGACGAAGCTTTACTACCTGGGAAAGAGGTGGCTAGAGGGTGATCATGGTTTCAGGGTATTACGGGTTCGCTAACCTGGGGGATGAGGCTATTTTAGCTGCCCTTGCTAGGGATTTGCTATCCTTGGGGATAGACCGCAAGGACATCGTTGTCTTGTCAGCTAATTCGGAGCAAACTGAGGCTGATCACGGGGTTCGTGCTCTGCCGCGTTATGATCTCAAACAGATCTGGCACACGCTCGGTTCCACTAACCTCTTGGTCAGTGGTGGAGGATCCCTGTTGCAGGATGTGACAAGCAAGCGGAGTATACCTTATTATCTTGGTGTGGTAGAAATGGCTTTACTTCGTAAAGTACCGGTAGTGATGTATGGGCAGGGCTTAGGACCTATTCAAAGTAAGGTACTAAAGACTTGGGTGAAAAGGGCTTTTCAAAAAAGCCACGCTTGCTCGGTTCGAGATAGCGCTAGCCTGCAGTTCTTGTCTGACCTGGGGGTCCCTCGGGAGAAGATCACCTTGGCTGCCGATCCTGTGTTTCAGCAGGAACCTGCAGTAAATGTCGGGCAAAACTCGCGGAGACTGCTTCTCAATGTTCGACCCTATGACAAATGGTACGAACAGCAGTCCCTTTGGGTAGAACACCTAACCCACTGGCAAGAACAGGGTTTCCACATTGAGTTTATACCTATTGGACCTGGGGATCGGGAAATTGGCGAGGCTCTCCAAGGGCAGTTTCCTAAGTTGCTCATTCATCCGTACTTAACGTTAGCTAACTATGCCCAAGTATTTCAAAGTGCTAGGTTGTGTATCTCCATGCGTCTCCACGGCTTGATTTTTAGTGCCTTGAATGACTGTCTTCCCATTGGGCTCAA
>JAAZLQ010000274.1 GCA_012799255.1 Bacillota bacterium
GAAGAAGGGTTGTTTACCGGGGTATAGATTCGCCTCAGCGAGGAAGATGTAGGTGAGGGTTGTGACGAGCGTGACCTGTCCAGTGGGGTTGTTGCCGGCGACGGTCTGGAGGACGACATAGATGAGCGGGAGGTCGATGACCACGAGCCAGAGGAGCGTCCGGAGCGCCTCCTGGACCCCGTCGCCGTCGAGACCGGCGTGTTTCAGGGCATAGACCCCGATGACGAGCATGGGGAGATAGGCCGGGGAGAGATAGCGCATGTCGGGGATGATCCCGGGGCTTGCCGGCATCCCGGGGATGACCCGGGCATAGGTGAGCACCACCAGGACGGCGGCAGTCCCGGGGCCCCACCTTCGCGGGCCGCTCCGCCTCTGAAAGACGGTCAAACAGGGTTACCTGTTCCCGCCGCCGCCCCGTCTGACCGACGTCGCTGACCTGCGGCTTTTGTTGGCCGGAGGGGATTTCGAATGCGATCATAACGGCGTCTGGCAAGCCCCGGAACCTCGGATCTCGGTTCATTTCCCCATTAAAATGAGTTAAAAGTGTGTATCAAGAGCTATCATTTCTGTCTGGTCCTGATATTTTACAGTGATTCTCAAATATTTATTAACGATATACCCAAGATCATACTGTTCACCTACATTGGGCCTCCCGCCACTAGCGATACGAATCCCATTTGCAGTTGCCTCCCAATAGAGAGTGTCTGGACTTGAAGCACTATGCCACGTAAGAATGCCGTTACCCTCTTTCATCGTCACCGTAACAGCTGGAGTTGATCGAAACAAGTCAACGGAAAGCGTTGTTCCCCATGTATTGGTTCTGATTGTCTGAATGTGGTCTTGATAACCTTGCATTCGCAATTCTACTCTATATTCCCCTTCATGAACATCTGCTAGGGTTATTGGTGTTGTCCCTTGATAATAACCGTCAATGTACACTTCTGCCCCAATAGGCGTCGAAGTTATCTCAACCGTTCCAGGCGAAGTGATGCATCCACTGGCTGCAACAAGAATGACTGTGGCAAAAGCAAGCGTAAATGGAGTTAAGAAACGGACTAACCTCATAATAAACTTATTCAGCTATGTAATATTTAAGGGGCATCTTTTTATCGTGACTTGCCCCACTGTTTTGAAGCAAATTTTTGATAAGAAAACAAGAAGACTACCTATGCAACATGTGAAAGAGGTCCTGACCAGGCAGGAAATGATCTCTATTCAGTTTTCAAACCTGCTGGAAAATGGGTATTGGTATTAGTAAACCGCTCCGGTCATCCCGTAGGTGAACGCGGCAACGATTGTAGCTAGGACAAAGAGTGCAGCAACACCAAAGACCCACAGAACTACGAAGAGGACCATGTGGAGAACATTCGTCTCTTTGTATGGGATCTCTCCTGCATTCATCCGCTTTGCTGTTGTATACGCATCGTAAATACCGTACAGGGCCACGGCTATCCCGGGGACAACGAAGAAAAAAGAACCTATAATTGCTCCAACAAGTATCAGAAAGCCCCGCCCGATGTTCCCGTTATATACCTGCCCTAGGCCGGTGAAGATAAGGGAGCTGAGTGCTGCAACAATTGGACTTTTCTCAGGGTTTATTTTCAGCCTAACCCCACATTTTGGACAAATTTCGGCTTTTGTGCTGATCAGTTCATTTCCGCATTCTGGACAGAAGTTTGACAATTTCACCACCTGATATATGTCTGTATCATCACGGCGACGATATATTTTCCGATTTAACCGTGTAGTGCAGCACAGAATGCCCACTGTAAAACGGAGTGTAAAAATAGCGGGAGTTTATCCTCTTATGGTGAGAGATGCTCTTCCGGCAGGTTTGGGTAGTGCGGTTTGCGTCAGTAGGTAGAAGTGACGATCCTGAAGGGATCGTATCCATTCACAATTAGATCACCCGAGAAGACCTCTGTTGAGAGAGAGGCCCGCTCCTGCCCTCATGGAGACTCTGGAGGTTTTTCAAATTTAGTTTCTCCAGAACATTGTTACTGATATTGGGTTGCAACGGCTTGATTAGATCAGGCTTGAGATCTGGCTCGGCCGTGGAGCACATCATCAAGCGCCCTGAATGCGGGGCCTCA
>JAAZLQ010000286.1 GCA_012799255.1 Bacillota bacterium
AAATGCACGCACGACGGCCATTCGCTACAATAACGGCTACAACACGATCGGAAGCGGCACTGTCTCCGTGTCCAACTCCAGTATTACCGGCTATGGGCGCGGCGTGCAGGTAGCGCAAAACGGCGATGACGCCGTCAATACTACTGTCACTGATTGCACTTTTTTCAACATCAGCATACGCCCATTGGAGATAAACGGCGGACGACAGGCCGTCATAACTGGCAACAGCTTCAACAATTTTGTCACAGGGCAGCATGACAACCCTATTCTGATATATGACGGGTTTTCGCCCACCAGCACAGACCAGACTGTGACGCTTACAGGAAACACCTTCAATTACGGCACTGATGCCAATATCTATCCTGTAGTAATCGGTGCGGGGTGTAAAATCAATGAGGATATCACCAGTCCCACCATCACCTTTGACACAGACTATCCAGCGGCGTACCGATATATCGTACTATCAAGGGGCGTCGGTTATTTGAACAACCACAGAAATGCGGTTTGGGGTGATACAGGTATACCTTATCTGCTGGCAAGCGAGATCACAATCACAGGAACCGATGCAGCCAATAAGAGTTCCCTGACAATTAAGCCTGGTGTTACCGTTTGCCTTGGTGATGGCAGCGGAACCGATAATCTCACTGTACGAGGAGATTTGACTGCAATAGGAACGGCTGCAAAGCCCATCGCCTTCACCAAAAAGGTGGGAGTAACCTTTGGCAATGATGTTCAGGTTAGCAATAATCTAAGAGGCAGCGTCACATTGAAGCATTGCGTTATGGACGGCTTATACCGGGGTATAGGGGTAATATCGCCCAGCACCTCGGCAGGTTTGATCTCGCTGGAAAACTGTACGGTGCGGAATACACAAGAGCCGATAGCTCTCAATGGACACAACGTGTTGGTCAAGAATTGTGCGCTTATCGGAAAAGGTATATGGATCGATGGCGTTAGTTCAGCCAGTTCCATTATGATAGAGGGTTGTTCCATCATCGCCGAAGGAGATAACTCCGACTTTGGCGTCGGGATCAAATCAACCAAATCCGTTACGCTGAAAAACTGCCTCATTGCCGGATTTGGCGACTGCGGCGTCGCCATCATAGACAACAGCTATCAGACCCTTGCCGAAGGCGCGCCGCTTATCGAAAACTGTACGGTTTCCGGAAACAGGAATGGTGTTGTATACTCAAAGACTACAACTTTTACTCGTTACGGCGCGTATATCCGTAACAGCATTATTTCAGGCAACACGGGACTTGACCTTGCAAACAAGGTGTACACATCTGGAGAGTCTAATTATCCTGTCACAATAGCGGACGGGAGCATCGCCTATTCGCTCGTCGGCGACGATGGCGCTTCGTTTCCTTTCAGCCTGTCCTATTATGAACATCCCTTTCTTGGAAAAATTCGTATGATTACGTCGTCTTCATATAGCAACCGCATCACCGGTGACCCGCTGTTTGCCGACGCCACAAGCCGAGATTACCATTTGAAATCGACCGAAGGAAGATGGAATGGGAGCACGTGGGTTACGGATGCTGTCGCGAGCCCCTGTATCGACGCTGGTGACCCGGCTTCCGCCTATGAGAACGAACCGGCTCCAAACGGCGGACGCATCAACCTTGGCTGCTACGGCAATACGGCGGAAGCGTCCAAATCGAGCGACGCCATTACCTCCTACACGGTTACCCTTCCAGACGGAAAGGTGGACGGATATACCGCCTACACCGTCGAGGC
>JAAZLQ010000017.1 GCA_012799255.1 Bacillota bacterium
ACAGCTCCATCGATTCTTTCAGTTGATTTTTCTTTATCCGGCTTGATATTTCCAGCAGGATCAGTACGTATAAAGATGTTATCCATCATCCATCGCAAAACTGGATGTCCACCATGGGCCAGTTTCTCCTCTAAAGTAAGCTTCATTAATTCCTTTGTTGGTGGACTCATATCTTTAAAGCCCTGGCCAAAAGGAACTACCGTAAATCCTAAGTTTTCCAAGTTTTGAGTCATTTGCACAGCACCCCAACGGTCAAAGGCAATTTCTCGAATGTTATATTTCATCCCAAGTTCCTCAATAAAACTTTCAATGAAACCATAATGCACTACATTACCTTCTGTAGTGTGTAAAAAGCCTTGCTTCTCCCATACGTCATAAGGCACATGATCACGCTTTACCCTTTGGTCCAGATTATCTTCTGGAATCCAGAAAAAAGGGAGGATGATATATTTATCGCCCTCATACTCAGGAGGGAAGACAAGAACAAATGCTGTTATATCGGTTGTAGAAGATAAGTCCAAACCACCATAGCACACACGCCCTGCAAGACTTTCTGGGTTTACAGCAAATGCACATTTATCCCACTTTTCCATAGGCATCCAACGTACCGACTGTTTAACCCATTGATTTAAACGGAGTTGTCTAAACAAGTTCTCTTCTGCTGGATTTTGCTTTGCACTTTCACAAGCAATATGAATTTTTTCTATGTCAACGGTAATGCCCATTGAGGGGTTGGCTTTCGCCCACACCTTTGGATCGGTCCAGTCATCATTTTCATCTGCACCATAAATAACTGGATAAAATGTAGGGTCAACCTTTCGCCCTTCTAGGATGTCTTTAGCCTTTTGATGCACCTCGTAACAGATAGAATTCGTATCATTACCAGCAGTTGTAATTAAAAAATACAGCGGCTGCTTTCTTGCGTCACCAGAACCATGGGTCATAACATCGAAAAGTTGTCTATTGGGCTGAGCATGAAGTTCATCAAACACCACACCATGCACATTTAGCCCATGCTTGGTATATGCTTCTGCAGATAAAACTTGATAGAAACTTCCTAGAGGCTTATAAACAAGTCGTTTTTGCGACAGTACCGGTTTAATTCTTGCTTTAAGAGCCGGACATTGTTCCACCATATCCACTGCTACATCAAAAACAATGGAAGCTTGCTGTCTATCAGATGCACATCCGTATACTTCACCACCATGCTCAAAATCTCCACAAGTAAGTAGTAAAGCAACCGCTGCCGCAAGTTCAGATTTCCCTTGTTTTTTAGCGATTTCGATATATGCAGTATTAAATTGACGGCAGCCATTAGGCTTTATAATGCCAAACACATCTCGAATAATTTGTTCCTGCCAATCTATCAGTTCAAATGGCTGTCCATACCACTCTCCCTTAGTATGCTTTAAGCAATTAATAAAAGACACCGCAGTGTCTGCAGCGTCCTTATCATATACCGAACCATCCGCCTTAAAGATGGTCGGCTTATATTTTTTTAGTTTACGTATAGCCGCCACCTCCTTAT
>JAAZLQ010000279.1 GCA_012799255.1 Bacillota bacterium
GTGGCAGCCCCTATCTGTATGTATGATTGGGTGTTCTCCATCCCGTAGGTTGCCTATAGCATCATCGAGCATAGTGTTGACTAACTCTGCATCTGGACTGGTCCCGATTGTCCAGCTGATGACCATTCCATCAAAACAATCAATGATTGGGGAAAGATACACCTTACCGGCGGGTATATGAAATTCAGTGAGATCCGTTAGCCATTCTGTGTTTGGTTTTTCCGCATGAAAATCTCGAGCAACCAGATTATCCACAGCCGGGCTAATCTCTCCCTGATAGGAGCTGTACCTGCGTCTTTTCTTGTAAGGGACAACAAGCTGTTTCTCTCTCATAATCCTTCTGACAGCCTTCTCTGAAACACTATCCCCTTGCTTCTCATCATCGCATGCATTCGCCTGTACCCATAACGTTTTTGATTCTCAGCAAATATGCTCTTCGTCTCTGCCCGTAAGGTGGTGTGTTTCTCCGGCCTGTGCTGGGCTTCTTTTTGATAGAGATAGCTACTCTTTGGCATATACATCATCATAAGCAACTCATTCAACGGGTACTTCGTTCTCAGGGCATCGATCAGGCCGGCCTTTTCCTTGTTCGCCAGTTTTCGTGGATCGATGCCCTGTTCTTTTTTTGCTAGTTCCACCGCCTTATTGAGTATATCCAGCTCCAACTGTTTTCGATATATCTGTTTATCCAGTGATTCAATTTTTGCCAAGAGCCTGTCCCTGTCGTTGGGAAGCGTTGGTTTACCGCATTCTCCCATGCCTTCTCCGTCCTCTTTTCGTAGAGGCTGCATCTACTGGTACCAAGCTGTTCGGCAACGGAAGCGGCGGCTCCTTCCCTGGAACATAGTTCAATCACTGCAGTTTTTTTCTGCCCTTCAGAGAACTGCACCCCATTGCTGCGCTGTATGTTACTCTTTCGTTTCCCGGGGGCCAGTTCGTCAATCCATTCCCTTAAGGTCGCCCTTGAGGGGTACCCTACAGCCCTTACCGTTCGGCTGACACTGCGTCCGTGATTAAGGTAATAATCCACGGCAGCCTGCATTTGTTCGGGGGTGTATCTGGGTTGCTTCGTATACTGCCTATGTAATTCCCCTGTTTCCTGATACTCCTTATACCATCCCACCAGCATCTTACGGTTCGGTATCCTAGTTCACGAACGGTACCGGCCGCGCTAAAATCATACTTGATGTAAAGCGTTACCGCTTTCATGCGATCTTCATGTGAATACATGGACTACCTCCTGACTATTAAGTCCAGGATTTCGTCCCCACCCCCTTATGTCCATTCTAATGTAGCCATTAACAGTCGTAAGCCTTCCAAATGCCATCCCAGACTCTTTGAAAGACAAGGTAGTAGCGCTTAAGCAATCGGATCACTATGGAAGACGATGAGCTATCCACCCGGTATAAACATGCCGGTTTTCCCGTGGTGCATGAAATATGGTATTCTTTGTTGACGCTTACCCTAGCAGAGCCGCGTGAGGGCGGTTACTCTTTGCCGCCCGTCAATCAAAATATGCCTCCCGATAGAAAGCGCTCCGCATTTAGAACTTGTACTAGGATTCCGCCAGATGCCCAAGTGCCCAGTGGGATTCTGACCCGTTGTTAGCTGAACGGGCAAAAACTCTACCACTACGTTACCACGTTTCTACCGCATCACTTCATTCAACAAAGTCTCATAGCTGTCAATGACTTCATACCGAACGGAATCATTGCTGATGGCCTTGAAGTGTTCCCTGGCGCAGTGAATTTTCAGTTCCTCGACCCGACGCAGTTCCATGCTGGATAAATCTCCTTTCGTTTCAGCAACAAAATAAATGTGCTTCACCTTGCCCTCGTGAAAGGCAATGGCCCAGTCGGGGTTGTATTTTCCCACCGGCGTGTTGATATAGAATCCCCTGGGCAGTTTTACATAGACGGCCACGTCTTCCCACTCATCAAGTCCTTCTGCAAATTTCTGCTCATTCGTTGAATCATATAGCAAATGATCGTAGAGGTGGCGTTCCGTCTTCATAGCGTTGACACCAAGCCTGCCCTTTAACGTTGGCTCCGTAAAAAGAGTCGCAGAATAAGTATCCTCAAGTTTGTCGTAGGTGATATGCTCAATGATCACGGTGGCTTTCTGCTCGTTGATTAGGTTGCACGCCTTGATAATGAACTCTTCCGGGTTACGGTGAAACTGGTTGAAAGTGGCCCCCTCAATACCTCGCAAAATGGTACCTACGTCTTTTCTTGTCAAGCCCGTGCCTTCTACAATCTTGCCAATCAAGTCGTATTTTACGCTAGTGTTGATGGCCGAGTGAACCTTTTCCGGTGAGCGCTGCCCCTTTGTAAAGGCTTCACCCCGTTCTAAAGCTCCTTTTGACTCAATTGACTCCATTGTACCTGTTTCTACTGTGACAAAGATCCGTGTCACTCTAAGCTCCGAATCTAAGGCCCTAATGGACTTTCTAATCAATTCGTCGCTATCGAAGTTCACAACATAGGCTGATCTACTGTTGATTTTGTTCCAAAGTGCTCTGAATTCTTTGCGTTGAAGTTTGTTTTCATCAATCTTTAGTTCAACATTACCCGACCTCGCGTCTTCTGGTTTCAATGTATTGGGGTCATAAACGGAACTAATAATACCGATAATGTCCGCCTTGTAGTCTGCTACCTCTTCGGCCACAACTAAAGTGCCCGATTTCACATGGTCATAGTACTTTTCGGTCAATCTATTATCGTCATCCAGATAGCCGTTACGAATGAGATTGTTGGTTACCTTTCTTGCCAGGCCCTTGTCAACCACTTGTTCATTGCGACCATTTGCGTCCCGGATCATCTTGTTTTCAAAGAGTGCTGCTGTAACCTTAACTGGCCGGTCAGCTACCACCTCAGCAATTTCGGATTGCAGGCGCTTAGCAAAGCTGTCGTAGCTCTCATTGGCGATAATGGTTAATACGTTAACGGTATGCACATCGCTACCAAGAACGTTACTATCCATGCGTTCTCCATTGTTGTTCACACAAAGTCTAAGACCTCTCCCTACTTCTTGCCGTTTCCGGACATCGGAGCCACTTTGCTTCAATGTGCAGATTTGAAATACATTGGGGTTATCCCAGCCTTCCCGAAGGGCGGAGTGGGAAAAGATAAAACGAACAGGCTCGTCCATACTTAAAAGACGTTCTTTGTCTTTCATGATTAGGTCATAGGCGTCAACGTCATCTGAGGTCTTCTCCCGGCGATTATGGATGGCGCTATTTTTGAAACGGCTGCTACGCTTATCGATGGAAAAGTAGCCGGCATGGGTTTTCTCCGGTTCAATACCATCGAGATACCGCATGTATACGTCTTCACCGAAGTGCAATTGCCATTCATTCAGTACTGCTCGATACTCTTCTTCAAATACCTTGGCATACTCCCCGTTAATTTCTTCACCATCGTCACCATATTGCCGGTACTTGGCCACTTCATCGATGAAGAAGAGGGAAAGAACCTTGATGCCTTTATAGAAAAGCTGTCTTTCTCGCTCCAAGTGGGATTTGATGGTTTCCCTGATTTGAATCCGTCTGATGTGGTCTTCATTCACCGCTCCAACCACATCCCCGGCTGACAAAACCACACCATTAGCGAATTCAACGGTGTTGGTTAGGCCATTAATTCTGGATACCGTGTAACCTCTATACTGGTCAAGACCTCCAGAATGCTCAAAAAGGCTATACCCTTCCCGCACCACCCGGGAGGCTTTCCGGATACTCTGTGCTCCCTTGATCTCAAATTCCAAGGTAGCTGTTGGGGGGCGATCACCTGACAGGTTTATTTTTTCTAGGTACAAATAACTCTCGGTCGCTGTGGTTCCGGTAACAGAAATGCCCTTCACAGCGATCTTCTTGACTAAGCGCTTGTTGTAGGCTTCTAGGGCATCCAACCGATACACCATATTATAAATCGAGTCTTTCCTATGGGTAGCCGAGTAACGCAAAGTCATTAAGGGATTAAATTCTTTAAGGCGTTCCTTGGTCGCTTTCCCTTCCACGGACTGAGGCTCATCAATTACCAAGATAGGATTGGTAGCTGCAATTACGTCGATTGGTCTTCTAGATCGAAAACTATCCAATTTCATGTAAATCCGCCTCGCCGCAGCCGCCCTCGAATTAAAGGCTTGGGAGTTAATGATCATTACGTTGATCCCACTATCGGTGGCGAATTGGTCAATAGCAGTTAGGTTAGCGGAGTCATAAATAAAAAAGCGAATCTTTTTATTGTACTCCTCAGAAAAATGATCTTGGGTAATCTGGAAGGACTTAAATACCCCTTCCCTGATGGCCACTGATGGTACCACTA
>JAAZLQ010000102.1 GCA_012799255.1 Bacillota bacterium
ATTATTTGATTTTAAGGTTTGTCTTGTTTTCTCGTCGCAACAAGCAAAAGAGTCCTTCTGTCGGCTCCGACGGGGCCAACAGGAGATGAAAGATGGTTGGAAAAGTTACCTGTTTTTGAATGGGGGGGGGGCGGCAAGCATCTCTATATCAGCAAGATAGAGCGAAGCTATGTGCGATTGCCCTAACAGAGATAATGCTATGTTCTGTTTTGCCACAAGCATGTTATGAAGTCCCCTACTTCAAACGATTGATACTCAAGTGCCCAAGATAAGATTTTATTTTCAATAAAAAAATATTTTTAAAATTTATGAAAGTTTGTTAACTGTGTTAAAACTAATGACTGACAGGAAAATGGGAATGACTTACAAAGATTTTATGGCAGCAATAGTCAAAAACCAAAACACACTACACACTACAGACTGCCACAAAATCATATTCGTCAGCGTTTAGACTGTCTACAGAGACAAAGTTGCTGACGGGATAGATCTCTTTCTTAGAGTATGCTCGTTCTAAAGCCTTAAAAATCAGTCCATGCGCCTAAACGATTAATTGGGTGTAACGAAGAGGCGAACGGAAGAAACGTGAGACTGACCCAACCATCTTGTGCATGCAAATCCGTTAGAGAAGTACAGGCACCACCCATTAGCGCCGATCGCTGTGGACGACCAGAAGAAGCCTACTCTGCCCACATAGCTGGGCTGGCTGCTCTTATAGTAAAAGCCGCTGGCAGGGAAATAACGAATCACATCGTTTGCGGTGCCTGAAATCCAGTACTCTGCATTGGCGATATCATCAATGGTTACAGATGGTGATACATTTCGAGAGGTAATCTTCATATGGCATGTATTGGTATCATAGTCAACAACCTCGTACTTCCAGGCAGAGACCATATCGGTACCCCTGTAGCGAAGAGCGTAACAAGGAGCAAGAGTATCTGAAATTCCGGTACTGCGGAAATCGCTGGTCATAGTAATAGTCTCACCTTGAACAACGACAGTCTCAGAAACATTATCATAAGAACTTGTACTATTGAATAAGACATATATTACGCTCACCTGAGCATTATAAAATTCCGGAGCAATACCAAACCACTCTCCAGAGCTCGGTAAATGATAATCCACGCCACCGATGGTTTTAGTGATGAAATTATCAACAGCATCTTGAAAAAGGAAATAGCCGCTAACATTACAAGCAGTTAAGCTTGTTACGAAAGCGTCACCAGCCTGGGTTACGTTATACTCGGCAACATAGCTGAGTGGGTTGATTAACACTTTTTGTGTCCAACCGCCGGATACGGTACCTGTGTAGCGATTTCCGGCAATGTAGTTTTTGCCGCTGGCACTTGTGGCACTCCACTCATATGGCTGCTCTCCAAATAGCGTTATTCTCACCTTTCCGTTTGCATCGATATTGGTCACGACGGCTGGATCAAAAGCGATAAAAGCGGTAATATTGTCGAGGGCAGCAGAGAAGGTCACACCAGTCACATTAAGTGGGACAGATTTGAACACTCCCGAAGCAGTTTCTACTGTATAAATCAGTTGTTGTAGCATCCCCACCTCTTGCGGTATTCCACTGAGAGCCAATTTGAGGATGCTGCTCTTTCCGCTTAGGGTAAAAGACTGTGTGAGAGGTTTGGCTGTATCATCGCCCAGAAACAGCTTGCTCTTGAGATGTGCAGTCGAACCACTTCCGCTCTGTGTCTGTCCATCATAGAAAGTAGCGGCGGTTGTCACTTCACCGGTAGTCTCATTCAGATTGATGCCTGCTACCTTATAGTATGCTTGGTATTTGACGGCGCTTGGCACCGGTATTCCTGAAAATGTATTGCCACTTTGGTAGTTGAAGGTAGAGTTTCCTACATAAGCATCGCTGTTGTCAAACCCGACAAGTAGGAGCTGGTCGCCGGTCTCCCATGCGAGTTTGCGCGTGCCGTCATCGTATGACACTTTTGTCTCCGCCGGGATAATGGCGCTTATGGTAACGATCTTTTCACCTTGATCCACAGGATCGGGGAGAACTTCGCGGGTGCAGCTCGCCACAAATAGAGCGAGAAGTGCAATAATATATAGTTTTAGTTTCATAGCTATGATTTTTATTTTGTTATTGGCTAATTATTCATTACACATTGCTAATAGCTAAAGGCTAATAGCTAAACCATACCTACCAGGCGTCTCCTCCGTCCCCAAAGTCGGGTAACCCCCTCTGCACTTGACTTCCCTGAAGGATGTTTTGAATAAGTTCGATATCGATGACCTCGATATTCGGCGCGGTGTATTGTTCCGCTGGTTTTAACTCTTTGTTTTTCATAATTATTTGATTTTAAGGTTTGTCTTGTTTTCTCGTCGCAACAAGCAAAAGAGTCCTTCTGTCGGCTCCGACGGGGCCAACA
>JAAZLQ010000360.1 GCA_012799255.1 Bacillota bacterium
AAGGTAAAGCCAACCCAGGCAGCTGCAAAGGCCCCCATATAGAGTTGCCCCTCGGCTCCTATGTTAAACAACCCGGCACGGTAGGCAAAGGCAACAGCTAGTCCGGTAAACATGAGGGGAGTCGCCCGCTGCAGGGTCGTAGCGATGTTTCGCACACTACCCAAGGACTCCATAAACAAGATCCTATATGCTGTAAGGGGATTCTCACCGACGAAAAGGATAAACCCTGCCCCCACCAAAAGAGCTAGGAACACGGCAACCAGCGGTGTCGCTATCCCTTGCCAGCGGATTGTCTTTAACCTACTCTGCATGACCGTTCACCTCGCCTGCTCTGTAATCTTCCAGACGTCCACCGAGCATCAAGAAACCTAGTTTGTGCTCTGTTACCTCTTCGCGAGACATGACACTGACGATTTGTCCGTTGTACATAACAGCAATACGGTCGCTCAGGGAGAGAATCTCATCAAGTTCAGCCGAAACGAGCAACACAGCCGCTCCCCGATCGCGCTGGGCAATCACTTGCTTGTGAATAAACTCAATCGCCCCAACGTCAACCCCTCGTGTAGGTTGAGCGCAAATCAACAAGCTCGGATCTTGAGTAAACTCTCGACCCACCACGATCTTCTGCTGGTTACCACCGGAGAGGCTCCTCGCAGGCTGGCTTGCCACAGGAGGGCGAATGTCGTACTCTTCGATCAACTTCTCCGCATTCTCCTCGATCGCCTTATCATCACGCCAGACACCACCTCGTACATGTGGTTTCTTGCCGTGAAATCCCAAAATCAAGTTATCAGCCACGGAGTAATCCAAGACCAAACCGCGCCTATGCCGATCCTCAGGAACGTAGCCAAAGCCCGCCTCCTTGATCTTCAACGGCGACCAGTCAGTAATGTCCTGCCCATTGAGAAAGACCCTTCCACCCGCAGTCTTGCGAAGTCCCGCGATTGCCTCCACAAGCTCCGATTGGCCATTTCCCTCTACGCCAGCGATCCCTAATACTTCGCCGCTACGCACTCCGAGTTCTACCTCTTTGACTTTGACTTGACCAAACTGATCTTTTACAGAAAGTCGATCGAGGTACAATACGTCCTCCCCGGGCTCCGCAGGCTTCTTTTCCACATTAAAGAGAACAACACGCCCTACCATCATCTCCGCTAGATCCTGCTCATTCGTTTCGGAGGTGGCTTTCGTTCCTATCTTTTTACCCCGTCTCAATACACTTACGCGATCCGATAAGGACAAGACTTCCTTGATCTTGTGCGTAATAAACACAATGCTCGTGCCCTGAGCCCTCAAGGCACGCAGAACCTTAAACAAGTCCTCCACCTCTTGGGGCGTCAAAACCGCTGTAGGTTCATCAAGTATTAGGATTTCTGCCCCTCGATACAGAGCCTTAAGGATCTCGACTCTCTGTTGGAGACCCACGGAGAGATCGGCGATCTTGGCCTTGGGGTCAATTCTCAGTCCGTATTTCTGCGAGAGTTCCTCGACCTCTTGAATCGCCCGTTTTGTGTCTAGGAAAGGCCCCTTGCGTAGCTCGGACCCAAGTACAATGTTCTCCGCTACAGTCAAGGGCTCCACGAGCATGAAATGTTGAAAAACCATGCCAATCTTCAGGTCAATGGCCACGCGGGGTTCATTAATATCTACTTTCTGCCCCCGTACGATGATTTCTCCACCATCACTCTGGTACAAGCCATACA
>JAAZLQ010000045.1 GCA_012799255.1 Bacillota bacterium
ATGTTTCCGCTTCGGAAGGTACGACCATCCTGGATGCTGCGAAACAGAACGGCATCTACATTCCAAATTTATGCTACCTGGAAGGAGTGCATAAAATTGGCTCCTGCAGGCTGTGCGTAGTAGAAGTAGAGGGAGCTAAAAATTTGCAGCCTTCATGCATGGTTAGCGTAAGAGAAGGTATGGTGGTTAAAACTAATACCAGCCGAGTACGTCAGGCCAGAAAAATTCTTTATGAACTTATATTATCTGATCATCCCCAAGATTGTTTGAATTGCGAACGTAATCAAAGCTGCGAACTGCAGGCCATGGGACAGCGTCTGGGGGTAAAAGAAGCTCGCTTTGCAGGCGAACGCTCTGAGGGTGGTTATGATGTTTCTCCGTCTATTACCAGGGATATGTCCAAATGCATTCTCTGCCGCCGCTGTCTAACTGTCTGTAACGAGATTCAGCAGGTTGGCGTCCTCAGCGCTCAGCAACGAGGGTTCAAAACTGTAATCGGCCCAGCCATAGGCCTTCCCCTGAATACCGTAAGCTGTGCCTATTGCGGGCAATGTACCCTGGTTTGTCCGGTCGGTGCTCTCCAAGAAACCGATGCTATTCAAGAGGTGTGGCAGGCCCTAAACCACCCCCAAAAAAGGACCATTGTCCAGACTGCTCCGGCCATCAGAGCAGCAATTGGCGAAGAATTCGGCCTGGAACCCGGGACCCTGGTAACCGGGAAACTGGTCACGGCTTTAAAAGAACTGGGCTTTGATGAGGTCTTTGATACCAATTTCGCTGCCGACCTGACCATAGTCGAAGAAGGTACGGAATTATTGTCCAGACTGACCAAAGCCTTTTCAGGCGGAGAAGCGGCTTTGCCTATGATTACCAGCTGCAGTCCGGGTTGGATTAAATATGTGGAGCATTTCTTCCCGCAAGAGCTGGATCATCTCTCAACATGTAAATCACCCCATACCATGCTCGGGGCCCTGGCTAAATCCTATTATGCCTCTAAAATCGAAACTGACCCCCAGGACATGTATGTGGTCTCTGTAATGCCTTGTACGGCAAAAAAATTTGAAATATCCCGTCCGGAGATGCGGAACAACAACCTTCCCAATGTGGATGCAGTTCTGACCACCAGAGAACTGGCCAAAATGATTAAAGAAGCGGGGATTGACTTCTGCAACCTTGAAGATAGCCGCTTTGACAATCCTCTTGGCCTATCTTCCGGGGCGGCAGATATTTTCGGGGTTACGGGCGGAGTGATGGAAGCTGCTCTGCGTACAGTCTATGAATTAGTCACCGGCAGGGAATTACCCTTTGCCAAACTTCATGTCACTCCCATCGTGGGCTTAGAACAAATTAAGACCGTCGAAATTCTAATCGAAAACACCCTGGAAGCCTATAAATTTTTAGAGGGAGTGAAGGTCAAAATCGCAGTGACCAGCGGCCTGGCCGGAGCCAAAATTCTTTTGGACCAAGTGGCTAAAGGAGAATCTCCTTATCACTTTATTGAAGTCATGGCTTGTCCGGGCGGCTGTATTGGTGGCGGCGGCCAGCCCAGACCAACTAGCTCTGAAATCCGACA
>JAAZLQ010000010.1 GCA_012799255.1 Bacillota bacterium
AAAGTTCACTCACGGACCTTTAAGCTGGTTTGGCATGGGGTATCGCTATGGTTTCCATCCCCAAGAAGGGGGCCACGAAATCTTTTTAGACTGGGGCCGGGATCGCTGGGGCACCGTTGATCTATATCTCAGAATGAGCCCTGAACGAGAAAAACCCACCTACGGTTTTTATATTGGTGGACCAGTAATTGAACGCCTGACTCTAGAAGGAACTTACGTTTCCCAGGGACCTAAGGCTTGGCAAGTTTCTGCCACCAATAATGCCCTAATAAAGTACCCCCGGGCGGTTGCTGGTTTAGCCCTAAGGGTAACGGGTTTACGCCTCGAAGAGATGGATGAGGAAACCAAAATCCAAGACCACCTCCTTATGGCTGCGGCCCCTCAAGTGCAAATATTTCCTTGGGGTAATGAATATTTCCCCGTGGGCATGGTCCTTGCCCGCCCCTATGTGCTAGGAGGCTTAACTGTGGAATCTCCCGTTACTGAACTAAAACTAGACCCTTCCTTTAGAGTGGGTGTAGGTAGTGAATTGCAGTTCTTTGGCCTGTATCCAGGTGATGTTTCTTTAGGAGTAGAAGTGAAAAGCACTGGCAAATCCACCTGGAAATTCGGACTGAAAAGTATTAAATTCTAAATAAACGAAGGTTTTTCAAAGCTCCAGGCTCCAATCTGGAGCTTTTTTGTTGTTTTCGTACTAACTTTGTAAACTCTTACGAAAAGAGCAAGGTAGGTGGAAGGTATTTCCGTTTTACCGCAGAAACATACTCGAAATTCGCCAAAAGAGCTAAAAGCAAAGGATGGTGTTACGAATGTCATACCCCAAAACAAAAATAATTCTAGTTAGTCTTCTACTTCTTCTTGTGGCGTTTCCCGTGGGAGCCCAAGAAACCATAAAAATTGGGTTAATCACACCTCTCACAGGTCCTGTATCTACCTATGGTATATCTGTGCGCAACTCAGTAGTCATGGGCGTAGATCAGATCAACTCCTCTGGGGGAATTCAGGGCAAAGCAATTGAACTAGTTATTTTAGATGATAAAGGAGACGCAACTGAAGCGGCTCAAGCTGCTCGCCGCCTAATCGATCGGGAAAAAGTGGTCCTAATCATTGGGCCTGTCATTACTCCTGCAGTTATGGCTGTGGCGCCCATTTGTCAAGCACAAGGGATCCCCATGATCACCCCTACTGGAACTGGGGACCAAATTACTAGTCTTGGAGATTACATTTTTCGAGCCGCCTATAAGGATTCGTTTCAAGGAAGTCTCATGGCTCAGTTCGCCATTGAAAATCTTGGAATCACTGAAGCCGCCATTATTTACGATATTGCCAACGACTATTCAGTTGGACTAAGGGCCTCCTTTAAAGCTACTTTCCAAAACCTAGGGGGCAAGATCATTGCGGAAGAATCGTATTCCACTGGAGATACGGATTTCAGTGCCCAACTTACTTCATTAGCCATGCGTAATCCGAAGGCTTTATTTATTCCGGATTACTATTCAGCCGCTGGTCCCATCTTGATGCAGGCAAGATTAATGGGGATGGATGCGATCATGCTTGGTGTGGACGGTTGGGACTCACCTGAACTGCACGCTCTTGCCGGCGGTTTTGAAGATGGAGGCTATATTGTTAACCATTACTCTACCCAAGATCAAAGCCCCACAACTCAACAGTATATTGCAGACTACACCAAGACCTATGGGCAAACACCTGATGCCTTAGCTGCCCTTGGTTATGACGGCATTTTAATAGTTAAAAAGGTACTAGAATCTGCTAGTTCCACTAATCCAGAAGATCTAAAATATGCTCTAGGAACGGTGAAGAACATTGAAGCGGCCACAGGCACTATTGATATGGATCCAGAAGGGACCCCTATCAAATCTGCGGTCGTTTTGCAGATGAAAAATGGAAAGTGGCAATTGGTGGATAAAATCGAGCCTTCAGGAAGGTGAGGGTAGTATGCAATGGTACATTATGGCGCTTCAGCAACTCATTAATGGTTTAGCCTTGGGGAGTGTTTACGCCTTAATTGCCCTCGGTTACACCATGGTTTATGGAATCATTGGGTTGATTAACTTTGCCCATGGGGAAATTTATATGCTCGGAGCTTATTTTGGTTTTTACGCCATCACTAGATATAGCTTGTCCCTTGGACCAGCCATGCTCGTAGCCATGCTTGGTGCAGCTTTTCTAGGCATGTTATTAGAGCGGGTGGCCTACAAACCCCTCCGCAACTCGTCCCGCACAGCCGTATTAATTACGGCCATCGGGGCGTCTCTGTTCTTGCAAAATATGGCCCAGCTAGTATTTGGAGCATCCTTTAAAGCCTTTCCCCAGGTGATTCCCTTTAAAAGAATCCAACTAGGTCCGGTTTTCACCACCAATCGGCAACTGTTAATCTTTGGGCTTTCCCTTGGCCTTATGATCGCTTTACAGCTCATTGTCCAATACACCAAATTCGGTAAGGCTATGCGAGCGGTCTCCATGGATCAAGAGGCGGCCAAACTGATGGGAATCAATGTTGATCGTATTATCGCCCTAACCTTTGCCCTTGGTTCTGCCCTAGCTGCCGCTGCAGGCATTCTTGTGGGGATGTATTACAACCGAATTGACCCCTACATGGGCATGATGTCAGGTATTAAAGCCTTTGTGGCAGCAGTACTAGGGGGAATCGGGGTGATCCCAGGAGCAGTAATAGGCGGCCTACTCATGGGAATTACAGAGAATATGGTGGTAGCCTTTGGCTCCTCTACTTTACGAGATGCGGTGGCCTTTGCGGTTATGATCCTAGTCTTGCTCGTGCGGCCCCATGGGCTTTTAGGTAAGAATCAAGTTGAGAAAGTGTGATGGTAATGAACTGGAAACAAAACAGTTTGAAGGTGGCAATCTTTCTGGGAACTTACTGGTTGATCACCGCCTTAGAAAAGGCTGGCATCTTACTTTCTTATCATGTGCAAATCCTCAGTCTCTGCTGCATCAATGTTATTCTGGCTGTAAGTCTGAATCTGATTAATGGTTTTACAGGACAATTCTCTCTTGGTCATGGGGGGTTTATGGCGGTTGGTGCTTATTTTTCCGCTTATCTCACCATCAACTTCCAAACACCTTTCTCCATTGCCCTAGGGTTGGCTGGTCTTTTAGCTGGCATGGTGGGACTTGCGGTGGGTCTACCAGCCCTCCGACTAAAGGGGGATTATTTAGCCATTGCCACTTTAGGCTTTGGAGAAATAATTCGAGTGATTATTCTTAACACCCCCGCCCTCGGCGGAGCGAGGGGGCTTGCGGGTATTCCCCCCTACACTTCTTTTGGCATTGCCTACCTTTTAGCTATTCTCACAGTTGTTGTGATCAAAAATTTCGTGAACTCGGATCATGGTCGTGCTTGCCTAGCCATTAGGGAAGATGAAATTGCCGCTGAATCCTTAGGGATTCACAGCACCTATTTCAAAACCTTAGCTTTTGCCTTGGGCGCAGGCTTTGCAGGTGTGGCCGGAGGACTTTTTAGTCACTACTTACAGTACATGGCACCCACACCGGGACAAATTGGATTTATGAAATCCATTGACATCTTAATTATGGTGGTACTAGGTGGATTGGGCAGTATAACTGGTTCTATCGTAGCCGCCCTCACCCTCACCATTTTACCCGAATTATTACGAGGCTTTGCAGAATACCGGATGATTATCTATTCGGTGCTGCTTATTGTGGTCATGATTTACCGTCCAGAAGGTTTATTAGCAGGAAAAGAATTGTCCTTAACTACCCTAACCCACAAAGGAGTGAAAAGTAATAGCTATGAATAATCTAACAGTTAATCAACTTAGTGTGGAGTTTGGGGGACTGAAAGCTGTGAATGAGGTGTGCTTTTCCCTGAAGCCTCAAAGCCTTGCAGGTCTCATTGGTCCAAACGGGGCTGGGAAAACCACAGTCTTTAACGCCTTAACTGGCCTGTGCCCCATCAGTGAGGGGCAAATCAGTTTCGGAGAGGAAGAGTTAACTAATCAACCGGCCCACGCCATTGCCCGCAAGGGGGTGGCTCGCACCTTCCAAAACATTCGCCTCTTTAAGGACTTAACGGTCCTAGATAATTTACGCATCGCTTATCATCAAAACCGCCAGTACAACCTAATCAGTGGCTTATTCCGCACTGCTAGCTTTGTGAAAGAAGAAGAGGAGATTAAGACTCGTGCCAAAGAAGCCCTAAGTGTAGTGGGGTTAAGTCACCGGGCCCAAGATAAGGCAGGGAGCTTACCCTATGGGGAGCAACGGCGGGTGGAAATCGCCCGTGCTTTAATGCTTAACCCACGCCTCTTATTACTAGATGAACCAGCCGCTGGGATGAACCCTCAAGAAACACAGGAACTACTGGAGCTGATTCGAAAATTACGTAGTGAGCTTGCACTCACAATTCTTTTAATCGAACACGATATGAGGCTAGTGATGAATTTATGTGAAGAGCTCTTGGTACTAGATTACGGACATCTCATCGCCTCCGGAGATCCCCATAGTATCCAAAACGACCCGCTAGTTGTACAAGCTTATTTAGGAGAGAAATCAGCATGACCATCCTAAAAGTCTCAGAACTATCAGTACATTATGGGGTGATTCAAGCTCTCAAGGGAATTAGTTTTACTATCCAAGAAGGGGAGATTTTCACCCTGGTGGGTTCCAATGGGTCTGGGAAAACCACCACCCTTTGGGCTTTGTCCAACTTGCTGCCGAAAAGTAGTGGTCAGGTCCACTTCTCAGGGAAAGATACCTCCACAATGCCCAGTCACCTCCTTCCCCAGATGGGACTTGTGCACGTGCCAGAAGGAAGACGGGTCTTTTCGCAGTTGTCAGTTGAGGATAACTTAATACTTGGTGCCTATCACCGCACTGAACGACGGGAGATCAAAGGGGATCTTAACTATGTTTACGAACTCTTCCCCCGTCTTAAGGAAAGGCGGAACCAAACTGCTGGATCCCTTAGTGGTGGAGAACAGCAGATGTTAGCTATAGGTCGGGGGCTAATGGCCCGTCCCAAGCTACTTTTACTTGATGAACCCTCCATGGGGCTAGCTCCCCTTTTGGTCCAGGAAATCTTTAAGATTATTAAGCTTATCAACCAAGAAGGAACCACGATCTTGTTAGTGGAGCAAAACGCTCACCTAGCCTTAGAAATTTCAGATCGGGCTTGCGTGTTAGATACTGGTGAAATTGTCCTAACAGGTCCAGCTTCAGAGATTGC
>JAAZLQ010000303.1 GCA_012799255.1 Bacillota bacterium
TCAGTATTAACTGTAGTTACAAACTCATTGAAAAATTCTCCCGGATATACCAATTTATATCCCTCTATCTCACATAAACGCTGGGCAAGATAATGGGCCTTAGACATTGAAAGGGTAGCTACACGGCTTAGGCCTTTTTTTCCCATGGCTGCAAGATAGACAGCCGCTGTCATAGCACACAGGGCCTGATTGGAGCATATATTACTGGAGGCCTTCTCCCGGCGGATATGCTGCTCCCTGGCCTGCAAGGTTAAGACAAAGGCCCGTCTTCCTTGCAAATCATTTGTCTCTCCTACGATTCTTCCCGGAAGCCGGCGCTTCAAATTATCTCTTGTTGCCATAAAACCCAGATAGGGACCTCCAAAGGACAAACTAATTCCAAGGGCTTGTCCCTCTCCCACTGCAATATCTGCACCATATTCTGCAGGGGTCTTTAATATTCCTAAGGAGATGGGATTACAGCTCATAATATATTTTATATCACTATCTTTAAGAAGTTCTCCGATTGTATCCCCATCCTCTAGCAGGCCAAAGTAATTGGGCTGCTGTATCAGGACACAGGCTGTATCATCCCCAAGCATTTTCTTTAAGCTGTCTATATCAGTAATTCCCTCCTTAAGGGGAATTAGCTCCATCTCCATATCAGTTCCCTTAAGATAAGTGGAAATGGTTTCAACGGTCATAGGATTAACTGAAGCTGATACAAGGGCTTTTTTTCTCTTTCTTTCCCTACTCATAATAACAGCCTCAGCAGCTGCACAAGAACCATCATAAACGGAAGCATTAGCTACATCCATTCCCGTCAGCTCACATATCATGGTCTGAAATTCAAAAATAGATTGAAGAATTCCTTGGCTGATTTCCGCCTGATATGGGGTATATGAAGTTATAAATTCCTCCTTAGAGGTAACTTGTTTTACAATGGCAGGTATATAGTGGCGATAAGCTCCACAGCCTCTAAATACAGTCTGAAAAACCTTGTTCTTATTTGCAATATTTCTCATTCTGTAAAACACTTCCATCTCAGACATTCCCTTAGGTATATTAAGTGGAGCCTTTAATTTTACTTCTTCAGGTATGGTATCAAATAAGTCCTCCATAGAGCTAAGCCCAATGGCCTTTAGCATTTGATCCTGTTCATCCTTTGTATTCGGAACATAATTTCCCATGGTGACCTCCTCTTTATATTTTAAAGGTCGATGAAAAGTATAAATTCCATCTCCATATAAGATTTCTTACTACTGAGAAATTAATTTATTATACTCTTCTTCAGATAAAAGTTCTGCCTTGTCAGTAATATTTTCAACCTCTATAAACCAAGCTTCCATAGCATCTGAATTAATAAGATCCGGCTGGTCAAGAAGTTCTTCATTAACTGCTTTTACAACTCCTGTTACAGGGCTGTATACATTAGAAACCGCTTTAACAGATTCAACCTCGGCAAATACCTCACCGGCTTCTACTTCCTCCCCTTCTTCCGGAAGGTTAACAAAAACCAGATCTCCCAGTTCATTTTGCGCATAATCGGAAATTCCTATTCTTGCTGTGGTTTCATCTAAAAACTGCACCCATTCATGGGACTGTAAAAATAAATACTCCTTGCTCATAGTATGTCCTCCTTAATTATGATTTTTATAAAATGGTAAA
>JAAZLQ010000041.1 GCA_012799255.1 Bacillota bacterium
CCTTAGAAGAGGCCTTAAAGCAGACCCTAAGCCAAGTGGGTACCGCCATTATGGCTAACGCTTTGTCTGTTGCCCTAGGTTTTATGGTACTCATGCTTTCGTCTACAGTTACGATCATTCAGTTTGGAGGATTAACTGCGTTAACCATGGTTGTTAGTGCAATTTTAGCCTTAGTATTTTTACCCGCAATTTATGCTTTGACAGGTGCTTTAAATTCAAAAGTTAGCTAGGGGGCTAACACAAAAGTCGAGGAAGGAGTTATGTAAAATGAAAAGATTTTTTAGCGGATTTGGAGTCTTGGTTTTGGTTGTGATGGTTATGGCGGGGGCTACTATGCCCGCCTTAGCCATGACCGGACAAGATGTTATTGATCGGGTGAAGGATGAATATGGGAATTTTGATAGCCAAGTAGTTAATATGAAGATTAAGACCTACGATGGCAAAACCCTAGTCACTGACCGAGAAGTTGTTGTTTTAACCCGGAGTCACGGTGACATAGAACAATCTTTGTTGAAATTTCTATCTCCCAAAGATGTTGAAGGGGTAGGATTACTTGATCTAGGTGATGATCTCATGTATTTGTATCTACCGGAATTTGGCAAAGTGCGTAGAATCGCTGGTAGTGCCAAAAGTGGGAGCTTTATGGGAACCGATTTTACCTATAGTGACTTAAGCTTTATCAATTACGACACTTCCGATTATGTAGCTAATTTGATTGACGAAACTGCTGAAAGCTATGAGTTAGAATTACGTACTAACGATCAAGATGTGGCCTACGAGAAGGTTCTCATGACTGTCCGGAAAAGTGATTGGTTCCCAACTAAGGTTGTGTTTTTTAATAAAGAAGGGAAAAGGCAAAAGGAACTTAGCGCTTTTGATGTTACCGAGTATGGTAAGTATAAGTTTCCTAAGCGCTTAGAGATGGTAGATATTATAGCAGATCATTCTACTATCATTTTTTTGGACGAGCCAGAGTTTGATCGAGAGCTAAGTGATGATTTATTCACCACTCGCACATTGCAAAGAACAAGAATCCGCTACTAAGGTAAGCAACTAGAAGGGAGATAAGCACCATGCGAAAAGAATCCATATCGATTTTAGTTTTAGTTTGTCTACTCCTAATGCCCCTTAGCGTACAGGCCGCCAATGTGGGAGGAGAATTTGTTAGTGAATTGCGCCTGCCGATTAAACAAGATGAGCCCGTTGGGAATACCACCGCAACTCTAGGCGCGAAAATCGCTGTAGACGGAGAATTTGGTGACTTAGGTGATTGGAAACTAACCCTTGATCTTAGTTTTGATGAGAAGCTAAATAACTTCAAGTCTAATATTTGGAAAGGTGACGACACTGATCAGATGGGTGAGGCTGTAACACTTGAGTTAGGTGAAGCCTATCTGAACCTGTACTCAGTTGGTTATGACGCATTAGATTTCAGACTTGGAAAACAACATGTGGACATGGGAGTAGGTGATGGCATCACCACTTTTCACCTCATCAAACCGGTAGCCGCGAACTTTATTGATGAGTTGCAAAACACCCGAGCAGTTACCGGTGTTAAGGTTGATGGTTACCCAGGGGATTACCACGTAGAGCTATTTTTACAACCAAAAGTAACCCCAACCAAGATAGGTGGAGCTATCGCTGCAGTTTACGAGAAAACCCTAACAGAAGCTATGATGCCCATGCTAGACAATATGGGTGAAGCACATGGAGTCGCGTTTGCCCACGAGTTTGATTTGACCTGCAATCCTCCAGCTTATAAAGATGATGGGCTAGGCTGGACCTTAAAGGCGACTACATTGGTGGAAGATTACGATGTGAGTGTGATCTACCAAAGAGGGTATGTGTCTTCGCCCATGATCTCCGACTATGACAAGCAGCTAGTTGGTTTCAATCCAGAGAAGAATGTGCCAATCATGCAGCTTCAATTGGAACAAGGTTATCTTCCCCTCCAAAAAATTGGTTTTACCGTGGAAGGTGCCGTAGGGGATGTTGGTGTTTGGAGCGAAGTGACCTATAATATACCAAAGAAAGGATTTTTCGGCGAGGGATTCAATAACCCACTAATTCCCGAAGAATATAAATTCACCGACGAAAATTACGTAACTGGCCTCATAGGCGCAGATTACTTCTTGGAGAATGGTGTTTATATCAATGGACAACTTGTTCGTGGTTTTCCCCAAGAAGTTACCAAGAATATGATAAACACCTACTTAGTCGGTAACGTCTCTCAAGACTTCCTGAATAACCGCTTGACCTTAGAAGGCAGTATGGTCTATAGTTTTGGTGAGAAGGGTTGGATTTTATTGCCTGAGGCAGTTTATCAAGTAAATAGTAATACAAAAGTAATGGGTAGGCTTGCCATCCCCGGTGGTGGCGAGGACTCATTATTTAAGAAGATGGGAGATTTAACACAAGTTCTAATCGGAGTGAGTGTTGGCTTCTAGGAAACCACCAAGGTGTAGGTTAAAAAGCTTACGCCTTGGTCGCGATTTTTTGGGCAAATAGGATTAGGGAAGGGAGCAACTTCGTAGATGCGAGATCGAAGGCAAGAGATAATTATAAGGTCCCGGGAGATGTTCTCTCAGCGTAGCTTTTACGCGGTTAGTATGGAAGATATTACCCGTTCTTTGGGCATGGGCAAATCCACAATGTATCATTATTTTTCTACTAAACAAGACCTATGGAATGCGGTTATTAAAGATACAATAGGTGGCTTGTATAGCTTTGTGATGAACCAAGTGATCGCTGAGGAACCCTTCGAAATCCAGATTTATCAGCTAGTTAGCTCCATCCTCACCTACTTTGAAGGAAATCGGGATGGCTTTATGTTACTTTTGCGTGAAAGAATGGATTTTCTGGATCTTGAGGCCATCAGACGGCAGTTTGACGGAGAGTTTTGGGCCGAATACGATCGGTTTATCAGTCATTTTCGAGGCATGATAGTTGCAGGCCAAAATGCGGGTCAATTCGTGTTTGTGGATCCCAGTCTAATTCTAGCCAATATTTTTGGTACCATTAACGCCGCTGCCTTATCGGTTGTGGTCACTGAGCCAGAGCGGTCTTTAGCGGATCTCATCGAGGGATGCTATCAAGTGATCATGGGCGGAATTTTTGTGCCAGAGATCAAACAAGATAAGTAATCAAATGTCACAAAAAGCCTAAGATGTATCAAGAATATCTTAGGCTTTTTTGGGTTACTTCATAGGAAGGATTTATGTTCGCGATGCTTAATTAACCAGGTAGTTGTTTTGACGCCTATTTGAGAAACGAGTGATTTTTGAGTGAAGCAAATTCTATCTTTACTGTATATTGCTTATTTATTATTTGTGGTGATGCTGGTCTTTTTTAGCCGTAAAAAGCCTATGCAACGCTTTAGTTGGATTTTGGTTTTGCTTTTCTTCCCAGTAATTGGGGTTGTTTTCTATCTTTTGCTGGGTAGCGAGAGCTATTGGGATTACAAGCGCGAGAAAATTCGCCGACGCCATCGACATCAATTTAATGAATTAGATCGTATCCTAGAGGTGAATTCCGGGCCTAGCCCGGACATTCTTTCTGATATGCAGACGTTTCACGTTCGTTGCTGTGGAAGTATGGTTTCTTCTGATAACGATGTGGAGATTTATACTAATGGTGAACCTAAATTTGAGCAACTTTTTCAAGATCTTCGTGACGCTCAGGATCATATCCATGTCCAGTATTTCACTATTCATAATGATCGTAGGGGCCAAGAACTGATCAATATTTTGAAAGAAAAAGCCCAAGAGGGCGTTGAAGTCAAACTGCTTTATGATAGCTTTGGTTGTTTTTTCACGTGGGTCA